>SVQC01000003.1 GCA_015065585.1 Oscillospiraceae bacterium
AGAAGCTGGCCGGGAAGAACGAAATCTCCATCCTGAACAAGAGGATTAACACCGTAAGGAATAGCAACCTTTTCTTCGGTCTTTTCGTTGCGGATATTGATAATTTTGCTCTTCTTCTCGTCAATTATAGTTACCTGACCGCCGATTTTAGCAATAAGACCGCAATGCTTAGGTCTTCTTGCTTCAAAAAGTTCTTCAACTCTGGGAAGACCCTGAGTAATATCTTCGGCACTTGCGATACCACCGGTATGGAAAGTACGCATTGTAAGCTGAGTACCGGGTTCACCGATAGACTGCGCAGCCACAATACCTACAGCTTCACCTGTAGTAACAGGTTTACCGGTAGCAAGGTTAGCGCCGTAGCACTTCTTACATACACCGTGGTCAGAAGCACAGCAGAGGATAGAACGGATTGTAACCTCCGTAACTCCGGTGTTACAAATCTTTTTGGCATCGTCAGCAGTAAGAATTTTATCATTACTGATTAATACTTCGCCTGTTGCCTCATCAACAAAGTCATTTAAGAGATAACGACCGATAAGACGTTCCTCTAAAGGTTCAATTACGTGGTTACCGTCTTTAATTTCGGTAACAGTAAGACCTTCAGTAGTATTACAATCGTCTTCACGGATAATCACATCCTGCGCAACGTCAACAAGACGACGGGTAAGATAACCGGAGTCAGCAGTACGGAGCGCGGTATCAGCAAGACCTTTACGGGCGCCACGTGAAGAGAGGAAGTATTCAAGCACGTTAAGACCTTCACGGTAGTTAGCGCGGATAGGAACCTCAATAACCTTACCGGCAGTATTAGCGATAAGACCACGCATACCTGCGAGCTGACGAATCTGGCTCATAGAACCACGAGCTCCCGAGTCAGCCATCATGAAGATGGGGTTGAACTCATCAAGGTTATCCTTAAGGCTGTCAGCAACATCTTCTGTTGCCTTATTCCAGATTTCAATAACGTGGCGGCTACGTTCCTCGTTGCTCATAAAGCCACGACGATATTTCTTGCTCACCTTATCAATTTCTGTTTCAGCATTCTGCATAATTTCGCTTTTGCTGTCAGGAATAACAGCGTCAAATACAGCAACGGTTATAGCACCCTGAGTAGAATATTTAAAGCCGGTAGCCTTAATATTATCAAGAACTACGGAAGAAGCGCTCGTTCCCTTTTCAATGATACACTTGTCAATGATTTTACCAAGCTGTTTCTTACCAACCTTATTCTGAATAATGTCGTCATTGCTTTCAACAGCAACGGCATTTTCATCTTTAACCTTGAAACTCCATTCGAGGTCAAGCTCGTGACCCTCTTTGGTACGGTCAACAAAACCGAGGTCCTGAGGAATAGATTCATTAAATATAACGAAACCAACAGTACACCAAACGAGGCGTGAAAGACCGTCTTCACGGGTAAAACGAACACGAATAGGAGCATGAAGACCAATAAGACCGTTAGAATAAGCCATAATAGCTTCTTCTTTGTTACGGAACACCTTATTTGTACCCTCTTCCTCGGTCTTAACTATAGTAAGATAGTAAGAACCGAGAACCATATCCTGAGTAGGAACTACGACAGGCTTACCATCAGAAGGTTTAAGCAGGTTATTAGCAGCAAGCATCAGAAAACGGGCTTCAGCCTGTGCCTCAGCAGAAAGAGGAACGTGAACAGCCATCTGGTCACCGTCAAAGTCAGCGTTGTACGCAGTACAAACAAGAGGATGAAGTTTAAGAGCTTTACCCTCAACCAAAACGGGTTCAAACGCCTGAATACCAAGTCTGTGAAGTGTAGGAGCACGGTTAAGAAGAACAGGATGTTCTTTAATAACGGTTTCAAGCGCATCCCATATATCGCCGCTTGCGCGTTCAACGGCTTTTCTCGCAGCCTTAATATTAGGAACCTTCTTTTCTTCAACAAGGCGCTTCATAACGAATGGCTTGAAAAGTTCAAGAGCCATTTCCTTAGGCAGACCGCACTGATACATTTTAAGTTCAGGTCCAACAACGATTACAGAACGACCGGAATAGTCAACACGCTTACCGAGAAGATTCTGACGGAAGCGTCCCTGCTTACCTTTAAGCATATCGGAAAGAGACTTAAGGGCACGGTTGTTAGCACCTGTAACAGCCTTTCCGCGACGACCATTGTCAATAAGAGCATCAACAGCTTCCTGAAGCATACGCTTTTCGTTACGTACTATAATATCAGGTGCATTAAGCTCAAGAAGACGTTTTAGACGGTTGTTACGGTTAATAACACGTCTATAAAGGTCGTTAAGGTCACTGGTAGCAAAACGTCCGCCGTCGAGCTGAACCATAGGTCTGATATCAGGAGGAATAACAGGCAATACATCGAGAATCATCCACTCAGGACGGTTACCGGAAATACGGAATGCCTCTAAAACCTCAAGACGCTTTAAAATGCGAACGCGCTTCTGACCGCTTGCAGTTTCAAGTTCCTGACGGAGTTCAGCACAGGTCTCTTCAAGGTCGATTTCGCAAAGAAGTTTTTTGATAGCCTCTGCACCCATTTCGGCAACGAAATCGTCCTCATATTTTTCACGCATATCGCGATACTGTTTTTCATTAAGGAGCTGTTTCTTCTCTAGAGGAGTATTACCTGGGTCGGTAACAATATATTGAGAGAAATAAAGCACCTGTTCAAGAGCTTTGGGAGAAATATCCAAAGCAAGTCCCATACGGGAAGGAATAGTTTTAAAATACCATATATGAGAAACGGGAGCAGCCAATTCAATGGTACCCATACGTTCTCTACGAACCTTTGCACGAGTAACTTCTACACCGCAACGTTCGCATATTTTACCTTTATAACGTATGCGCTTGTATTTACCGCAATGACATTCCCAGTCCTTAGTAGGTCCGAAAATACGCTCACAGTAAAGACCGTGCTGTTCAGGTTTTAAGGTACGGTAGTTTATAGTTTCGGGTTTTGTAACCTCGCCGTAAGACCAGCTTCTGATTTGTTCAGGAGACGCAAGTCCTATCTTAATAGACTCATATTCAATATTGTTATCCATTAGCGTTTCCTCCATTAAATATTTTCGTCATCTAAATCAGAATAATCTTCGTTAGAAGTTTCTGCTATTTCATCGCCGTTTTCGTCCTGAAGAGTATATCCATCAAGATTTCCTTCAAGTACGGTTTCCTCCTCCAAGGTTTCCTCGGAAGCAGGAACGAAAGGCAAACCTATATCGTCATCCTCATCATAAGTCTGTTTAAGGTCAATTTCATTATTATCAGCATCAAGAACCTTGACGTCGAGAGCAAGAGACTGAAGTTCCTTAATAAGAACCTTGAAGGACTCAGGAACACCCGCCTTAGGTACGTTCTGACCCTTAACGATAGACTCGTAGGTTTTAACACGCCCGACAACGTCGTCAGACTTAACTGTAAGAATTTCCTGAAGTGTATAAGCAGCGCCGTAGGCTTCAAGAGCCCAAACTTCCATTTCACCAAAACGCTGGCCACCGAACTGAGCTTTACCGCCAAGAGGCTGCTGTGTAACAAGTGAGTAGGGACCGGTAGAACGGGCATGAATCTTATCGTCAACAAGGTGATGTAGTTTAAGATAATACATATAACCAACGGTTACAGGATTATCAAAACGCTCACCGGTACGACCGTCATTAAGGAAGGTCTTACCGTCAACAACCTTTAATTTGCCTTCAAGAGCAAGAGCAATAAGAGCTTTTTCGCTGTTACGGACACCATCATCAATACGGCGTATATCCTTCTTACCGTCTTCAGTAATTACTTCTTCAACAAGAAGCTTACCTGCAAGAGGCTCAAGGAAGCGCTGTTTTGCGGGATTAAACATAATATCACGATAAACACCAGCTTCTATAAAGGCCTGAATAATATCGGATTCGTGAGCACCGTCAAATACAGGTGTGCAAATTTTCCAGCCAAGTTTACTTGCGGCATAACCGAGATGAACTTCAAGTACCTGACCGATATTCATACGGGAAGGAACGCCCAAGGGATTAAGGACGATATCCAATGGAGTACCATCGGGTAAGTAAGGCATATCCTCACTTGGTAAAATGCGGGAAACAACACCCTTATTACCATGACGACCAGCCATTTTATCGCCCACAGAAATCTTTCTCTTTTGTGCAATATAGCAACGAACGACAAGGTTAACACCAGGGCTGAGTTCTGAAGAATTGGTGCGGTCAAATACCTTAACATCTACGATAGTACCATATTCACCGTGAGGAACGCGGAGAGAAGTATCACGTACTTCCCTTGCCTTCTCGCCGAAGATAGCGCGGAGAAGTCTCTCTTCAGCAGTAAGCTCAGTTTCACCCTTAGGAGTAACCTTACCTACAAGAATATCACCTGCAGTAACTTCGGCACCAACACGGATAATACCGCGTTCATCAAGGTCCTTAAGGGCATCTTCGCCAACGTTAGGAATATCACGGGTAATATCTTCAGGTCCTAGTTTGGTATCTCTGGCTTCAATTTCATATTCTTCAATATGAATAGACGTATACATATCCTCACGGACAAGTTTTTCATTAATGAGAACAGCGTCCTCATAGTTATAACCTTCCCAGGTCATAAAGCCGATAAGAGCATTTCTACCAAGACTAATTTCACCATTGCTGGTAGCAGGACCATCAGCAATAACTTCATTTGCTTCAATCTTCTGACCAACGCTTACGATTGGCTTCTGATTAATACAGGTTCCGTGATTGGAACGAAGGAATTTGATAAGTTCATACTCATCAACCTCGCCGTTTTCTGCCTTAATTTTAATAACATCTGCAGAAACATACTCAACGGTACCTGCGCGCTGAGCAAGTACAACAACGCCGGAGTCAACAGCAGCTTTATATTCCATGCCAGTAGCAACGATAGGACTTTCGGTTTTAAGAAGCGGTACAGCCTGCTTCTGCATGTTAGAGCCCATCAATGCACGGTTGGTATCATCATTTTCAAGGAAGGGAATCATAGCGGTAGCAACCGATACAACCATCTTAGGAGATACATCCATAAAGTCGGCATTTTTAGACTCAACCTCTCTGAATTCGTCTCTGTAACGGGCATTAACCTTTGAACGAACAAAGAAACCGTTTTCATCAATGGGTTCGTTTGCCTGTGCTACGTAATAATCGTCTTCTTCATCAGCAGTCATATATACTACCTCATCAAGAACCTTGCCTGTAGCTTTATCAACCTTACGGAAAGGAGTTTCAATAAAACCGTATTCATTAATACGTGCATAGGTTGCAAGATAGGAAATAAGACCGATATTAGGACCTTCAGGAGTCTCAATAGGACACATGCGGCCGTAATGGGTGTAGTGAACGTCACGAACTTCAAAAGAAGCACGGTCACGAGAAAGACCACCGGGGCCAAGAGCAGACAGACGACGCTTATGAGTGAGTTCAGAAAGCGGATTAGTCTGGTCCATAAACTGAGAAAGTGGTGAAGAACCGAAGAATTCCTTAATAGCAGCAACTACAGGACGAATATTAATAAGTGACTGAGGAGTAGCATTGTCAACATCCTGAGCCTGAAGTGTCATTTTTTCACGAACAACACGTTCCATACGGGAGAAACCGATACGGAACTGATTCTGAAGAAGTTCGCCTACAGAACGGATACGACGGTTGCCGAGATGGTCGATATCATCGATAGAACCAATACCGTTATGGAGATTTACAAAATAGTTGATAGATGCAAAAATATCATCAACGGTAATGTGTTTTGGAATAAGATTATCAACATTAGCAGAAATAGCCTCGCGAATAGCCTCTTCTCCCTCGTTATTTTCAAGAATTTCTTTAAGACAAGCAAAAGAAACTTCCTCGTTTATACGGGCGTCGTCAAGTTCAAAATCGATAAAGTCTTTAATATCAACCATACCGTTAGAGAGAACCTTAACTTCCTTCTTATTACCTTCATTATCAACAGAGTATACGTATACACCGTTAGCACCCTTGCGCTGAATTTCAGCGGCAAGCTCTTTGGTAATCATAGTATCAGGTTCTGCGATAATTTCACCGGTCATAGGGTCGATAACAGGACGCGAAGCAATATGACCTGCTATACGCGCGCCGATAGCAAGCTTCTTATTGTACTTATAACGACCAACGCGGGAAATATCATAACGACGGGCGTCAAAGAATAACTGAGCAAGATAATTTTCAGCACCTTCAACCGTTACAGGCTCGCTAGGACGAAGCTTTTTGTAAAGCTCAATTAAAGCTTCAGCCTTGGTCGATAATCCGTCAGCATCCATAGTTGCAGACAGACATTCATCGCTACCGAAAAGCTCGTTAATCTGGTCATTGGTTTCAACACCTAAAGAACGAATAAGAACGGTAACGGGGATTTTACGGTTTTTATCTATACGAACATAAAGTACGTCGTTCATAGACGATTCGTACTCAAGCCAAGCACCGCGGTTAGGTATAATGGTAGATGTATAAAGGTGCTTACCGGTTTTAACATCGGTTGTCACATCATAATATACACCGGGTGAACGAACAAGCTGAGAAACTACAGTACGCTCAGCGCCGTTAATTACAAAAGTACCTGACTCGGTCATTAACGGGAAGTCGCCCATAAATACTTCGCTTTCCTTAATCTCCCCTGTCTCATTGTTAAGAAGACGGGCAGTAACGCGAAGAGGAGCAGCATAGGTTGTATCTCTCGCCTTGCACTCCGTAACATCATACTTAGGTTTCTCGTCAATTCTATAATCAATAAAATCAAGCACCAGATTACCGGTATAGTCGGTAATTGATGACATATCGCGAAAGACCTCTTTCAGTCCCTCTTCGATAAACCATTTGTATGAATTCTTCTGAATCTCAATGAGGTTAGGCATATCGATAACTTCATTGATTTTTGAAAATGTCATACGAGTGTTTTTTCCCAGTTGAACAGGTTTTACCTTAACTGTTGTCTCCATAGGTTTTCAATCACTCCTCTAATATTTTACGGCCTTTTAACCGCGAAGAAAAACCTTTACAATGAGGACTAAAGCTTATCATAAACACATACTTATAAACATAAATATGTATAAGATAGCCATAATACCCCATCATTAGCGAATATTTATTATATTATACATTTCAACATTAGTCAAGAGTTTTTTTACATATTTTACAAAAAATAGAAAAATTTAAACCGCCTGAATAAATCAGACGGTTTTATGTTCTTATTTTACTTTTGCAATTTCCAAAAGTTTATCATAAATGGTTTCATAAACCAAGATATATTCTACGAAATTTTTACCGTAATGTTCTATAACCTCAGCTTCGGTAGCGCTATTATCCGTTGCCAAAGCATTTACCTTTTCATTGAAAGCTTCCTTAGTAACGGTAAGCTTTAAAGCATCAAAAACAGCATAGCTTATTATTTCATCTTTAAGAATTTCATTTTTAAACTGGTCCTCAGTCATGCCGTTTTCAGAAAGGAGGTCGGCAAATGTCATCGAATAGGAAGAGGCGTACTGTGTGTAATAGTCCTTATGGTAGCTGTAGCAGTTTCCTTCCTTATCAGGCGGAAGCTCTTTTATAGTAGACTTGGTGATAAGTTCATTATAAACAAAAGCCTTAATAGTTCTTTCCTTTAAATCTTCCTTGTATTTTTCAGCATTCTCAAAGCCCGCCTTTTTCGCAAACTCATCATTTATTTCCTTAAATTTACGGGAAATATTATTTACCTTAACGGTAAACACAGCCTTTGCACCGCTAAGCGTAATGGTCTTTGTCTGAGTTTCAAGGTCGGTAGAGTCACCGTAATCCGAGGGAAAGGTGACATTAACGTCAACAGTTTTTCCAACCTCAACACCAATAAGCTGAGATTCAAAGCCCTCAATAAATGTACCAGAGCCGATTTCAAGGTCATAATTTTCTGCAGTACCGCCGCTAAAAGCAACACCGTCAACCTTACCGGCATAATTGATATTAGCAATATCGCCATTTTCAATCTTACCGTCTTGTACTTCATAAGTATAAGAATTAAAATCGGAATTTAAAATATTAGTTTCCATTTCCTTATACTCTTCGCTCTGCGTGTCTACAACTATGTTTTCAAGGTCAACAAGGTCAACATACTTTTCAAGACCTTTAACGTAGTTTTCTCTGTCATACTTCTCACCACATCCACACAACGCAGTAGTGATTAATAAAACTGTAAGCGCTATAGAAATTATCTTTTTCATTTTAATTTCCCTTTCATTATTTATTATCAGAAAGCTGTCCCGTAGAAGCAGCCTTCAGGTAAGCATTAATAAATCCGTCAATATCACCGTCCATAACGGCGTTTATATTTGAATATTCAAAGCCGGTACGGTGGTCTTTGGCAAGAGTATAGGGCATAAACACATAAGAACGTATCTGAGAGCCCCAGGCAATTTCCTTTTGAACACCTTTGATGTCCTCTATCTTATCAAGGTGCTCCCTTTCTTTTATCTCAACCAATTTGGATTTTAACATACGAAGACATGTATCTTTATTCTGAAACTGACTTCTCTCGGTCTGACAGGCAACCACAATTCCCGTAGGCAAATGTGTTATACGTACAGCCGAGGAGGTTTTGTTAATATGCTGACCACCTGCACCGCTTGAACGGTAGGTATCAATCTTTAAATCTTCTTCCCTGATATTAATTTCCACATCATCGGTTATTTCGGGCATAACCTCAAGGGAAGCAAAGGATGTATGTCGGCGCCCCGAAGAATCAAAGGGTGAAACACGCACAAGCCTGTGAACACCGTGTTCGCTTTTCAAATACCCATAAGCGTTTAAACCTTCAATAGTGAGGGTAGCGCTTTTAAGGCCAGCTTCATCTCCATCAAGAAAATCAACAAGTGAAGTTTTAAAGCCGTGACGCTCAGCCCATCTTGTAAAAAGACGGACAAGCATCTGATTCCAGTCTTGCGCCTCAGTACCGCCAGCACCTGCATGGAAAGTAAGGATAGCGTTATTTTTATCATACTCGCCTATAAGCAAGGTTTCAAGCTTTTGAGATTCAAGATTTTTCTCATATAAGTCTATGTCAGAAACAATGTCCTCAAGCATAGACTCGTCTTCTTCCTCGTCAGCCATCTCGATAATCACTAATATATCATCATAGGCACTGACAAGCTTATCATAAGCTTCTACCTTATTTTTAAGAGCGCCAAGCTTTTGCAAAACCACCTGAGAGCTTTCAGGGTCGTCCCAAAAGGAATTCTCGGCTGTTTTATATTCAAGCTTATCTATTTCCAATTTAAGCGAATCGTAAGAAATAGCATCCTTAAGGTCAACCATTTCCCCATGGTGCGCCGTAATACGCTGCTTAAGTTCTTCGAAAACTAACATAGTTACTCCTTTATTCCAATAGCAAAAGCATACCAGTTATCTCTGGTAATTTCTTCAATAATATAAAAACCGAAATCGTCAAAGGCTTTTTTTACTTCTGCTGCTCTTGTATCAATAATACCAGATGCAATAAGTACAGCGCCGTCTTGCATATAATCTGCTACATTTTCTAGCAGTCTTATAATAACGTCGGCAACGATATTAGCACAAACTATATTAAACTTACCGTTGACTTTTTCGGCAAGGTCCCCGTGAATAAACTGTGTCAAGGCATCAGCCTTGTTCATTACGGCGTTTTCCCTTGCAACCTTAACTGAGGCTTCATCAATATCGGCACCCACCGCTTCAGCCTCGCTTAAAAGAGCACCTGCTATTGCAAGTATACCACTACCGCAACCGATATCAAGAATCTTATCTTCCCTTTTTATGTATTTTTCAAGAAGTTCAAGACAAAGAGAGGTTGTAGCGTGTGTGCCCGTTCCGAAAGCAGCGCCGGGATTAATCTTAATAATACTTCTGTTGTCAAGGTTATCATATTCTTCCCAGGCAGGAACAACAGCAAGGCGCTGTCCGATTTCTTTTGTATGAAAAAACTTTTTCCAATATTCGTTCCAGTCAATATCTGCAACAGTATTAAAGGAAACCTCAAAGTTTATTTTCTCTGCCGTAAGGCATTCCTTTAAATATTCAAGATGCCCCGTAAAATCCTCATCCTTATTTGCATAAATATGAATAAGAGCAACATTTCTGTCTTTAGCAATAAGCTGCTCATCAATAAGGTCGATGTGGGCAATTTCAATTGCCTGACTTTCAAGGTCTGAATAATCCTCAATATATATACCGTAAGGTACGGTCATATTTGCTATAGCCGCCGCCGTTTCACATCGGTTTGTCGGAACTTTTACTGTAATTTCAAGCCAATCCATAACATTCTCCTAAACACATATGTACTATTGTAACACAAAGAGTGAGATTTGAAAAGAGTTTTTTATATTGATTTATTTATTTTGTTATAGTATAATTTAATAAATTATTCGTGGGGGTATATTATGATTTACCATAGTAGCAAAACTGAGGATATTATTTCCTACTTTAATGTCGATGAAAACAAAGGTCTTCCTGCCGGTGTAGCCGACCAACGCCTTGAAGAATACGGAAATAACATAATCAGTAATAGTAAGAAATTCTCTTTAAAGGAAGCTTTATTAGCTCAGCTTTCTAATCATATAAATATCATATTGCTGATAAGCGCCGTTTTGTCTCTTACAGTTAATATTGTATACAGCAGAAATTGGTACTCCCCTATTCTTATATTTTTAATGTTGATTATAAATATTTCAATAACGGTTATTTGCCGTAAAGAATCTTCTGAAATTGAAGAGTCCATTAAGACAATGAATTCGCCTAAAGTTAAGGTGTTGCGCGATTCTATTATTAAAACTATTGACGCTTCCCTTGTTGTTCCCGGCGATATATTAATTCTTGAAACAGGAGATTACATAGTTGCCGATGCACGAATAATAACCGCGGTGGATTTCCGCTGTAACGAAGTATCTCTTACCGGTGAGGATATTGCCGCCGAGAAAAATGCTTCACTTATATTTGACGACATTACCCCTATTAATGAGCGTGCAAATATGGTCTTTGCCGGAAGTTGTGTTGTTACGGGACATGCAAAAGCTATTGTTACCGAAACTGCTATGAACACCGAAATCGGTAAAACCGTTACTCTTCTTGAAGTAAATAACTCCAAAGAATCATCATTAACTGAAAAACTGACTGCCTTTGGCAAAGCCTTAAGCGGCATCTTCAGTATCTTATGTGCTATCACTTTTATACTTAGCGTTGTACTGAGCTTAGGTAGTGACGAAAAATTTGCCGTTACTCTTATAGACAGCCTGATTAACTGCGTAGTGCTTCTTATCAGTATACTCCCCGACGGTCTGCCTGTCACCGCCACCGTCGCCGTAGGATATGCTACAAGACGTCTAGTTAAAAAAGGTCTTATAATAAAGGACTATAACGTTTTTGACGTTCTCCCCGAAGTTTCTGTTATATGCTCCGATAAAACCGGCACTTTAACTCAGGATAATATGCAGGTTGAAAAAATTTTCAACGGCAAGGAAATTATTGACGAGAAGGATGCTTACAACGATACTCCGTCAGTAATGATTTTGCGCCTTGCCTCCCTTTGTACCTGTCAATCTAAGGATGATATTGATACTCCTATGTATAATGACGCTACCGAACTTGCTATTATTGATACCTATAGCAAAAGTGTCGGCTCTGACCAGCAGGACATATATAATCACTATCCATGCCTTTGCAAAATTCCATTTGATGCCGAACGAAAGGTGACCCTTACCGTTAACCTTATCGATGGTGTTCCTTACGCTATTGCCAAAGGTGCTCCCGACTATCTTCTTGCTCAGTGCAAAAATGTCGATAGTGAACTTATAGGTAAAACAGTTGATGATTTTGCCGCACTCGGTATGCGTATAATTGCCGTCACCTACCGCCCCCTTGCCCAAATCCCGACTAATCCCGATTATTCTATAATTGAGGACGGTATGAGTTTTGCCGGTCTTATAGCCCTTAGTGACGCGCCTCAGGTGGAAAGCATTTCTCTCGTTGAAGAATGTGACAACGGTGGAATCCGTACCATTATGATAACAGGAGACCATGCCGTAACTGCAAGAGCCGTTGCTCGAAGGCTCGGCATACTCAAAAACGGCACCGACGTTATAACCGGAGAAGAACTTGCCGAAATGAGTGACCAAGAATTTTATTTGGCTATAGATAATTATTCTGTTTTCGCCCGCTTGCTTCCCGACCAGAAATTAAGAATTGTAGAAACCCTCAAAAGTAAAGGCCACACCGTCGCGATTACCGGTGACAGCGTAAATGACGCCCCTGCCCTTAGCCTTGCCGACGTAGGCATTGCTATGGGTACTAAAGGCACCGACGTTGCACGAGGCAGCGCCGACATTATAATGAATAATAACCGCTTTGCCTCTATCATCAGCGCGGTTAACACCGCTATCGGCTTTTTCGGCTGTATCAGAAAATCTCTTACATATATACTCAGCAGTAATATCGGCGAATTTTTCTCGATTCTCATTTGCCTTTTTATTTCAGGCCGTTTCCCCCTAGCCGCCGCGCCCTTGCTTTTTATCAATCTTGTTACTGATATTTTCCCCGTGCTCTCGGTCATTTCTGACGGTATAAAAGAACACAAGCCGATGCATATTTTCACCACCGAAGACAAGGCTATGTTTACAACCCGTTCTAAGACTATACTTTCTGTTCAGTCGGCTATTATAGCTTTAGTTTCAGTTACTGCTTACTGTATTGGTCTGACCGTTAGCCAAACTGTTGCCACTACTATGCTCTTTGCCACATTAATATTTTCTCAGTTTATCAATATGATAACCGTAAAATTTGAAGACTTTTTCTTCAAGTTTAATCACTTCTCTAACCTCACGGTTTCGGTACTGCTCGGTTGCTTTGTTTTGCTTATTTGCCTGCTCACCTTAACTCCTGCCGGACAAATTTTCTCCCTTACCGCTATTTCCTTCGGTAATCTTATGACGGCAATACTCCTTTCTTCTGTTGTCTTTCTTTCTGGCGAACTGGTAAAACTCAGCTTTGCGCTATATACTCGCTTTAATAATAACTAAATAAAACAGGTTTTCATTTTTATGAAAACCTGTTTTATTTTCTGAAATAATTATATATATTTTCTGCGGTTTCTTTATTTATACCCCCTATGGTGCAAAGGTCATTAACCGTTGCTTTTTTTATCGCCTTTAACGACTTAAGGTTTCTATAAAGCTCAGCCGCCCTCTTTTCACCTACTCCGTCAATTTTCAAAAGTTCACTTTCCAGCATACTTTTGCTCTTTCTCTGCTTATGATACGTTATGGCAAAGCGATGGGTTTCATCCTGAATATTTGTAACAAGAGCATAAGCGCGTCTTGTAGCTTTTATTGAAATATCCTCCCCCGTTGTTGCTATAGCACGAGTCTTATGCTTTGAATCCTTAACCATACCAAAAACAGGAACTTTAATATTTCTTCTGGACAACACCGGCAATACTGCCGATATCTGACTGCTTCCTCCGTCAAGCAGTATTAGGTCAGGCATACGTGAAAAAGCGGTGTCTTCCTGCTTTTCGTATTCCTTCATACGACGGTCAATCACCTCTGACATCGACCTATAATCGTCTTGTCCTATAAAGCTTTTTATCTTAAATTTTCTATAATTAGAGCGTAATGGTCTTCCGTCATAGAAAACTACCATAGAAGCGACATTTTCATCTCCCGCCGTATTTGAAATATCGTAAGACTCAATGTATCTGGGCGGTTTTTCCATACCAAGCAAGCACCCGAGTTCACTGACAGCTGAGGTTTCTTTACCCGTTCTTTCTATTCTTTTAGAAAGGTTTTCCGCTGCGTTTCTGAGGCTCATATCTAAAAGTTCTTTTTGTTCTCCACGGCTTGGAACTAAGAAAGACACCTTACTCTGCCTCTTATCCGATAACCACTTTTCGATGGTCGCGCTGTCTTCCGGCAAAATATCCACGGTTATACTTGCGGGGATATCATTACAGTCGAAATATAGACGCGGTATAAACTCGCCGTAAATTTCAGCAGTTTTTCTGTCATCCTCAAAAATAAAATTTTCTTGGTCAATAAGGTTAGAGTTTCTAAACTTCAATTTATTAATACAAATAAGTTCTCCTACTCTTGCCACCGCAAAAACATCCTGATTTTTATGAATTACCGAAACAACTCTTTGCTTTTCTGTAAGCTTTAAAAGAGCATCAATACGGTCTCGGAGCTTAGCTGCATATTCAAAGTTAAGCTCTTCAGCCGCATTATTCATTTTAGTCTTAAGCTCGTCAATATCCTTATCCCCAAAGCCGCCCTTTTTAATAAAATTTACAGCGGCATTAACCGATTCAAGATATTCTTCATTACTCATTTTGCATCTGCATGGCGCAGCGCAAATCCCTATATGATAATTAAGGCAAGGTTTACTGGGTTTGTCAAAGGAACGGTTGCAGTTGGGAAGTTTAAAAACCTTAAGGGCTTCATCCACCGCTTTTTTTACGGCAGTTCCAGAATTATATGGTCCGATATATTTACCGTCCTTCGTTTTAAGCTTAACCGCCTCTATTTTAGGCCATTTGTCATCGCTGATTTTAACGTAATGATAACCCTTATCATCCTTTAAGAGAATATTATATTTAGGCTGATGCTGTTTTATAAGCGAGTTTTCAAGAATTAAGGCTTCAAATTCAGTATCACAAAGAATATACTCAAAATCTGCTACGTTCTCCACCATTTTACGAACCTTAGAGGTATGATTAAGGTTGGACCCGAAATACTGTGTCACTCTGTTTTTAAGTGCTTTGGCTTTACCCACATATATAACTGTGCCTTTTTTGTCTTTCATTATATACACACCTGGAGCAAGCGGTAATGAATTTGCTTTTTTCTTAAGTACCGTTCTCGTATCCACAGTCATACCTCCTTTTGTTTTTTCTAATTATATTTTATACTTATCCTTTTTTATTTTCAAGAGTTGATTTTTTAAGTATTTAGTATTAAAATCTATATGGTGAGTTTATGCATAAAATTATAAATATAATTTTCATACTGTTAATTTTTTGTGCCGGTTGCAAAAAAATCGAAGAATTTACCCCACCTGATTATCCCGTAATCGTAGCACCTGACGATAAAGCCGAAGCTACAGCCGACGGGTATAAGGAAATAACGGCGCAAGGTGACCAAAATATTGTATACTATGTTAACAAAGAAAGTAAAAAAATTCATCTACCCGATTGCCGTTATGCCAAAATGATGAGCGAAGATAAGGTCTTACTTGAGAAAGATTACGAAAATTTACTTATAAACGGTTATACTCCATGTGGAGTCTGCAAACCGTAAGAAGAGGTATTCTAATATGTCAATAATTAAGTGTACTAACTTATCCATTGGTTATAACGATAGGATAATTCAGTCCAATCTAAACTTTGAAATAGGTGAAGGCGATTACCTTTTTATTATCGGTGAAAACGGAAGCGGCAAAAGTACGCTTATTAAAAGCTTACTAGGCTTGCAAAAGCATATTTCAGGTGAAATCAAATATTGTGATAATTTAAAGAGTAATCAGATAGGTTACCTTCCCCAAAGCAGTAATATCAGTCCTGATTTTCCTGCAGGTGCTATGGAAATCGTTTTATCAGGTTGCATAAATAAGCTTGGACTAAAGCCCTTTTATTCTGCCAAAAATATCAGAAAAGCAAAGCACAATATGGAGCTTATGAAAATTGACCACTTAAAAAATGAAAGCTTTCAGAAACTTTCGGGCGGTCAACAGCAAAGAGTACTTCTTGCCCGCGCGTTAACCTCAGGCAGTAAAGCTTTAATACTGGACGAGCCTGTTACGGGGCTTGACCCCATTGCCACTTCTGATATGTACAGCCTTATTGAAACTATAAACAAAGAATACCGCGTTGCCGTTATTACTGTTTCTCATGATATTAACGCCGCTTTTAAATACGCATCACATATTCTACATTTATCTGATAGCGGTGTATTTTTTGGAACAAAGAATGAATATAGAAATAGTAAGTTCCATAAAAAGTTTTACGGAGGTGGAATATATGACTGATTTTTTTGAACTTTTCACCTATTCTTTTATGCTCAGGGCTCTTGTAGTCGGCACTCTTATTTCCCTTTGTTCTGCACTTCTTGGTGTCAGCCTTGTACTAAAAAAATACTCCATGATAGGCGATGGACTTTCCCATGTTGGTTTTGGTGCTTTGGCTATCTCCGCTGCGCTAAACCTTTCACCCCTTGCCGTATCAATACCTATTGTTATTATAGCCTCTATACTTCTTTTAAAGGTATCTTCAAACAAAAAATTAAAGGGCGACTCGGCTATTGCAGTAATATCTACATCTGCTCTTGCCATTGGCGTTATCATTGTTTCGGTAAGCGGCACTAATACCGACCTAAACAACTATATGTTTGGAAGTATACTTTCCTTGAGTTCTACCGATACAGTAATGGGTATAGCTGTTTCCGTTATAGTAACGTTAATGTTTATATTGTTTTACCACCGCATTTTTGCCGTTACCTTTGACGAAGAATTTGCCGTAGCTACCGGAACTAACGTAGGACTATTTAATATTTTAATCGCAATCCTAACCTCAGTAACGGTAGTAATTGGTATGAGAATAATGGGAACGCTTCTGGTTTCAAGCCTTATCATCTTCCCACCGCTTAGTGCCATAAGACTTTGCGATACCTTTAAAGTAGTAACAATAGCTTCCGCAATAATTTCGGTTATATCCTTTATATTAGGACTAACCCTTTCCTATATTTTATCTTTCCCCACCGGCGCTACGGTAGTTGTAACCAACCTAACGGTTATGCTCTGTTGCTTTATCTTTAAAGTTTTTAAGGATAAAATAAAAAGAAAGAAATAATTAAATATACTAAAAAATCCAAGTCAAAAGACTTGGATTTTTAATGACTATAAAACTCCCGTAGGTAGTAAAGGATTCATCGGTTCTTCACGTTTAAAATGTGTTGTCAATTCATAAACCTTACCCGTTTCAGCACTCTTCATGATACCCATCATTACCTCAAGCACATGATAGGTCTGTAAATACGAAGCTCTTGGAGTTCTGCCCTGTTCTATTGCAGCAGCAAGGTCAGCAAGACCGAGACATCTTGAATTTTCATTGTACCCAAACTCAAATTGCAAATCGGTTTTTTCTCTGCTTTCTCCATCAATAAAACTCATACCACACTGATTAGCAAAACAGTTAGGGTCAGGAACTATAAGATGTCCCTTTGTTCCGTAAAGCTGAATTGCAGGATGGTCAAAACTATACAGGTCAAAACTTGCAAGAAAAGAAACGGTAGCTCCACTCGCAAAAGTTATAATCGACTCATAGTGTGTTGGCACATTCACTTTGATAACCGCACCATCTTGTGGCTGAGAAGTAATACGTCTTTCTTTAAAGGTGGTTTCAGAAACGCCAAAAACACTTTTGACCTCGCCTAAAAGATTTATAAGAGCGGTTATGTAATAAGGTCCCATATCAAGCAATGGCCCACCGCCAAACTGATAGAAAAAGTCAGGGTCAGGATGCCAACTTTCAACGCCATGATGTGCCATTATACAGCGGCCGCCTATTACATCACCTAGTTTACCGTCATCAATAAACTTTCGACATGTTTGGATACCTGCACCCATAAATGTGTCGGGTGCGCCGCCTATCCAAAGTCCTTTCTCCTGAGCCAACTTAACAAGTAATGTACCCTCTTCAAAATCAGCACCCAACGGTTTTTCACTGTATACGTGTTTGCCTGCAAGCAATGCAGCCTTTGACACTTCAAAATGCTGATACGGACGGGTCAAATTCAAAACAAAATCAATTTCATCATCAGCAAAAAGCTGCTCCATGGTATCGTAGATTTTAGGAATATTATATTCTTTATACGCTTTCTCGGCGCGCTCTCTTATAAGGTCGCAAACTGCAACAAGCTCTACATTCTTAAAAACCTCCTTAAAGTTTTTAAGATAAATACCGCTGATGTTGCCAACTCCAACCATTCCCACTTTTAACATATGTTTATCCGCCTAATCCTTTGCAGCCCAAAGCATTCCCCTTTCCATCAAGAGAGCAGCCTCTGGGCATTTATCAAAGACATCATCGTGATGTCCTAACGAACAATAAAATATTTTTCCTTTTCCCCAATATTTTGTCCAGGCAACAGGCATATCAACCGGCTTATTTGTAGCATGAGGATGGTCAATCAATGGGAATCTAGTAGTTGCAAGAACCTCAATAGCGGGGTCGATATGCATATAATAATGTTCTGAAAAAACCTTAAAGTCGTTTATTCCCTCTGTAATCGGACTTGAGCCACGAGAAACATTAACGGTATATTCTACCATTCCGCCCGGATGACTCACCCACTGACCTCCTGTTATAAATTGCCACTGAGTACAGGTTCTGAAAGCATCGCACATACCTCCATGACAGCCTGCCATTCCTACTCCGTTCACAAGAGCGTTGGAAACACTTTCCAAATATTGCGTAGAAATTTCGCTCATAGTAATTATTGGGACAAGCAAGTTATATTCTAAAAGCTTCTCTTTATCTTTAATACATTCAATACCTTCGCAAATTTCTACCTCAAAACCATTTTTTTCAAGCATTTTCCCAAAACGGTTGGACACAAGCTGTGGCTCGTGACCATCCCAACCGCCCCAAAAAATTAGTGCTTTTTTCATATTAACAACCTCCTTTTTCTATTATTATACATATTACTGTCAGCAAATAAATACTATTTTGAGTTTCAAACAAGACAAAATTAGTGCTAAATATATGTCGTAATTGACAAAATGTGCATTTTTATATTAAAATATAAGACGAAAATAGTTTTAAGGAGTCTGTTATGGTATTCGAATCAGTTCATTCCTTTGATGATAATGAGTTCATACAACGAGAGGGTAAGAACTTAAATTGCAAGATGCATATACACCGTTCCTTTGAATTTTTTAAGTTGTTAAATGGTATATCTGAAGTAGTCATTGACGATAAAATCTATACGCTACGCAGGGAGACTCAATACTGATTTTCCCATATCAAACTCATTCATACACCGCTAAATCCGAAGACACAACTTATGTTATATACATTTTCTCCCCAAACACAGTTCCAACCTTTTATAATAGTGTGAAAAACAAGCTCCCACTAGATAATAAATTCATCACGCGCATACCAAAAAATATTATTTTAGAAAACGATTTTCATAAAAAATCTTTTGCTTATTTTTTGTGCGGAGAATTTTCCGTAAACACACAATATTACGAAAACCATCAGAATTAAAAGATAATTATTTTGAAAAACTACTATTATATATTAATGAAAATTTTAATAATAATTGTACTTTAAAAGATGCGTCAAAACATATTGGCTATGACTATTCGTATATTTCCAAGAAGTTTAAAAACAAAATGGGAATACCGTTTAAAGAATATGTGAACTATTTGCGAATTTCCGAAGCTAAGCATCTTTTAATTTCAATCTCCAGTAATCTTTATGAAATTAGTGATAAATGCGGTTTTATGTCCTATCGTTCCTTTAATAGAGAATTCTGCAAATGGACTTCTCTAACTCCCTCTGAATACAGAAAAGTAAATACTAATAAATATCCGCAAGATTAGTAGCGAAAAAATATAAATATACGTTAAAGGTTCCCCTATAACATTTGATACCTCGTTAAAGTGAAAAAACATACTGTCCTATTTTCTTATTTTTCTGTTGACATTTTTTAACAATACAAGTATTCACGTTGTTTTCGTGATACAATACAAAAAAACGGGATATTCCTTTTCGGAATATCCCGTTAAACATTATAAAATTATTTATTGTTAAAAATGTCGATGAGGTCGGTATAGGTTTCGTCTTCTTCCTCACTCTGTACCAAACCACCGTATTTAGCAGCAAGGTCGCCGTCTTTCTTAGCGTCATCATCGCCAAGACCTGTTGCAACAACGGTTACGCGGATAGCATCCTCCAAGGTATCATCGAACTTAGCACCCCAAATAATAGTTGCATCAGGATGAGCCATTTCTGCAATGATATTAGAAGCAAGTTCAACCTCTTCAAGACCGATATCTTCAGAACCGGTAATGCTGATGATAACACCCTTAGCATTATCCATAGAGGTTTCAATAAGAGGACTGCTGATAGCGGCTCTTGCAGCTTCTTCTGCCTTATCACGACCTGTAGCGTAACCAACGCCCATGTGAGCATAGCCAGCATCAGCCATAATAGCGGTAACGTCAGCAAAGTCAAGGTTAACAAGTGCAGTTTCATTAATAAGCTCAGTAATGCTTTGAACACCCTGACGAAGAACATCATCAGCAATATCAAAAGCATTCTTGAAAGTAATCTTCTGTTCAGAAACAAATTTAAGACGCTCGTTAGGAATAACGATAAGGCTGTCAACCTGTTCCTTTAAAGCAGCGATACCAGCTTCAGCCTGCTGCATACGTTTCTTGCCTTCAAAGCCGAAAGGCTTAGTAACGATACCAACAGTAAGTATACCAAGTTCTTTAGCAATACGTGCAACAATGGGAGCAGCACCGGTACCGGTACCACCGCCCATACCAGCGGTAATAAATATCATATCAGCAGAGCTGATAGCAGCAGTAATTTCATCTGCAGCTTCCTCTGCAGCTGCTTTACCCTTTTCAGGATTAGCGCCGGCGCCTTTACCACCGGTAGTTTTATCACCAATCTGAAGTTTTTGATTAGCTTTAGATAAGAATAAGGCTGCTTTATCGGTGTTGATGGCAACAAATTCTACGCCCTTAACACCGGCATCAACCATACGGTTAACAGCGTTACCGCCACCGCCGCCGACACCTACAACTTTAATCTGAACAACATCTTCAGCTTCATTTCCAATTCCGAAAGGCATTGTGAATTCCTCCATTTTTTAAATTTAAACAACATTTTGCATTAAACTATTAAAACACAAAATAATAATAACATAGATATTTTTAAATTTCAATAGGTTATTTACAAAAAATATTATTTTTCTCAAACTTTTTTGACATTTCTAGTTGTTTTTAAAATATGAACCCCTTGGATTATCGGGATTATACATATCAAGCCTGAATACACCGCTGTCGTTTTCACTCTTTGTTTCCATCATCTCAAAGAGCAGAAGCAATTTTTCCTTAAAATAAACAGATTCTCCGAATTCCACGGTAAATCGTGAATCTATACCCATTCTAATACCGTACATATCTGTAAGGTCAATATAGGAAGGCATAACCGAAAACTTGTAGGCATTAGCGCCAATTTCATTAATAACTGACACTGCCTTTGGGTCGCTTAAAGAAATTTTATTTATATCTTTGTTTTCAAGAGTTGCCGTACACTCAACGTAAATCACACCGCTTGGACAAGCAGAATATTCCTTTAATACCCTGCCATTTTTATCGGTTGAATAAAACGCTTCGTTAATTTTATAACAAAAAATTTCTTTCGCATCATTAACCGTAATTTTTAACGTATCGGGAAGCTTGCGTTTAATTTCGATACTATCTACAAAGGCAAGCTCCTTTTGTATTTTATCAAATATTTTTTCTTCGCTGATTAAAAGCAAATTATCATTTTCGGATATACCGCTTGCCTTTAAAACAGTCTCGGAATCATAAAAGGTACTACCCAAAATAATGATATTTTTTACAGGAAAGAAAACCGTTACCGAAAGGCCGATAACAAGCGCTAAAGCCACCACCGAAAGCAATATAAGAAGTGCCGCTTTTCTCCGTTTTTTCTTGTTTTTTCTTTTAGCTTTTTCAACATCTGTACGACTCATTTTATAACTCCTTTATATCTGCACCGAGCTCAGCAAAACAATTAACTATATTACAGTATCCTCGTTCAATATGATAGGTTTTGTAAATAACCGATTCGCCTTCAGCCATAAGGGCGGCAAGTATTAGTGCCGCACCGCCTCTGAGGTCGGTACACTCCACATTAGCACCAATTAATTCCTTAATGCCGTTACTAATTGCTGTGTTACCGTCAAGAGTAATATCAGCATTAAACTTATTTAACTGGTCAATATATCTGAATCTGTTTTTAAAAATCGTTTCGGTAATAGAGTTACTGCCATCTGATTTCAAAAATAAAGGTAGAGTAACCGGTCCTGCATCGGTGGGAAAGGCAGGATAAACACCCGTAGTTATATCAAGACAAGCACTATATTTTTCTTTACCCTTAAGATAAATTTCTTTGCCGTTTGTCTTTATATTACAACCCATATCATCAAAAAAACGAATAATTGACAGCATATTGGCAGCGCCTGTATTTTTAAGGCATATTTCACCGTTTGTAACTGCGGCGGCAGATAAATATGTAGCCGCAACTATACGGTCGGGTAAAACTCTGTGTTCTACAGAGTGCAGTTTATTTACCCCTTCGATTATCACAGTAGAGGAACCTGCGCCTTTGATTTTAGCACCTGCTTTATTTAAAAAGTCGCATAAATCACTTATTTCAGGCTCTTTCGCAGCATTTTTTATAACGGTAGTTCCTTTTGATAGACAAGCCGCGATAATAATGTTTTCGGTAGCGCCAACGCTTGGGAACGTAAGAAAAATTTCTGCTCCCCTTATTCCGCCTGAGGCACTGCAAATAAGACGGTCATCCGCGTCATTAACGCTAACTCCCATTTTTTTAAGTGCCGATAAATGTAAATCAATGGGTCGGGGTCCGAGCTCACAGCCGCCGGGATAACTTATCACAGCTTTGCCCATTCTTGAAATCACAGCCCCTAAAAATACTACCGAGGAACGCATTTCGCTCATTAATTCTTTACTGATTTCATAATTTGCCGCGTCGCTTGCATCCACGATGACCGTAGTTTCATCTCTTACACAAACGCAACCAAGCATAATAAGAATTTTAAGTGCCGCATCAACATCAGTAAGGTCAGGACAGTTATGTATAACACTTCTGCCGTTAATAAGTAGGGTTGCCGCCAAAATTGGCAAAACGCTGTTTTTGGCGCCCTGTACCTGCAAACAACCGCCCAGCCTCTTCTTACCTCTAACCTTTATAGTCTTCATAAAAGCACCCCGCATATTACAAAAGTTCATATTTTATAATATGCAGTCATAAAGGTTTTGACAAAATTACTTCATAAGAGCAATTATTATATCGTAAATTCTGCGATTTGCATCGTCAATAGCCATTTTACGAGCATTTTCACTCATAATATTAAGTCTGTTTTTATCTTTTAAAATATCATTTATAGTCTTAGTTAAAATTTTACCGTTCAAATCTTTTTCCTCTATAACCTCTGCTGCCCCCGCATTTTTTAGAGTCATAGCATTGTGATACTGATGATTTTCAGCAACATAAGGAGACGGAATAAGTATTGACGGCTTCTTGCATACCGTCAGTTCGCTAAGAGTTATTGCACCTGCGCGGCAAATTACTATATCTGCCGCCGCCATGCATATATCCATATCATTTATATATTCACGAATATGGGTGGTTTTATCAAGGGTGATATCAGCAAGTGAATCACACATAGCCGTATATCCAACTTTGCCAGTACCGTGAATATGATAAAATTCTTCTTTGCCGTTATTACTTCTTATAAATTCGGCTACTGCCTCGTTAATTCTTCTTGCACCAAGACTTCCGCCAAAAGAAAGAATTACAGGTCGCTCGTCAAAACCAAGCTTTGCTTTTGCCTCTGACTTACTTATATTAAGAAGTTCGGTTCTTATAGGATTGCCTGTAATATCAGGTTTTTTGTTAAGTTTGAATCTACTTTCTGCCTCAGGCATAGCCAACATAACACGGTCGACCATATTCGACAGCATTTTATTTGTAACACCTGGAAAAGCATTCTGCTCGTGAATAGCAGTTTTAATTTTCAGCTTCGCCGCCGCCTTAAGCACAGGTCCGCTTACATAACCGCCCGTACCTACAACAACATCAGGCTTTAGTTCTTTAAGAAGCTTTTCTGCCTTTATTGATGCGACCGCCGCATTATATACTGCCTTAACATTATGAACTATATTTTTAGGTGTTAGTTTCCGTTGAAAGCCTTGAACCTCAATGCTATAAAAATCATAGCCTTTTTCGGGAACAAGCTTTGCTTCAAGTTTAGTTTTTGTGCCGATATAACTGATTTTAGCATCGGGGTGTTTTTCTTTTATATATCCGGCAACAGCAAGGGCTGGATTAATATGACCTGCCGTACCGCCGCCTGCAAACAAAATATGCATACTTTTACCTACACTTTCTCAAGATTCGCGCTTCGGGAAATAGAAAGCACTATTCCCATCTCAGCAAGCAAAATAAGTAAAGCAGTACCGCCGTAACTAAAAAACGGCAAGCTTATACCCGTATTAGGTATGGTATTGGTAACAACCATCATATTAAGCGCCGCCTGTAAAGCCACCTGAAAGGTTAGACCCACAGCCATAAGCGAGCTGTATTTTGATGGCGAATGCATTGCTATATTAAAGCCGCGCCATACAAGTAAACAGAACAGAATTATGATTGCAAGCGCACCTATAAGGCCAAGCTCTTCACAAACTATTGAAAAAATAAAATCATTATGTGGTTCAGGAAGCCATGAGTATTTCTGTCTTGACTGACCTATTCCTCTTCCAAGTAAACCGCCCGAGCCTATTGCCAGTAAAGACTGAATTGTCTGATAACCCTTACCAGTAGCATCAGCCCAAGGGTCAATCCAATACTGAAAACGGCTTGCAGCATAGTCAACAAGACCGGTTATTACTATAAGAGCAACACCTACAGCAGCAATAATACCACCGCCGATAATGTATTTAACGGCCATACCGCCGACAATCATCAACACAATTCCAATAACAAGCATTAATACCGTTGCCGAAAGATGAGTTTCTACAACAACAAGACCGCAAACCAAAGCTAAAAGTAATATCAAGAAGCCTATAAACCTTATGTCTCCCATTCTTTTATGATTTCTGGCAATAAGATGAGAAAACAAAAGTATAATAGAAAATTTTGCGATTTCGGAGGGCTGGAAAGAAAAAGAGCCTATAACAAGCCATCTCTTATGCTCCATTCCTTCCTGCATAGGAGGGAGAGCAAGAACGAGAACAAGCATAATAACCGAAATTATATAAATAAAAGGGGAAAACTTACGAAGAATATTGCAGTCAATACGGGAAACAAAAAGCATTATAAGTACTCCTGCAACTGCAAAAATCGCCTGTCTTACGATAAAGTGATAGCTGTCGCCGTACTGCGCATAGCAATAAGCATAACTTGCAGAAAAAAGCATAACAAGACCCACAGAAAGCAATATAAGCACAAGAGATAAAAAGCCTATATCCATTTTACCTTCCTGATACATATTCAGTTTTTTCAGTACTCTTGCTAGCAGGTTATCCTTCATCTGACCGCTGACCTCCGTAAATATTTTTTATGAGTATAAAACAAGTATTATTGCTATAATCGAGAAAATAAATGCTACTGCCGAAAAAATGAAAACAATTTTTTCTTCCGTCCAACCGCACATTTCAAAATGATGATGAATAGGGCTCATTTTAAAGATTCTTTTGCCCGTTAATTTATATGATGTTACTTGAAGAACAACAGATAGTGCTTCAAGCAGATAAACAATCCCAACTAAAAGTAGCAAAACAGGACGCTGTACTCCAAAGGAAAGTGCAACAACTGCACCGCCTAAAAACATAGAACCAGTATCCCCCATAAATACTTTAGCCGGATGCATATTCCATACCAAAAATCCTCCGCAAGCACCTGCTACAGCGGCGGCATAAACATTCATTCCAACTAACGAACCGCCGACAACTGCAATTATCATAAAAGCACAGCAGGAAACAAGTGTAACCGAAGAAGCTAGACCGTCAAGGCCGTCAGTAAGATTAACGGCATTAACAAATCCATAAACGAAGAAAAAGGCGATGGGCCAAAAGAGTAGTCCCCAACCGCTTATAATTGAAACGTCACCAATAAAGGGAATCCAAGTTGTGTTCATACCTGCAAAAGCAAGTGCAACCAAGTAAAGCGCCGAAACAATGCCCTGAAGTACAGTTTTCTGCTTAGCAGTAAGACCTAAATTTCTTTTTTTCACTACCTTTATATAATCGTCAAGAAAACCTATAAATCCCATTGAAAAAGCAAGAATTACTCCAGCTATAAGCATAGAAATTCTTTTTGCATTATCAAACTCCTTTATAAGCTCTCCTCTTATTATAACCGAATATAAAATTCCTATAAGCAACGAAAAAAGAACAGAAGCCATAAGCATAACACCGCCCATTGTAGGTGTTCCCTGCTTATTTTTATGCCACGAAGGACCAATATCAAGAATAGTCTGTCCGTATTTAAGCTTGTGAAGATAAGGAATAACCTTAAATCCAAGTACTGCGGTTATTCCAAATGAAATAATAACAACAATTAAAGATGTTAAATCCTTCATTTTTCTGCTTCCTTTCTTTTTTCAATAGCCTCAGCCACAATTTCACGCTCATCAAGATGTATGGTTCTGTCAGCTAAAATCTGATATGTTTCATGTCCTTTACCCGCTAGAACGATAATGTCGCCTTTCTTTGCATTTTCTATAGCATAATTTATGGCTTCAATTCTATTTTCAATAGCAACATAGGGTGTATTTTTGTTTTTCACACCTGACAGTATATCTTCAATTATACTCTGGGGATTTTCGCTTCTGGGGTTATCGCTGGTAACAATAAGGAAATCCGCCTTTTCTGCGGCAATTTCGCCCATAATGGGACGTTTGGTTTTATCTCTGTCACCACCGCAACCAAAAAGAGCGATAAGCCTACCCTTTTTACACTCAGCAAAGGTATTAAGTATATTACTTAATCCATCGGGAGTGTGAGCATAGTCAATAATAATTGTAAAATCAAAGGGGTTTTTAACCACCTCTGCTCTGCCCTTTACACCGCTTTGCGCAGAAAGAGCCTCAGAAATTATTTCCTCGCTTACGCCTACAGTTAGAGTGCTTACAGCTGCAGACATAGCATTATAAACCGTAAATTTACCGCCTGTGTTCATATTAAGGGGAAGTTCTATACCATTAGAACAAAGGACAAACCCAACACCATCAGCCTTATAATCAATATCTTTTGCATAATATGTTGCCTTATCATTTTCAGCAGAAAGTAATATTGCTTTGCAGTCAAGCCCCTCTGCAATACTCTCGGCGTATTTATCGTCGCTGTTAATTATAGCAGTTTTGCACATTGAAAACAGTCGTTTTTTCGCCAACATATAGTTTTCCATAGTAACATGATAATCAAGATGGTCTTGGGTAAGATTAGTAAATACGGCGGCTTCAAATTCCACACCGTAAACTCGTTTTTGGTCCAGAGCGTGTGAGGAAACCTCCATTACGACATAAGTACAACCCTTTTGTACCATCAGAGCAAAAAGCTCATTCAGTTTATAGCAATCGGGGGTGGTGTGCTTGGTTTCTATAATTTCTTCGCCAATCATATTCTGAATAGTACCAATAAGACCTACCTTTTCCCCGTTTGCCTCAAGAATTTTTTTAATCATATAGGTTACGGAGGTTTTGCCGTTAGTACCCGTAACGCCTATAAGCTTCAACTTATCTGCAGGACAGTCAAACCATTTAGCCGACATTGTAGCAAAAGCGGCGTGAGTATCATCAACTATAATGTCAATACCGGTACCCGTTTCTTTTTCAGCAATAATTACGGCGGCGCCCTTTTCCTTAGCGGACATGGCAAAATTATGGCCGTCATTTACCGTGCCTTTGATGCATATATAGGCAAATCCTTCTTCTACCAAACGAGAATCTGTAGTAATGCCTTTTATTTCAATATCACTTAATTTGCTGTCAATATTGCCGATAAGTTCATAAAGCTTCATATAAAAACCTCTGTTATTCTTCCGGTACAAAATCCGTTACCGAACTGTCACGGAAATATACTGTAATACTTGTTCCTGTGCTTACCGTCTCCCCTGCTTTAATACTTTGGCTGTAAGCTAAAGTATTGGCTGAAGAAAGAGTATTTCCTGAGAATTTAACATTCACGCCCGCGCTCTTGGCGGCAGCATTCACCTCCGTCACCGTCATACCGATAAAGGACGGAACCGAAGTGGTTTCTGACTGGGCAGATTGCTCATCCGTATAAATTATTACAAGACCGCCGGCATAAAGGGTATCATTAGAAGCAGGAAGCTGAGATATTACTGTATCTCCATTGCCTACAACCTTATAAATAAGATTAGAATTAGTAATTCTCGTTTTAGCCTCAGCCACACTCTTTCCTGCAACAGACGGAACGGCAATGGCTCGTTTTGCTAATTCTTCAGCGCTATACTGCGGTTCGAATCCCATATAAGGAAGAATTTCACTAAGTATTGCAGAAGCGACAGGGGCAGATATCGTACCGCCGTAAATGCTACCTGCAGTAGGCTCGTCAAGAAGTACTAAAATTGCTATTTCAGGGTCATCAATAGGTGCAAGACCTACGTAAGATGCTACGTAAAGACTACTTTTTTTGGTTTGATTAATCTTATCAATCTTCTGGCTGGTACCTGTTTTACCTCCGGTTTTATAACCTGCTACGTAAGCATTTTTGGCACCGCCGTTTACAACAGCCTCAAGGCACACACGAAGCTTATCAGAGGTCTCTTTAGATATGACCTGACGTCGATAACCAACCGATTTATTTTCCTTAACGTTTCCCTCGCTGTCAAGCACCTTGGAAACCACGTGAGGCTGAACAAGATATCCACCGTTAACCGCGGCAGCAGCAGCGCTTATAAGCTGAACAGGTGTAATTTTAAAGGTCTGACCGAAGGATGCTGAAGCAAGCTCTACGGGTCCCATTGTATCCTTTGAATAATAAATTGAGGTCGTTTCTCCTGGAATATCAATTCCTGTTTTAGAGGTAAATCCAAAAGCCTCGAAATACTTTGAAAAGGTGGATACACCCATCATCTGTCCTATAGTAATGAAAGCAGGGTTACAGGAATTACTCATTGAGGTTATAAGCGTCTGCAAACCGTGTCCGGCACGCTTATGACAGTGATAAGGCTGACCCGCAACCTGAGTGTGTCCCACACAGGAAAAAGAAGAATCTAAAGTAACTGCATTTTCCTCAAGAGCGGCGGCGGCTGTAAAGATTTTAAATACAGAACCGGGCTCATAAGCATCAGAAACAGCTTTGTTACGCCATTGACGATTACGAAGTTCACTAAGCTTTGCGGCACGCTCATCGCCCTCAAGTGCATCAACTATTTTTTGGTCAGAAGCCGACAAAGTAAAAGGCTCGTTAGGATTGAAGTCACCCGATACCGCCATAGCAAGTATTTCACCTGTTTTAACATTCATAACCATTGCAACGCCGCGTTCGTTACACTTATTATCCTCAACAGCCTGCTTTAACTGTTTTTCGCAAACGTACTGAATATAGTTGTCAATGGTAAGAACAAGTGAATCTCCCTGAGTTGCCTCTTCAACCATTTCATAAGTGAAAGGCATATCAATACCTTGCGCAGTTTTTGCAGCGACCACACGACCTGGTTCACCCGTAAGTGTAGTATCATAATAACTTTCAATACCAGCAAGACCTTGGTCGTCGTCACCAACAAAGCCAAGAACTACCGAAGCAAGATTATTATTTGGATAATAACGCTTAGTAGACTCATCAAGACCAATATATTTTGTTAACTGATATTCTTTATTTGCTGTGATAAATTCACGGACCTTATCAGAAGTTTCTTTATCAACCTTTTTCTTAACGATAACATAGTAAGAGCGTTTGCCCGTATCCTCATAAACTTCTTCTCGGTCAACACCCAATATCTCTGATAAACCGTCAGCAATTATGTTTCTTACCTTTTCCTGCTTTGCGCTGTCAGAAATATTGAAAATTCCGTTAGGAGTAATATAAACCGTCCAGGCAGTCGTACTTGTTGCAAGTACATTCATATTTTTATCGTAAATATTACCTCTTGGTGCGGTAATAAGACTATCGTATAGCTGTTGCTCCGAAGCCATTCCCTGATACTTCTCACCGCGTACCAGCATAAGCAGAGTAAGTCTGTAGCCAAGCACACTAATGGTAGTAATAACTACGCAAAGAAGGACAATAAACATTCTTTTAAGCATAATTTTATTAGGTTTACTTTTCACTTTACTGCCCTCTTTCTTTCACATTTAAAATGCTTGAAAACGAGAGCCGAAAAATATTCAACTCCCGTATCCTTATTTATATTATAGTATTTACTCGGCTATTCCGCATAACTACTCACTTGCCAAAAGAATTTTTCCGTCAGCGGTCTTAGCCATATTTTTGTCGTTTACACGAACATAAACAACCTGATTTTTATCAAGTTTTCTCATACCGAGTGCTGTCGCTTCAGCTTCAAGATTTACATAGGAAATACGGTTTTCGTACTCCATCTTCAAAGCAACGCTTTCGCTTTGCTTTGTAGCAAGCTCTGATTTTGCTTTGTTTATGTTGCTGTTTAATTCGTTTACCTGAATTCTTAAAAATATATTGGTACAAAGTGCTCCAACAATAACAATCGTAGTAAATGCCGAAAAAGCATTCGCTGAAAAGCGAAGGGCAACAGTCTTAGCCTTTGCCTTTGTCTTTTTCTGCTGACGAGGCATTTTTATAATATTATCATTTGGTGCACTTTGAGGCTTTTCTTTAGGCATAAACATCTCAAAGTCGTATGCCAAAGAATTATTATAATACTTTAGATTATTCATCTTCCTCGTCCTTTACAGTTTTATTATGGTCCTGAGCTTTGCGCTTCTGCTCCTTTTATTTTCCTTAAGTTCCCTGTCTGACGGAACTACGCCTTTTCTGTTGATAAGCTTACCTCGGGGTTTTTTACCGCACACGCAAACCGGAAGGTCAGGCGGACAGGTACACCCCTGTGTAAATTCTTTGAATTTTCTCTTTACTATTCCGTCCTCTAAAGAATGAAAAGTAATTATTGCTAAAACTCCGTCCTTATTCAAAAGTTCAAAGGCGGTATCAAGTGTTTCTTTTAATACATCAAGTTCTCCGTTAACGGCAATTCTCAGCGCTTGAAAAACCTTTCGTGCAGGATGACCGTCACGCCTTGCCGCCGCAGGTACGCTTGAAGCAATTATTTCGGCAAGCTGAGTAGTAGTTGTTATTTTAGAAACTTCTCTTTGTTTTACAATATCTTTAGCAATTCTGAAAGCGAACTGTTCTTCGCCGTAATCCTTGAATATCCGAGAAAGTTCTTCTGCCGAAAGCTCATTCACCAAATCGGCAGCTGTTCTTCCCTCTTTGCTCATTCTCATATCAAGAGGCGCGTCTTTATGATAAGAAAAACCGCGACTGCCCTCATCAAGCTGATAGGAAGAAACCCCTAGGTCCAGCAATATGCCGTCTACCTTTTCTACGCCCTCAGTTCTTAATACTTCCTTTATGTTTTTAAAGTTACTTCTGATAACCTTAGCAGGAAGGTTTGAAAGACGTTGACTCGCCACCTCTACGGCATCAGGGTCTTGGTCTAAAGAATAAAGAAATCCTGATTTTAGTTTTGATGCAATTTCTTTAGAATGACCGGCGCCGCCTGCAGTACCATCAACATAAATTCCATTTTCTTTTATATTTAACGCTTCTATTGTTTCACTAAGTAAAACGGAATAATGATTAAATTCCATACCCTACTCCTTAGAAATTCAGTTCTTCCATAATAGAAGCAACAGATTCGGGAGTATACTTTTCGTTTTCTTCTTGCCAGAGCTTTGTGTTCCAGATTTCAAGATTGGTATCCATACCGATAATATGAGCCTCGCTGTCTAGACCCGCATATTCTCTTAGTACGGGCGGAATAAGAATTCTGCCCTGTGCATCACATTCTACATTAAAAGCGCCGTCATAAAGAAATCTTTTTACAACGCTTGATTTTGTGCTTGGAAGTGTGCCGATACTTTCAACCAATTTATTCCATTCATCCATAGAATAAACGCAAAGACAGCACTTGCCGTATATACCGCGGCAAATAATAAATTCGACGCCGAGTTCATCGCGAAGTTTAGACGGAATGAAAACTCTGCCTTTTTTGTCTATATTATGTTGATATCCACCGTATAACACAGGTTTTCACCCCTCTTTCGTACCACTTTCAAACACTTTTATGTGTTTTTTATCCACTTTAAACCACTTTTACGATCATTATAGAGCATTTTTATTCAAAATGCAATAGTTTTTTTTTAAAAATTATAAAAAAATAAAAAAGCTCAGCAGAACATTAATTCTACTGAGCTTTTAACTTAGATTTTAAATATTTTTTTTGCATTCAATCCTAACATTTTTTCCCGTTCTTCATGGGTAAACTCAAGAGATAAAAAGGTTTCCATTTCCCTTTTTGGAGACCACATAGGATAATCGGTACCAAAAAGAATTCTGTCCGCCCCGTATTTTTTCATAAGGGCATAAATCTCTTCCTTTTGTGTAAATCCGAAACAGGAAGAACAATCAACATAAAGATTTTTATATTCCGAAAGCTTTTCATAAGCTTCCTGCCACACCGACCAGCCTGCAAGATGAGCACCGATAAAGGTTAAATCCCTGAAAGTTTTAAGTATAGGTAAAATGCGATTTGGATTAGAATAATCGTAGCGGTAGTCACCGGTATGCATAAGCATTACAAGATTGTTTTCCTCACAAAGCGCGTATATCTCCATACATCTTTTATTATCGCACTCGAACTGCTGTATATCGGGATGAAGCTTTACACCCTTCAATCCTAGTTCTAAAAGATGTTTTACGTCGCCTTTTAAATCATCGCTATCAGGATGAAGCGTTCCAAGTCCCGTAAGCTTACCGTTATATTCGGTTACGGTCTTTGCAATAAACTCATTTATGCTTTTAACCTGATGAGGCGTTGTCGCCACCGATTGCACTATAAAATGGTCAACCCCTGCCTCGCTTCCCTGCGCTATTAAATCAGCCACCGTACCGCTACCCGCCGCAACTGTGTCATAAAATTTGTCAGTACCGGCAACAGCCTTTTGAGCGATTTTCTCAGGATAAATATGGCAATGAGAATCCACCGCATAAAATTTATTTTGTACCATTGTTTTCTCCGAATTATTTAAGTCCCAATTTTTCGGCGGCATCTTCTCTCATTTTATATTTGAGAATTTTTCCTGCCGCATTCATAGGAAATTTATCCATAAATTCTATATATCTCGGAACCTTATGACGTGCCATATTAGCTGAAATGTAGCCTTTAATTTCTTCCTCGGTCATAGTTTCGCCATCGTTAAGAATTATACAAGCCATAATTTCCTCGCCATATTGCTTATCAGGTACACCGATAACCTGAACGTCACTTACCTTAGGATTTGTGAATATAAATTCCTCTATTTCCTTAGGATAAATATTTTCGCCACCTCTGATAATCATATCCTTAAGACGACCGGTAATGAGATAATTTCCGTCAGGTCTTCTGCAGGCAAGGTCCCCCGTATGAAGCCAGCCTTCTTTATCTATAGCCGCTTCAGTAGCCTTGGGCATTTTATAGTAGCCCTTCATAATATTATATCCACGGGCAACAAACTCGCCGTTGACACCATCAGGACAATCCTCTCCTGTTTCAGGGTCAACAATTTTACATTCTACGTTAGCAAAAGCGCTACCAACAGTTTCGGTTCGAACTTCTAAGGAATCATACCAACTGCTCATAGTACATCCGGGAGAAGCTTCTGTCTGACCGTAAACAGATACAATTTCTTTCATATTCATAACTTCGGTTGCCTTTTTCATAAGGTCAGCAGGACAGTTAGAACCTGCCATTATGCCTACACGCATATATGAAAAATCGGTTTTATCAAAATCAGGATGCTGCATCATAGCAATAAACATAGTTGGTACACCGTTAAAGGCCGTAATATGCTCGTTATGAACACAAGCAAGAGAGGGCTTCGGTGAAAAATATGGCATAGGATACATTGTTGTACCGTGGGTCATAGATGCAGTCATAGACAGTACCATACCAAAGCAATGGAACATAGGCACCTGAATCATCATTCTGTCAGCGGTAGAAAGGTCCATATGGTCTCCGATATACTTACCATTATTTACAACGTTATAATGTGTCAGCATAACACCCTTTGGAAATCCGGTAGTACCCGAAGTATACTGCATATTACAAACATCGTCTTTTTCAACAGCAGCCGCCAGTCTGTATACCTCTTCTACAGGGGTTTCAGCAGAACGTTCAACAGCCTCCTGCCATGTCATACAGCCTTTTTGTTTAAATCCCACAGTAATAACATTACGAAGGAAAGGAAGTTTTTTGCTGTGCAAAGCCTTGCCCGATTTAATAGTTTCAAGTTCGGGGCAAAGTTTAGCAATTATTTCGCCGTAATCGGTATCCTTGCTTCCCTGAGTCATTATAAGGGTATGGGTATCCGATTGTTTAAGCAAATATTCTGCCTCGTGGATTTTATAAGCGGTGTTTACCGTAACGAGAACGGCACCGATTTTGGTAGTTGCCCAAAAAGCAATATACCACTGCGGTACATTAGAAGCCCATACGGCAACCTTAGAACCGGCTCTTACACCCATAGAAACAAGAGCTCTGGCAAAGGTATCCACGTCATCTCTGAACTGACTGTAGGTTCTTGTATAATCAAGCGTTGTATATTTAAAAGCATACTGGTCGGGAAATTCCTCAACCATTTTATCAAGCACCTGAGGAAAAGTAAGGTCGATAAGTAAATCCTTTTTCCACACAAATTTACCTGTATGACTTTTGTTATAATAGAGGGTCGATTCTTTTTTAGAGGTGTCTCCGAACTGCTTCATAAAGTTTACAAACTGAGAGAAAATAATCTCCATATCATCAAGTTCCTCACACCATGAAGGGTCCCAAATAAGTGAGAAAAAGCCGTCGTAGTTAACACTTCTGAGGGCATTCATCATATCCTTAATAGGCAATTCACCCTCGCCTATGAGACAGTTCTCGTATGCACCGCCCACATTCTGAGCATCTCTGATATGTACGTGCTTAACATAAGCGCCAAGATTTTTAATAATCTGCTCAGCATCTTCTTTACCTACAAAAAAAGCTGAATACATATCAAGTGATGCCGCAAGACTATCGCTAGCAAAACGCTCAAGCATATCTCTTAAGAGTTCGGTATTTGAAAAAATACCCGAAGTTTCGAGAAGTAAGGTTACGTTTAATTCTTCAGCCTTATCAATTACCTTATCGATTATCGAGGCAACGTTCTTTACAGCTTCTTCTTTATCTTCAAAATCACCTGCATGAAGACGAACAAAAGGTATTTTAAGCCTTTTAGCAATATCAGCACAAATATTAATTTCTTCTATACACTCATCAAAATCAGCCCTATCACCGATATTACAGATAGTGTCTATACAAGGCAATGACAGTTTCTTTTCATAAAGCTTTCTTATGGTAGCGCCGGCTGTATGCTCGTGAAAAGCACCGTTTTTGTCGGTAAACAAAGGATTTTTTATATTATGAAGTTCAATTCCCTGAAACTTCAAATCTTTTGCAACATCACAAAACTCATCAAAGGATATATTGTGCCATCCTTTTGTGGAAAAGGAAAATTTCATATTATGCCTCCTCGTAAACAATCTTGTTTACTGCACTAAGATAAGCGCGTATACTTGCGCCGATAATATCAGTAGAAATACCGTTACCAGAATAAAGTTTACCGCCAAAACGAAGCTTAACAAGAGCGCTACCCATAGCCTCTTTACCCTCGGTAACCGATTGAATTTGGAAATCATCAAGTTCGAAATGAGAACCGGTAACCTGCTCAATAGCAAGAAATGCCGCATCAATAGGACCGCTACCTATAGAAACACCCTGACAGATCTTTCCGTTCTTTTCCAGAGCGATTTGAGCGCTGGAAGAAATTATATTACCGGTGTTAACTACATAACTGATAAGTTTATATGTTTCAGGCACTTGTAAAGCAACGCTTGCAATAATAGCATCCAGTTCCTTAGAGCCTACGTTCTTTTTCTCTGCAACACGCTTAAATTCATCATAAACCTTACTTTTATCTTCATCACTTAAATCATAGCCCAGTTTCAATACACTTGCCATAACGGTATTGATATCAGCGTCCTTATCAAGCTCAGCAACCTCTGTATTATCGGAAGCAGAAGCAGCAATTTTACCGACTTTAGAGTTATCGCTAATCCATTTAATCTGCTTTATTATGCGATTAAGATTTGTATAATTAATGTTTGACTGAATAGCGAAAGAGTTGCCGCAATTTTTTACCATTTCAACAAAAATCTCAAGAGGTACGGCACCGCTGTTCACATTAGTCTTCACTATCGAAACACCATTTCTTACAGCTAAAGTTGCAGAAGCTACAGCCATACCGTTTTTATTGTCACAAAAAACGCCGGTTTCACAAGGCACTTGCTGACAAATTTTCTTAGCAAAATCAGCAAATTCATCAGGCATCATAGTTTGGGCAGCGCTGTCATAAAGAGAAATTGCAGTAGCACCCGCTTTAACGGCAGTATTTAAAGCGCTGATAAGAAAATCTTCTTCTCCACGGGTAGCATCAATAGCGCAGAACTCAACATCTTCTACCTTTTCCTTCGCAAAAGAAATCATCTTTTCAATAAGCAAAAGCATTTTATCAGGCTTTTTATGACAAACATACTCCATACCAACGGGAGAAACAGGAAGCTCAACTCTGATGCGCTTATTATTCGCATTAGAAAGAGCGAGAACGGCATTATTGATGCTTTCCTCACTCATACCTGCGCATACAGACAATATTCCCTTTTTAACAAAGGAAGAAATAGTCTTAACAAGCAGTATGTCGGTTCTTGCATTTTCAATAGTGCCGAGTTCAATAATGTCAACGTTAAGATTTTCAAGCTGTCTTGCAATTTCAATTTTCTCCTTAAAACTGTAGTTTCCCTCAACGTGAGCCAGTGTAGTGTCGGCAATTTTGATTTTTCTCATAAAAACGCTTCCTATTCTAAAAATTTCTTTTATAAAAAAAGTCCCTGAAACAAAAGTTTCAGGGACGAAAATAAATTCGCGGTACCACCCTAATTACCGTAATATACGGTCACTCGGTAAGACTCCAACAAGCCTTTAGCCATGGTAACGGGGCTAGCCGTAACCGCTTACTTTATATTTCGGCAGTTCTGCTCCGGAATGAGACTTACTTTATATCACCGTACCGACTCTCACCAACCGTCAGTTCTCTGAAAACAGCGCATATAAAGAATAATTCCTTCATCGCATTTAAAAATTTTTATCCATTATAACATTGACTTTTTGTTTTGTCAACACTTATTTTGAAAATTAATCAATAGGACAAGTCCAACCAAAAGTATCTTCAATATTACCCCACTGTATACCGGTAAGAGTATCATAAAGATGCTGGGTAACCTCTCCGATTTTTCCGCCGCTAACCTGATGCTTTACACCCTTATAGCAAAGTTCGCCAATAGGAGAAACAACAGCGGCAGTTCCGCAACCCCAAGCTTCTTCAAGAGTGCCGTCATTCATAGCGGTCTCAAGCTCGTCAACGCTTAAAAGTCTTTCGCTAACCTTAAAGCCTTCTTTTCTCAATACTTCAAGGCAGGATTTTCTTGTAATACCGGGAAGAATAGAGCCCGAAAGCATAGGAGTAACAATTTCCCCGTTAATTTTGAACATTACGTTCATAGCGCCTACTTCTTCAATATACTTTCTTTCTACACCGTCAAGCCAAAGTACCTGTGAATAACCTTGCTTCTCTGCTCTTTCACCTGCACGGTTACTGGCGGCATAGTTACCGCCGCACTTTGCATAACCTGTACCGCCACGAACAGCACGAACATCCTGGTCTTCTATCATAATTTTAACGGGGTTAATTCCCTCTTTATAATAACTGCCTACAGGAGAAGCTATTATAACAAAGGTGGCGTTATGTACGGCATGAACCCCTAAGGTTTCATCATTGCCGAACATAAACGGGCGAAGATAAAGCGAAGTCCCGGGAGCACTTGGTGTCCAATCCTGCTCAAGTGCAACAAAGGTCTTAAGAGCCTCCATAGCATCTGCTTCATCAAGCTGAGGAAGACAAAGTCTGTCAGCAGAGCTGTTCATACGGCGGATATTTTCAATAGGACGGAAAAGCTGAACCTTACCGTCTTTTCTTCTATAAGCCTTAAGGCCCTCAAAGATTTCACTGCCGTAATGAAGAACGGTTGAAGCGGGATGTAAAGAAATATTTTCAAAAGGAACTATTCTTGCGTTATACCAGCCCTTTTCTTTGGAATAGTCCATCATAAGCATATGGTCGGTAAAATATTTACCAAAGCCTAAAACACTGCTGTCAGGTTTTTCCTTAGGACAGGTTGTTTTTGTTATAGAAATATTCATAATCTATTTCTCCTTATATCAGTTTTCAGCACCAATCTGCATAGCCTTGCGGTTTATTTCAGCCATATCAGCACGTTTTGCCGATATAACCTTTGCAAGAGCAGCATCAACGCTTTCCTTTTCATAGTCGTTAATTTTGCTGAGCACCTTACCTACAATAATCATATTGGCAAGCGTTGGCATATTATTATCACTTGCAAGCTTAGTTGCAGGGATATAGAACACCTTAACGTCATCTCTTAAAACTTTTCTTTCAATAAGAGTAGAATCAAGGAATATCATACCACCGGGAGCAACGGTGGATTCATATTTATCAAGAGAAGGAAGATTCATTGCAATAAGCACATCAGGTTTTGAAACTATAGGAGAACCTACGGGCTCGTCACTAACGATAACGCTACAACTGGCTGTGCCGCCACGCATTTCAGGGCCGTAAGAAGGAAGCCAGCTTACCTGCTTATCGTCGATAAGACCTTTATAAGCCATAAATTTTCCGGCAAAAAGAATACCCTGACCGCCGAAACCCGAAAATAAGAACTGTGTAGTAGCCATTATTCTTCCCCCTTTTCTGCGCTTCTGTCTTTATAAACGCCAAGCGGATAGTAAGGAATCATTTTTTCGTCAATCCACTCTAAAGCCTTTTTCGGAGTCATGCCCCAGTTGGTAGGACAGGAAGAAATAACCTCAACAAGCGAAAAACCTTTTCCCTCTATCTGATTTGTAAAGGCCTTCTTAATAGCCTTCTTGGCATTTTTAATATTTTTAACGTTATTAACGGTAACTCTTTCAAGGTACTCAGGACCGTCAAGCTTAGAAAGCATTTCGCAAACCTTGACGGGATAACCACAAAGATTAACGTCTCTGCCGTAAGGAGAGGTCTGAGTTACCTGACCGGGAAGTGATGTTGGAGCCATCTGACCGCCGGTCATACCGTAAATAGCATTATTAATAAAAATTACTGTGATGTTTTCATTACGGGCGGCGCTATGAACAGTTTCAGCCATACCGATAGAAGCAAGGTCGCCGTCGCCCTGATAAGTGAATACAATATGATTTTCGGGGTCGGCTCTCTTAACACCGGTTGCAACAGCAGGAGCGCGTCCGTGAGCAGCCTCAATCATATCACAGTTAAAATAATTATAAGCCATAACAGAACAGCCTACTGGGGCAACACCAATAGTTTTGCCTTCAATACCAAGCTCGTCAATAACCTCGGCAACAAGACGGTGAACTATACCGTGTGTGCAACCGGGACAATAATGCATAGGCACATCTGTAAGTGCATGAGGTTTATCAAAAACTATCATTATTTTGCGCCTCCTTTTGCAGCTTCTTTAATAGCGTCAAGCACCTGCTCAGGTGAAGGAATCATACCGCCAGCACGGTTGCAAAGGGTTACGGGAACCTTGCAAGAGGTAGCAAGACGCACGTCCTCTATCATCTGACCCATTGAAAGTTCAACAGATATTATACTGCTAACCTTGTCAACAGCCTTGCTGAAAACTTCTGTGGGGAAAGGCCAAAGGGTAATAGGTCTAATAAGGCCAACCTTTATACCTTGCTTTCTTGCTTCGTTAATTGCGTTTTTAGAAACACGGGCAGCAATACCGAATGCAGCAATACAAATTTCAGCATCGTCCATAAGATACTCTTCCCACATAGCTTCATTTTCTTCTATGTATTTATATCTCTCAAAACGTTCAAAATTAGACTTTTCAAGCTCATCGGGAACAAGGAAAAGAGAATTTACAATATTATGTTCGCGTTCCATCTTTGTACCGGTAGTTGCCCACGGCTTTGCTACAGGTTCGCTCGTTGCAAAATCAAGAGAAACAGGCTCCATCATCTGACCCATAGTACCGTCAGCCAAAATCATAGATGTCATACGGTATTTATCGGCAAGGTCGAAGCCCTTAACGGTGAGGTCTGCCATTTCCTGAACAGAAGCAGGGGCAAGAACTATCATTTTAAAGTCGCCGTGGCCACCGGCTTTTGTGGCTTGGAAATAGTCAGACTGAGAAGGCTGTATACCTCCAAGACCGGGACCACCACGTTGTACATTGACAACAAGAGAAGGAAGGTCGGCACCTGCAAGATAAGAAAGACCTTCACCTTTTAAAGAAATTCCGGGACTTGAAGAAGAAGTCATAACACGTTTGCCGGTTGAAGCAACGCCGTAAACCATATTTATAGCGGCAATTTCACTTTCAGCCTGAAGGAAAGTTCCACCAATTTTAGGCATACGCTTTGCCATATAAGCGGCAATTTCGGTCTGAGGAGTTATAGGATAACCAAAGTAATGACGGCAACCCGCAACAATAGCTGCTTCGGCAATAGCCTCATTACCTTTCATTAATACTTTATCTGCCACTTTACTCACTACCTTTCTACCTTAATAATACAGTCAGGACACATTGTAGCGCAGAAAGCGCAACCGATGCAAGCGTCAATATTAGCCGCTTCTACGGGATGATGCCCCTTTTTGTTGATTTTGTCAGCTGCGAGAATTAAAACCTGTTTGGGACAGGCGTCAACACAAAGACCGCAGCCTTTACAACTATCAGTTTTAAAAGTTAACTTTGCCAAATTAAACACTCCTTAGCAAATTTATATATTCGAAAGCACAAATTATTTTGTGTAATCTATAAAATTTTGTCCTGCAATTTTAAGCAGAAAAGATTATCAATTTTTCCTTGTAATTCACTGAACAATTCTTCCTTAACTGAAGTAAAAACAACGGGAAGATTAGTTACTTTGCTTATGCTATTTGCATATTCTACCGAATACATTACGTCGTTTGCCGTAGTTTCCTCACCTAAATTCGAATTATTAACAATGCCCGTAAACTTCATTCTTGCCGCCGCTTCAATTTCACACATTACTTCTATTAATGAATCGACATCACGGGTCAAAGGGCGGAAGGAATTAACAACCATAAGCATTTCGTAATTGTTTTCCTCTTTAATTTTGTCGGAAATCCTGCCCAGTACCAAAGCGCCGCGGTCATCTCCGCCTATATCAAGAATACATTTTAAACTTTTATCATCAGTCACCGCGTACATATCCTGCGGAAGCGCGGGTATATCTACATTTGAATTAGCGTAATCAGAACATATAAGCCTTATGCCCTTCTGATTTAAAAGCTGACTGCTGTCCTTAGTTCTGAAATAAGGATTAACAATATCAAGGTCGGCAAGGGCGACATTATCATAGGTTTCTTTGATTTTTACAGCCGCGTTAACTGCTATATTGGTTTTACCGCTACCGTAGTGTCCACAGAAAAGTATAAGCCGTTTATCAAACATAAATGTCACCTGCCTTTGCCTTAATTATAACTTATTACGCTGAATTTTTCCGCTGGTAGTTTTAGGAAGACTTTCCTTGAAAACTACGATACGGGGATATTTATACGGAGCAGTTCTGTCCTTAACGTATTTTTGAATTTCCTTTTTAAGTTCTTCTGTAGGTTCAGTTCCCGAAACAAGCACGATACTTGCCTTAACGACCTGTCCTCTGACTTCATCGGGAGCAGCAGAAACACCGCACTCAAGAACATAAGGAAGTTCCATAATAACGCTTTCTATTTCAAAAGGTCCGATACGGTATCCTGAGGACTTGATAACGTCATCAACTCTGCCCACATACCAATAGAAACCATCTTCATCGCGCCAAGCGGTATCACCGGTATGATAATAACCGTCACGCCACGTATCCTTTGTTTTTTCCTCATCACCAAAGTAACAGGAAGCAAGACCGCAAGGCAAACCATTATTTATATTAATAACGATTTCGCCCGTCTCACCGACAGGAACATCATTACCGTCTGCATCTATAATATGAACGTCATAAATAGGAGCAGGTTTACCCATTGAACCGATTTTGTGAGGCGCACCAGTCATATTACCTATTATCATGGTACTCTCGGTCTGACCGAAGCCTTCCAGAATCTGAAGTCCAGTAATCTTTTCAAACTGACGGTAAACCTCGGGATTAAGCGCCTCACCCGCAGTAGTCATATGCTTAACCGAAGATAAATCATACTGAGAAATATCCTGCTTTATAAGCATTCTGAGCATAGTAGGAGGTGCACAGAAAGTGGTAATGTTATGCTTAGCAAACATAGGCAGTATCTCTGCCGCATCAAAACGGTCAAAGTCATATACAAATATGCCTGCCTCACAAAGCCATTGTCCGTAAATTTTACCCCAAGTAGCCTTAGCCCAACCCGTATCGGAAATGGTAAAATGAAGACCGTCAGGATCCACACAATGCCAATACTTAGCTGTATGAAAATGTCCTAGAGGATACTTATAATTATGAGCTGCAATTTTAGGATAACCCGAAGTACCCGACGTAAAATACATAAGCATAAGGTCTTCGCCGCAAGCCGTATCTTCAGTCCGGTTATAGTGAGTACTGTAAAGGGTGTATTCCTCATCGAAGGTACGCCAGCCATCTTTAGTACCGTTAACGATTAATTTATTAACAAGCTGTGGATTGTTTTTTGCCGCAATATCAACCTGATTAGCAGTGTCGCCGTCAGCAGTACAGATAATTGTAGTTACTCCCGCTGATTTAAAACGGTAGTCAAAATCGTGTTCAAGCAACTGATTAGTTGCAGGAATTGCAATAGCGCCAAGCTTATTAAGGGCGATAATAGAAAACCAGAACTGATAATGCCTTTTAAGCACCAGCATAACGCGGTCGCCTTTTTTTATACCTATGGATTTAAAATAGTTAGCGCACTGATTAGAAGCTTTCATTATATCCTTAAAGGTAAAACTGCGTTCTGCACCGTCCCTTGAAATATGAAGCATCGCTCGCTTATCAGGGGTTTTTTTAGCTATGGCATCAACTACATCGAAGCCGAAATTAAATTTATCGGTATTTTTAAACTGTACAGAAATTGGTGTACCGTTTTCATTCTCGGTAACGTCAACGTATTTATGGTAAACGCGCTCTTTGGTATCCTTAACTCTTACCTTAGGCTCTAAAACAGCCTTTGCGGGAATGAGTTCTGGAATAGGCTCGCCTGTAGGATTAAGAACTATAGCGTAGAAAAGACAGTCTTTTCCGCCGATTGCTATCATACCGTGAGCAACGTCACTATCGTAATAAATACTGTCCCCAGGGCCTAATATTTCCTTATGTTCACCTACCTGAACCATAAGCTGACCCTCAATAATTATATCAAGTTCCTGACCCGCATGAGTGGTAAGCTCAATATCCTTACCCTGAGCTTCCTCGCTATAAATATTGCGAACGTAAAGAGGCTCGGCAATACGATTCTGGAAAGCATAAGCAAGGTTATAATATGTCATACCGTGAGCCTGAGCAATTTTTTGACCCGAGCCTGCACGGGTAACGGTATAGGATTTAAGGGTAGGACTGTAACCCTCAATAATATCGGTTACATTAACATTAAGGGCTAAAGCGCAACGATAAATAAAGGCAAAATTTAAATCGCTGTTACCGTTTTCACACTCTATATATTCACTTGTAGTTACAGCGGTTTTTTGTGCCATTTCCTCAACAGTAAGACCTTCGATTTCGCGAAGTTCTCTGATACGCCCCGCCATTTCTTTGATTTTAAAGTCTAATCCTGTAATCTGTTCCATAAATATATCTCCGTTTTTATGTGGGCGAATAAAAACACCCGCCCCAAAGTAATGCCTTTGAGACGAGTGGTAAATTAGATTTCACACCCGCGGTACCACTCAAATTGCGGAAATCCGCCACTCTTGGAATCTAACAATTCCTATGCATTAACGCAGCAATCACGGAGGGGTTCTACTCATATAAAATACTTTCTTCCCCTCAGCTCAGAAGCTACAAACACGAAATCCTATCCTGACGGTTTTCACCTGCCACCGTCTCTCTGAAAGAAGGTTTTTCACGTCCTCTTCGTCAAAGCCTTTACTGACTGCTATATTTTATCACAAAATTCAGACATTGTCAATATTTCTTTTATAAAGGCGAAAATTATGTTTTAAAGTTTGTTTCGTTGTATTTTTCCACTGATAGTTTTTGGCAATTCATCCTTAAATACAACAATTCTGGGATATTTATAAGGTGCGGTATGTTCCTTAACATATACCTGTATTTCTTTCTTAAGTTCTTCGGTAGGTTCTGTACCCGGAAGAAGCACGATACTAGCCTTAACGACCTGTCCTCTTACTTCATCGGGAGCAGCAGAAACACCGCACTCAAGAACATAAGGAAGCTCCATAATAACGCTTTCTATTTCAAAAGGTCCGATACGGTATCCTGAGGACTTGATAACGTCATCAATACGGCTGACATACCAGAAATATCCATCCTCATCGCGCCAAGCTGTGTCACCTGTATGATACATACCGTCATACCAAGCTTCATTTGTCTTTTCGTCATCAAGATAGTACTCCTTGAAAAGACCACAAGGAATACCTTCCTTGGTGCGAACAACAATTTCGCCAACCTCACCGTCAGCAACGCTGTTACCATAAAGGTCAACTATATCAATATCATACTGAGGTGATGCTTTACCCATAGCGCCGATTTTGGGTGTAGTACCACTTAAGTTAGCAATAGTAAGGGTAGTTTCGGTCTGACCGAAGCCTTCCATAATCTGAAGTCCCGTAGCTTCCTCAAACTGACGGAAAACCTCAGGATTAAGAGCTTCACCTGCAGTTGTCATATGATGAATTGAAGAAAGGTCATACTTTGAAAGGTCACTCTTTACAAGCATTCTGAGCATTGTAGGCGGAGCGCAGAAGGTAGTAATATTGTATTTGGCAAACATAGGCAAAATTTCATCTGCGTCAAAACGGTCAAAATCATAAACGAAAACCGCGCCTTCACACAGCCATTGTCCGTAAAGCTTACCCCATAGGGATTTACCCCAACCCGTATCAGAAATAGTAAGATGTAAACCGTCTCTTTCACAACAATGCCAATATTTTGCAGTAACATAGTGACCTAAGGCGTAGGTATGCTTATGAGCCGCCATTTTTGGATTACCGGTTGTTCCTGAAGTAAAGAACATAAGAGCAATGTCCTCACCGCAAGAAGCATTTTCTTCTCTTTCGTATTTACCGGTATAAAGCTTATATTCACCGTCAAAATCGTGCCAACCGTCACGCTTTCCGCCAACCAAAATAAGATTTTTAACGCTTTCACAGTTTTTTGCGGCGCGCTGAGCAATTTCTGCAGTATCACCGTCAGCGGTACAAACAAGAGCATTTACCCCTGCTGCATTAAAGCGGTATTCAAAATCGTGTTCCTTAAGCTGATTTGTAGCCGGAATAGCCACAGCACCGATTTTGTGCAGTGCTACCATACAGAACCAAAACTGATAATGCCTTTTAAGAACAAGCATTACTTTATCGCCTTTTTTAATTCCTAAAGAAGTAAAATAGTTAGCGCACTGGTTAGAAGCTCTTTTTATATCCTTAAAGGTAAAACGGCGTTCGTTTTTATTCTTATCAATATGTAGCATTGCTAGTTTGTCAGGATATTTATCGGCAATTTCATCAACAATGTCAAAGCCGAAATTGAAAATATCTGTATTTTTAAAGTTTATATCAAGAAGCTCTCCGTTTTCGTTTTCGGTAGTATTAATAAACTTTTCACAAACAAGCTTTTCAGACTTTTTAGCAGAAGCAATACTCTTTCTAACAGTTTCTTCCTTAGTATTATCACCAGATAGTACCACAGCACAGAAAACACAGTCTTCCCCACCGATAGCTATCATTCCGTGAGGTGTAGAGCTGTTATAGTAAATGCTGTCACCCTCGTTCAAAATTTCGGTATGAGCGCCAATCTGTACCTTTAAGGAACCGCTTAAAACAATATCGAACTCCTGACCCGAGTGGGTAGTAAGCTGAATAGGTTTGTTCTGCTGAGCAGCGGAATATTCATATCTTACCCAGTAAGGCTCGGCAATTTTATCTCTGAATTTAGGAGCAAGATTTTTAATATCGATACCGTCTTCTTTAGCGGTAGACTGACCCATTCCCTTTCTTGTCACAGTATAGCTAGAGAGACGGGCGGAATGGCCCTCTAAAAGCTCGGTTAACTCTACGTCAAAAGCAAGTGCGCACTTGTGAATAAAGGAGAACGGAATATCGGCATTAGCAGTTTCGTAAGAAATATATTTATCAGCACCAACTTCGGTTTTTTCAGCCATTTCCTCTATAGACCAACCCATAATTTCGCGCATTTCCTTTATACGCGCGGCGATTTCCAGTAATTGTTCTTTTGCTGTGTTGGTTTTCATAATAATCTCCCTTTCATTTTAAAAAATAAAACCCGTCTCAAAGAATTACTTTGAGACGGGTGTAACAACATACACTCGCGGTACCACTCAAATTGCGGGAATCCGCCACTCTTGGAATCTAACAATTCCTATGCCTTTACGCAGCAATCACGGGAAACGTCTACTCGGTATACTTTCGGGCTTCCGGCTCAGAAGGGATGGGTCTTGTAAGAATTCGTATTACCGGTTTTCAGCAACCACCGGCTCTCTGAAAATACAAAAACTTGACCGTCTTCGTCATAGCTTTTAAAAATTTATGTAAAAAGTATAACACCACTTTTTACACTTGTCAAGAGTTTTTTATTTTACATCGTAGATACTGCGAAGTCTTATTGTTTTAGGCTCACCTGAAAGTACCTTAACTGTTTTACTTCCGGCGTTCATATCGAAATAGTTATCGCTGAGAATGAAGTCGCTGTCAGGTGAATCTATTTCAACATATTTAGTGAAACAATCAGCATAAACAGTTATCTCATCACCGTTTATTTCATATCTAAGTTTCGGGTCACCAAAATTATAATGTTTATGAGCAGTAAAGAGCGCATTACCTCCTGAAACCACCTCACCGTTTACAGTAAAGGAATAGCTTATATAATTTTCGGTAACGTCGGTCTTATTAAAGTCAATATTATCAAGCCAATAGGAAGAAAGACTAGGAACGGTAATTTCTTTGCTACCCTCTTTAATTATATCGCATTTTGAATTTCTAAGTTGCCAGTTTACAGTACCAGTCACATCGTTAAGAGTTTCGTTTGTAACGTTAAGTCTTGCCTCAGTCGTATAGTCATAAACTTCGGGTTGCATAACAACGCAGGTTCTTGTATCGGTTTCGCCAATTTCGTGGCAAGAAATCATAATAGGAGCGTAAAATCGCTTTGTACCGTACTGAAGCGCTTTATATCTGCCAAAATAGTCAATACTCGACCAAGAAACGCCCGGCCATATATCGTTAAGCTGCCAGTATAGCGCGCCCATGCAACGACCTCTGTTACGGCGAAGATGTTCTATCTCATAACCCATAGCATATAGCTGCATAAGCTGTGTAGCGTAAATAAATGTAGAAAAATCAGAGGGATATTTGAAATGGTCAGCCATATAGCTTATGAGTGCCTTGTTAGCTCCCGGTCGCCTTTGATGCATTTCCATAGTTCTGCTGAAAGGATTTTTCTCCTCGGGCAGTAAAAACGTATCTATGGTTTTTTCGCTGGGATACGACTGGAAAGAAAATTCGCTTAAATATCTGAAATAGTGCTTACGGTACTCATTAACGGGTTTAGCATTGCCCCAAACCTCGTAATAATGACAATCACCCATATCCTCGCTCTTAGTATCTATAAAAGAACCCTGAGAACTAGGAGATGCAAAAATGTACGGAACGTAAGGACATACCTCTTTAGCAACATCGGGTAAAATATGCTCAAATATTTTAATGTAAGAACTTTTGCGCTTGTTTTTGCCCTCGTCGTTCCACCAGAATTCTATTGCTTCCTCTAATTCATTGTTGCCCGAAATAACGGCAAGGGACGCGTGATGACGGATTCGCGTAAGGTTCTGTCTTACTTCCTCGCAAATATTATTTATCATATCCTCGTTATCGGGAACGTTCATACATGCAAACATTAAATCATGGAAAATTAACAGACCCAGCTCGTCACACAAATCATAAAAATAATCGTCAGGAAAATAGCCGCCGCCCCAAACTCTTATGGTATTGAAATTACAATCCGCACAAGCCTTTAAAAGTTTTTCGGTACGCTCTTTGTTTATTCGTGAGTAAATATTATCTTCAGGAATATAGTTAGAACCCATTGCAAAAATGCGCTTACCGTTTACTTCGTGACAAAAGCTTATTCCGTACTCATCCTTCTCTCGTACAAGCTTCATTTCTCTAAGACCGATACGGAGTTTACGGCTGTCACTAATATTTTCATTTTCTATAAGACTTACGGTAAAATCGTAGAGATTTTGCTTGCCGTAGCCTCTGGGCCACCAAAGCATAGGCGACTCTATTTCATTTTCTTTGTTAGGAGTAAGTTCAAAATGTTGTCCGACAGGTGAAGTAACACTAACCTTTATTTCTCCCGCAGAAAGCTGTGATTTAACTCTTGGGTTAATAAAAACCTTGCCATCACGATGATACTGTAAAATTTCAACCTCACTAAGCCTGTCCGAATCAACGGTTAATAGAGAAATCTCTCTCCAAATACCTGCATCAGGAAGCGCAGGGCCCCAATCCCAACCCATCATACTGTGAGCTTTTCTTAAATGAGGGAAGCCGCGCATACAGTTACTTACACCTAAAACAGGGTCTTCTATATCTTTTCTTTTTATGTACTTGGTAGGAGAAGCAAAAGAAGCAGAAATACTGTTTTTTCCGTCTTTTAGCACATCGGTAACATCAAATTCATAGGTTTTATGCATATTATCGGTATTTCCAATAACTTTGCCGTTAAGGGTAAGGCAACAAAGAGTGTCAAGGCCCTCGCATCGTAAAATTAGTTTACTGTCCCCTATTTTAGAAAAATCAAATTCTCTGCTAAAAGAAAAATCATTTTCCATAATTTTAACAGCTTCAAGCTCGTTATCTCTGTAAAATGGGTCGGGTATTAAAGCGTTGCCAAGCAAAAAAGAATAAACGGAGCCTGGAACTTTGCCATAACAACTGTAACCGCCGCCCTCCATTTTCCATTGACCGCACAGTGAAAAGGTTTTCATAAATATCACTCTTTCTAAAAGTATTTACATTTACAGTATATTATGATATTATTGTAAAAACAATGTAATATCCGACGATTTATTTATACTATATTACGATTTTGGTGATTTTTATGAACATAAAAACCTTAGGTTACGATTTTCCTCATAAAAAGGGAGAATTCTGTAAGAAGAGAATCTGCGATTTTTATTCCGTATGCTGTTTTTCTACACCGTTTCTATATTTAAAGGACGGAGAACTAATAAAAGGAAAAGCCGGTGATATTCTTATAAACCCACCGGGCGTTATGGTATACCATGGACCAGAGGATAATGCCGAAAAAGGCTTTGTTAACGATTGGTTTCAAATTATAGGTGAAGATTTTAAAGAACTTCTTGAAAAATTCCCATTGCCCTTAAATATTGCTTTTAGTGTCAGTAAAAAAGATTTTTTAAGAAAATACGCCGTTAAAATCACCCGTGAATTAAGTTATGATTTTGAAGGTAAAGAGCAACTTATTACCTGTTATATTACCGAAATGATAATTGATATTTACCGAAACCTTAAAAATCAAAGAAAAGAAACAGAAAAAATAAGCAATATAATCAACGTACATAACGAGATAGTCTTAAACCCTGCAAGAAACTGGACGCTAAAAGAAATGACATCGTTAAGTGGTTATTCCGTAAGTCGATTTTGTGAACTTTACAAAAAGACCTATGGTATCTCTCCTGTTAACGCCGTTATATACGAAAGAATTGAAATGGCAAAAAAATTGCTTATTTCCGGTCAGGCTTCGGTGTTGGTTGTTTCAGAAGCCTGTGGTTTTTCTACCGTTAACTACTTTTCAAAGTGTTTTAAAAATCTTACAGGCTATACTCCATCCTCCTATCGAAACAGAAAATAAATTTACACTTTTATACACCTCAAGGCATATTTAATAGCAATACTATTCCATTTGGATTGGACAAATGAAAAAACGACTTGTGTCAAACAAGTCGTTTTTTGGTGACCCATCGGAGAATCGAACTCCGGACACCATGATTAAAAGTCATGTGCTCTACCGGCTGAGCTAATGGATCGTCCTTAAGTTTTGCAACATTAATGATTATATCAAAGCAATGCCCTTTTGTCAAGCACTTTCTTAAATTTTTTCGTGGGGCAAAACTGCCCCACGAAAACACATTATCTTACTACTATATTTACAAGCTTCTTGGGAACATAAAGTTCTTTGACAATAGTCTTTCCTTCAAGCTGTCCTGATATACCATCCTGCTCTTTAGCAGCCTTAATAGCGTCTTCAGCGCTTATATCAGCAGGTATATCCATTCTGCCTCTGAGCTTACCGTTAACCTGTATACCAATCTCAACGGTAGACTCTATACATTTAGCTTCGTCATACTCGGGCCACTTAGCCTGATTAAGCCTGCCTTCAAATCCAAGTTCCTCCCAAATTTCTTCGGTAATATGAGGTGCAAAGGGATTTAAAAGGAGAAGAAGTGTTTTATATTCAGCGCGGTTGATTTCATTACCAACGGTATTGATAAATGCCATCATTGAAGCAATAGCGGTGTTCATCTTAAGGCTTTCAATATCGTCGGTCACCTTGCGAATCATCTTGTGAATTTCACTCTCGTAATCTTTTCTGTAGCTATCACCGTCAATAACGTTTTCCTTAAGCGCCCAAACTCTGTCAAGAAAACGCTTACAACCCTTAATTGAAGAAGTACTCCAAGGAGCAGCCTTTTCAAAGTCGCCGATAAACATTTCGTAAAGTCGCATAGTATCTGCGCCGTACTCATTGATAATATCATCGGGATTAATTACGTTGCCTCTTGATTTAGACATCTTTTCTCCGTTTTCACCGAGAATCATACCGTGGCTTGTACGCTTAGCATAAGGTTCCGGATTAGGAACAACACCGATATCATAAAGGAATTTATGCCAGAAACGGCTGTAAAGAAGATGAAGGGTTGTATGCTCCATACCGCCGTTATACCAGTCAACAGGGCCCCAATATTCAAGAGCCTCCTTGCTTGCAAGTTCTTTATCATTGTGAGGGTCACAATAACGAAGGAAATACCATGAAGAACCTGCCCACTGAGGCATAGTATCGGTTTCTCTTACTGCCTTGCCGCCGCACTTGGGACAGGTAGTATTAATCCACTCGGCAATATTAGCAAGAGGTGACTCACCGTTGACGGTAGGCTCATAAGACTCAACCTCAGGCAAAAGCAGAGGAAGTTCACTTTCATTTAGGGGAACATATCCGCAACAGTCACAGTAAACCATAGGAATTGGTTCGCCCCAATAACGCTGACGGGAGAAGACCCAGTCACGAAGCTTATAGTTGGTTTTTCTCTCGCCTATTCCCTTTTCGGTAAGGAAGTTCTGTATAGCAACCTTTGCTTCTTCAACGCTCATACCGTCAAGAAAACCCGAATTAACCATTACACCGGTAGCACAATCGGTAAAGGCTTCTTCCTCAACGTTTCCACCCTTTACAACCTCGATAATAGGAAGATTAAACTTTTTAGCAAATTCCCAGTCACGAGTATCGTGAGCAGGTACAGCCATAATAGCGCCTGTGCCATAGGAAATCAAAACATAATCAGAAATAAAAATCGGAATTTCAGTATTGTTAACTGGATTTATAGCCTTAACGCCTTTAAGCATAACACCGGTTTTATCCTTAGCAAGCTCAGTTCTTTCAAAATCAGATTTCTTAGCCGCTTCGTTTTTATATGCAATAACTTCATCAATATTAGAAATTTTATCTGCCCATTTATCAATTAAAGGATGCTCAGGTGAAAGTACCATATAGGTAGCACCGAAAAGAGTATCCGCACGGGTAGTATAAATTTCAAAAACATCACCTGTCGTTGCGGTAAATTTTACCTGAGTACCATAAGAACGACCAATCCAGTTTTCCTGCTGAATTTTTACTCTTTCGATAAAATCAACGGTTGCAAGGTCATCAACAAGCTTCCCTGCATACTCAGTGATTTTCAGCATCCACTGGCTCTTTTCCTTATGTACTACTTCGCTTCCGCAACGCTCGCATACGCCGTTTACAACCTCTTCATTAGCAAGAACACACTTACAGGAGGTGCACCAGTTTACAGCCATTTTCTTTTTATATGCAAGACCTTTTTCAAAAAGCTTAAGGAAAATCCACTGTGTCCACTTATAATAAGCAGGGTCGGTGGTATTGATTTCTCTGTTCCAGTCAAAAGAAAAACCTAAAGATTTAAGCTGACGCTTAAAGTTTTCCACGTTATTCTTAGTAACTATTTCGGGGTGGATATGATTTTTAATAGCGAAGTTTTCGGTAGGAAGGCCGAAAGCATCCCAACCCATCGGATAAAGCACATTGTAGCCCTGAAGACGTTTTTTACGTGCAACAATGTCAATAGCGGTATAGGAACGGGGATGACCTACGTGAAGTCCCTGACCTGAAGGATACGGAAATTCAACAAGACCGTAAAACTTGGGTAAGGTATAATCGTTTTTAGCTGCAAAAGGCTGTTCCTTATCCCAAATATCCTGCCATTTCTTTTCAATTTCACTAAAATTATATCTATCCTGCTTCATAATATCTACCTCTTTCTTATGCCAGGAATTTATTTATATCAATCTGTTCGCCGTCTGCCCAAGTTCTGTCAAGTCCGTAATATTCACGTGCTTCTCTATGGAAAACGTGAATGATTACACTACCGTAGTCAAGCAAAATCCAACTTGAGCCTCTTCCCTCAATATGATGAACGGGATTATTTTTAAGGTCGAGCTGATACTCTACCTCCTCGGCTAAAGCACGAACCTGAGTGCTTGAATTAGCGGTTGCCATAACAAAATAATCAGCTATGACAGTAAGAGAATCAATTTTAACAGCATTTATTTCATGCCCTTTTTTAGAGTCAAGAGCTTTAACCGCAACTTCTACAATTTCTAATGGTTCCATTTTTACTTACCTTTACAAATTATTTGATTATACGCCGCCAATGTATCGGGGTGTATAGCCATAGTTTTTTGTGACAGAGTCACTATCGTGTGCCTTAAAGCGTACAAAAGAGCGTCGTCAAGATTAGAGAGCGTCTTTTTACGCAGTATATCAACATCGGGATACGTTCTGTCCTCTGAAGTAAAATCAGCAAGATAAACAATTTTTTCCAGAAGACTCATATCTACCCTGCCTGTAGTATGATAACGAACAGCGTTTATTATATCATTATCGGTTATACCGAGATTTATCTTTATATAATGAGCAGCGCTTATTGAATGCCATACTTTAGGCGAAACTTTTTCATAGTCTTTGAGCATTATAGCAGAACTGTCAAAAAATTTCAACTGCCATGCATCATCTTCATTTTTAGTAATATCGTGTAAAAGCCCTGCAACATAAGCTTTTTCTATATCTTCCGAATAAAGCTTTGCAAGTTCTACTGCTTTTTTCGCCACAGCAAGACTGTGATTAAAACGGTAATCGTCAAGCTGCTGCCTTATAGCCGAAATATATTCATTGTATTTTTTATCCATTTGTATATAAACCTTTTTCTTTAATATAATGAAGTACTTCAACCGGGACTTCTGTTAAATCCTGCTCATTCCTGACCTTTGTGGATGAAACATCAAGGGTTTCGCATAAAACTTCGGTTATATCGGCACCGCCGTTTCTTAGTGAGTCAAGATACGCTTTTAATTTATTTTTATCCGTACCTGGACGGTTTATAACGAGAAATGAACACGTTTTTTTAAGTTCTTCATAATTAAACCATGTATTAAGGGTTATTGCCATATCTCCGCCGCAAACAATAAAAAGCTTATCATTTTTATACTTTTCCTTTAAAGCCTTAACGGTATAAAAAGTATAGCTTTTTTCCTGCCTTTTGATTTCGAAATCGGAAACTGTCACATTTTTTATCTCACGAGTAGCAATAGAACACATATTGTATCTGTCGATTCCGTCAGCTAAAAAGGTAGTGCTTTTATGAGGTGGAATATTAGTTGGCATCACTATTACACTATCAATAAATTCAAGTTGGCTGATACACTTTATCATCTTGATATGTTGGCTGTGTATAGGATTAAAAGTGCCGCCGAAAACAGCAATATTAGCCATATTATTTTACCAGCTTAATAGGTGTAATATCTTTATTGTCACTGTGTTTATAAAGAATTATTTTTGAACCTATTATATGCACTATTTCCGACTCTGTCTGTTCTGCAAGCGAAGCGGCTATATCCTTTATACTTTCCGGCGCGGTAGGATGCACCTTGATTTTTATAAGTTCTCTTACGTACAACGCCTCGTTAACGGTAGTAACAAGAGCAGGAGAAATACCGCCCTTGCCTACCTGAATTATAGTTTCATAATCATTTGCCATTCCGCGTAGAAATGCGCGTTGTCTGCTATTTAACATAAATATTCCTCTTTCAGTTTCTTAACAAGTTCTTTTAACGCTTTGCCTCTGTGACTTATACTATCCTTGGCTTCATCACTTATTTCACCGAAGCAACCAAGTTCACTAATAAACAATGGGTCGTAACCAAAACCGTTTATACCGCTTAATTTTTCAGCGATTTTCCCCTCACATTCGCCTCTGACGGTAAATTCTCTTCCATCAGGAAAAACACATGCGACAACACTTACAAATCTTGCGGTACGCTTACTTTCTTCGACACCCTCAAGATTTTTAAGGAGCTTTTCATTATTTTTAGCATTGTCGGTAGGCGCACCGGCATATCTGGCGGTATAAACCCCCGGCTCTCCGTTCAAAGCATCAACACAAAGGCCCGAATCATCGGCAACGGTAGGATAACCGGTAGCTTTGCACCCTGCCCTTGCTTTTATAAGAGCATTTTCCTCAAAGGTATCTCCCGTTTCATCGACGTCATTTAATGGAAAATCAAGTTGTTCTTCACTAATAACCGATATGGAAAGAGGAGAAAGAATTCTTTCAAGTTCCTTTTTCTTGCCCTTATTTTTAGTGGCTATAAAAAATATCATAACTACTCCTCTGTATCTATTATTCCTGTGGCAAATTCCACGCTGTCAAAGGGCATAAGGTCATCAACGCTCTCGCCTACACCAACAAACTTAACGGGAATATCAAGTTCGTTTTTAATAGCAAGAACTACTCCGCCCCTTGCTGTACCGTCAAGCTTGGTTAGAACTATACCCGTAATATCAGCGGTATTTTTAAATTCCTTGGCCTGATTAACTGCATTTTGTCCCGTTGTGGCATCAAGAACAAGTAACGTTTCCTTAGCGGCATCGGGCAATTCGCGGTTTATAATACGGTAAATCTTATTTAATTCATCCATAAGATTTTTCTTATTGTGAAGGCGTCCCGCAGTATCACAGATAATAACATCTGCGTCTTTTGCCTTAGCGTGAGCAATAGTATCAAATACTACAGAAGCTGGGTCGGTTCCCTCTTTACCCTTAACTATAGAAACACCTGCGCGCTCAGCCCATATTTCAAGTTGTTCTATAGCGGCAGCACGGAAGGTATCTGCGGCGCCAAGGACAACCATTTTGCCCTCGCTTTTAAGTTTGGCAGCAATTTTTCCTATTGAAGTGGTTTTGCCAACTCCGTTAACACCGATAACAAGTATAATTGACGGCTTGGTATTAAGTTTTAAAGAGGTATCCCCTGCCATTTTTTCACTTATTATTGCTTTTAGCATTTTTTTTATTTGAGCAGGGTCTTTGACTCCGTCCTTCTTAATTTGACCGCGAAGTTCCTGACAGATTTGCTCTGACGTCACACATCCGATATCCGAAAGGACAAGTATTTCCTCAAGTTGTTCGAACAGTTCTTCGTCAATTTTTGTAAAACTGTTAATTACAGAATTAATATTATCCGCAAGTTGTGACCTTGTTTTTGCAAGGCCGGCTTTAATTTTTCCAAAAAAGCCCATTATTTATCACCGTTTTCAAGCATTAATCTCTTCTCAAGCTCGTTAACATTAAGCTCAAGAAGTTTTGTTACGCCCTTTTCCTGCATTGTTACACCGTAAAGCATATCAGCCGCTTCCATAGTGCCTCTTCTATGGGTAACACAGATAAACTGTGTTGTAAAGTCAGGGCGTTTCATATAATCTGCAACCCTCTCAACATTAATTTCGTCAAGAGCAGTATCAACTTCATCAAGGAAGCAGAAAGGAGGCGCATTTACACGCATAATAGCAAAGTAAATTGCTAGAGCGATAAGAGCCTTTTCGCCACCCGAAAGACCGTCAAGGCTGGGTACGTTTTTGCCGGGAAGCTTTACTAAAATATCAATTCCGCTTTCAAGAACGTTATCGGGGTCACTAAGGGCAAGAGCAGCACTACCGCCACCAAAAAGCTCGGTAAAAGTAACAGCAAAATTCTGGCTGATTTTTTCAAAACCTGCCACAAACAGTTCCTTCATCTGAGCTGTAAGCTGATTAATTAATTTATAAAGTTCGCTTCTGGATTTTTCTACATCATCTATCTGAGCACTCATAAAGGTATATCTTTCGTATACCTCTTTATACTCCTCAATAGCCGACACATTAACGTTACCTAAAGCACGTATACCCGACTTAACCTCAGCAAGACTCTTTTTAGCCTCAACGGGATTTTCAACTGTTATGCCCATATTTTCGGCTTCGGTACGTGTTAGCTGATACTCATCATAAAGCTGACGAATAACGTTGTCATATTCCTTGAGCATAACCTCTTTGCGCTCGGTAAGACGAGCAAGCTCGCCACCAATTTTTTCTCGCTCCAAGGTGCGCTCTTTTTCGCTCGAACGGATTTCAGCGCCCATCTTTTCAATATTTTCACGCTCAGAGGTAAGTCGTACAATTTCGGCTTCGCTATCAGCAATACCGTTTTTATAAGCTTCAATTTGCTCTTTTATGGATTCAAGCTTTTTATTAAGGTCAGCTTTAATAAGGTCAATACCACTAAGCTCACCCGTAATAGCCTCCATACGCCTTGAACGATTACCCATTGTGCCGGCAATAGCGTTTGCGCTGGAGAGAAGATTTTCAATATCCTTGCGTCTATTAAGAATTTCCATCTTAATATCGGTCATAGAATTACCGATTTCCTCACGTTTTCCCGTAAGGTTTTCTCTGCCGCCGCTGTGGGTATCAATTTCAGCCTGAATAGCCTGTTTTTCGCCGTCCAGCACAGCCATTTCCTTAGCCGCAGCACTAGCAGTTTCCTTCAAGGCGGCAATCTTTTCATCAGCTGTGGTTTTCTCATTTTTAAGTTCGCTTACAGACTGAGCTACAGAGTTTCTTATGTCGTCAACTCTCTTAAGCTCACCGAGCACTCTGATTTTATCTTCATTAGCAGTTGCAAGGGTGGCTTTTGCAGCAATAATATCAGCCTCTGCTTTAACAACCTCGCTCATAAGACTTTCAAGCTCAGCCTCTTTTATTTTAAGCTTAGCCCCAAGCTTTTCGGTTTCATCACTTAATCTTCTTATATCACTTGCGCGGCTTAAAATACCGGCATTCTTAATAAGAGAACCACCGGTAAGCGAACCGCCGGAATTTACGACCTGACCGTCAAGAGAAACGGTTTTAAAGCGGTAAGAGAATTTCTTTGAAATGGCAACAGCGCTGTCAAGGTCTTCGCACACGACAGTATTGCCGAGTAAATATTTTATTATTTCTCTATATTTACCGTCACATTCTATAAGTTCCGGAGCAAGACCTACGTAGCCATACATATCCTCATATCCGCTCTCTTTAAATTCTCTTGATTTAATAGAGCTTATAGGTAAGAAGGTTGCCCTGCCCAAGCCGTTTGATTTAAGCATTTCAATAGCGCGTTTTGCGTCGTTTTCACTGTCACAAACAATCTGCTGAATAGTAGCACCAAGGGCAGTTTCTATAGCAACAGAAAACTCTTTATCAACCTTTATAATGGAAGAAACCGGTCCGTGAATTCCACGGATAGTACCGGTTTTAGAAGCATTCATAACCTCTTTTACGGAATTTTGGAAGCCTTCAAGGTTTTTCTCAAGTTCACCTAAAATCTGTACTCGTCTGAGCTTTGCCTCTTTGTCAAGACGAAGCTTCTCGCATTCTTCTTTGCAAACCTCATACTTTTCTTTTCTTGAATTGTATTTAAGCTCGTATCCGCCCAGAGCATTGGTACACTCAGTAACGGTTTCTTCGGTCTTTTTAAGAAATTCTTCATTATCGGAAAACTCCTTATCAAGACCACTTAGCTGAGCTTCTTTTTCCTTTAAAACGTCATCGATATTTGCAGTTCTCGTTTCAATTTCTGCAATACTGCTTTCAGCGGTCATCATAGAAATCCTTAAATCACCGCTTTTAACCGATACGCCGTTAAGCTTTTTAACAAGCTCTTCTATGTTTCGAGAAATGCTTTCGCTCATCTCAAGCATATCGCTGAGTTCTTTCTCCAGAGCAGAAAGTTTTTCTTCAAATTCCTTTATTTCAGTTTCGGTTTCGGCAACAATCTTCTTTTTATTTTCAATTTCGTCCATAGCCGAAAGGTCACTTATTTTTAGTTCCTCACGCTCAGCCACAAGTCTTGCGATGGTTTGGTCATTATGTTCTATATCACGCATTACTACCGAAATTTCACCGTTAGCCATGGCTATTTCTTCGTTTTTGGTGGCAATTTCGTTTCTAAGCTGTTCAAGAGCTGTGGTAAGTAAGGCAAAATCACGGGTGTTTTTTTCGTTTTCGGCATCGAAACTCTGCAGTTTTTCGTCAATTTCCTTATACTGCATCGTGGCTATGGCTATTTTATTTTCCTGCTCACGTAAAGCCTGTTTTGAATTACCAAGGGTATGAAGCCACAATCCAATTTCAAGATTCTTCTTTTCTTCGGCAAGAGCTAAGAATTTTTCTGCCTTTTTGCTCTGCTGTTCAAGGGGACCGACACGGCTTTCAAGCTCGTTCATTATGTCCTTTAATCGAAGAAGATTTTCCTCGGCAGCAGTTAATTTTCTTTCAGCCTCAATCTTTCTGTAGCGGTATTTAGAAATACCCGAGGCTTCTTCAAAAATATCACGTCTTTCTCCCGATTTTGAACTAATAATAGTGTCAATTTTACCCTGACCTATCATAGAGTAACCGTCTCTGCCCAGACCGGTATCCATAAACAGCTCGTTAACGTCTTTCAGGCGCACCGAAACATTGTTTATGAGGTACTCGCTTTCGTGAGAACGGTAATAACGGCGGGTAATTGAAACGCTGTCATTATCAAAATTAAGGGTTCTGTCACTATTATCTATATTAAGGGTAACCTCGCAAAAACCGTGGGGACGTCGGGAAGCAGTACCTGAAAATATAACATCTTCCATAGACTGTCCGCGCAGACTCTTGGTTGACTGTTCACCAAGAACCCAACGTACAGCATCGGATATGTTACTTTTACCGCTACCATTTGGCCCTACAACAGCAGTAATACCCGTCCCGAATTTCAGAACGGTTTTGTCTGCAAAAGATTTAAAGCCCTGCACCACTATTGAACGAAGCAACATACTTATTTCACATCCCTTTCTAAAATAAATTTACCGACAGGAATATTCTCCTCTCCGATAAATTTAAGGATATATCCCATATTTTTAAAATTTATAACATTAATTTTTTTCTGTCCCACAAAGGTGGAAATTTCTGATTTATTGACCTTTACGGTATATTTTCCTGTATTTAAACAAGATAATTTTTCTTTTAATTTTTCAGCATATATAGACGATAAACAAAGCTGACTGAAAGCAGGATGCCAAGGGCCTGCAACGTAATCGTCCTTATCAATCTGATGAAGACCGAGTCTTATTACCTTTATGCCGTTTTTTGTAAATTCGTTATAATACCGGCAACAAGTCTCAACACTCTCATTAACACTTTGCGGATTATATTTGCCCTGCTTATAAAGAAAAGCAAGATAAGTATTTTTAAGTACAACGGTAGGATAAATCCGCACGGTATCAGGAGTAAGCTCAATAAACTTTTTAACGGTTTCCATATCACTCTGTATTGTGGCTTTATATAGCCCTGTCATCATCTGTAGACCGAGAGAAAAACCGTGTTCTTTTATAAGCAAAGAGGCATTTTCAATATCACTTAAGCTGTGTCCTCGATTATTGGCGTCAAGCACCATTTCGTCGGTACTTTGAGCACCCAATTCTATGGAGGTTACACCGTATTTTTTTAGTATAAGAAGCACATCTTTATCAATAGCATCAGGGCGGGTTGAAATTCTTATTCCCTTTACGGTTTTATTCTTAACATAAGGATATGCAAAGGACAAAAGTTCTTCCATAACGCTTCTGTCAATGGCCGTAAAGCTACCGCCAAAAAAAGCTATTTCGGTATTTTTCGCATCATATCTAGCACTTTGTGTAGCAATTTTCACAGCCGAGACAATATCCTCTTTTGTGGGAATCCCCACACTCCCAGTTATCGAGTTTTGATTACAAAAACTACAACGATTTTTACAGCCCAAATGAGGCACAAAAAAGGAAATATTAGAATGCGCACCCATTACTGTTCAATTCCCATAAGCTTTAGCGCATCCTTTGCCGCCATTTGCTCAGCGCTTTTTTTGGTTTTACCAGTACCGCTGCCTATAACATTAGAATTAAGCATAACATCTACGGTAAAGGATTTATTATGGTCGGGACCGCTTTCCCCTGTTAAAACATAGGAAAGGCGCTCCTCGGGATTACGCTGTATTACTTCCTGAAGAGTAGTTTTGTAGTCATGAAAAGCCTCGTCCTCTGTATGAGATAATTCTTCAGTAATAAAACGAAGAACATGTTGTCTGGCTATTTCCATTCCGTCGTCAAGATAGATTGCCGCCAGAACCGCCTCAAAAGCGTCAGCTAAAATAGAGTTTCTTTCCCTGCCCCCGTTTTGTTCTTCCCCTTTGCCGAGTAAGAGAAATTCTCCTATTTCAAGCTGTCTGGAGAATTGACAAAGTGATTTTTCACAAACGAGAGAGGCTCTAAGCTTAGTAAGCTCTCCCTCAGGCTTATCCGAAAAATATTTATAAAGATAATCTGCAACAATTATAGACAAAACAGCGTCGCCTAAAAATTCAAGTCTTTCATTTGAACCGTATTTTAAGTGCTTTTCATTTGCATAAGAAGAATGACTCAAAGCATTTAAAAGAAGCTGCTTGTCCTTAAAAGTATATTTCAGATTGTTTTCTAATCTTTTCATTTTACTCCTCGATTGCTTCAAGGCCCTGACTTATACTGTCAATAACCTTTCCATCGTAAAAATATTTTGCCTGCCTTATGGCATTTTTAATTGCCTTAGCATCAGAGTTGCCATGAGCTTTAATTACCGGCTGTTTAACTCCGAGTAAGAGAGCTCCTCCTACCTCTGAACTGTCCATCATACTCTTCAAGGAATATAAATCCTTTTTAAGAACAAGAGCGGCAAGTATATTAATAATATTCTTATAAAGTACACCCTTAACCATCTTAAAGAAAGTCGTAGCAGTACCTTCAATAAGCTTTAAAGCGATATTACCCGTAAAACCGTCGGTAATTACAGCATCAACCACGCCTTTTGGCATTTCTCTGGATTCAATATTACCCACGAAATTAATTGGAGCCTTAGCCATAAGCTTATATGCCTCTTGCTGAAGCTCACCGCCTTTGGAATCCTCGCTACCGATATTAAGCAAGGCTATTTTAGGATTGCTTATACCTTCAACACGCTTTAAATATGAATTTGCCATAACAGCAAACTGCTGAAGCATTTCGGGTCGGCACTCGGCATTAGCACCCATATCCATAAGCATATAAGGTGAATTGGGGGACGGAATCATAGAGGCAAGAGCAGGTCTTTTAATACCTTTTATGCGCTTAACTATTAAAGTACCACCAACAACTATAGCGCCCGTACTTCCCGCAGATACAAATGCATCAGCCTCGCCCTCAGCAAGCTTTCTAAAGGCAACTGCCATAGAAGATTCTTTGTGTGTTTTCAAAAGAGTGGTAGGTTCATCGTGCATAGAAATAACATCATCGGTATGCACGATTTCAAGGTCTGAAAATTCAACATTGTGCTCTTTGATATAATTGCGGATAATTTCCTCATTCCCCGTCAGCATTATACTAACGCCTAATTCCTTTTGAGCAAGAGCCGCGCCCTCTATCGGTGCGGCAGGCGCGAAATCTCCGCCGAAAGCATCAATTACAACTTTCATTTTTATCTCTCCTTACAGAACCAATTAAGGCTTCTTTGTGCAAGGGCGGCATACCGCTCTCTTTTGTCCCTTATATGTTCATCAAGGGACGGCAATACGCCGAAATTTGCCCCCATAGGCTGTAAATTAACAACCGTTTCATCCGTAATATAATTAATAAGTGCCCCTGTCATTGTAAAATCAGGCAAAATAAATTCCGTTTTCCCTTCAATTCTGGAAATAACATTTTTACCTGCAACAATACCGCTTGCCGCAGATTCCATATACCCCTCTACACCCGTAATCTGTCCCGCAAAAAATAAATTTCTATTTTTTCTAAGACTCATATCTTTATTAAGGAGTTTAGCGGAATTAATAAAGGTATTTCTATGCATAACGCCATATCTTATAAACTCGGCATTTTGGAGTCCTGGAATTAGTGAAAATACTCTTTTTTGTTCGCCAAATTTTAGATTAGTCTGAAAACCAACGATGTTATAAAGCGAACCCTCGGCATTTTCTTTTCGAAGTTGCACAACTGCCCACGGTCTTCTGTCTGTAGCCGGGTCTTTAAGTCCTACAGGCTTCATAGGACCAAAGCGTATAGAATCAACTCCTCTTTTAGCAAGTACCTCTATTGGCATACAGCCCTCATAAACAGTCAGCGGTTTATCAAATTCCTTTAAAGGTGCGCTTTCGGCATTTATAAGCTCGTTATAAAACAACTCATATTCTTCTTTATTAAGCGGACAATTGATATAATCGTCTCCGCCTTTGCCGTACCGCGCGGCAAAGAAGGCTTTTGACATATCTATACTTTCTTTTGTCACTATAGGTGCGGCAGCGTCATAGAAGCTTAAATTTTCCTGATTGCAATAATCGCCAATTGCCTCTGCCAATTTTTCATCGGTAAGAGGTCCGGTTGCAATTACACTCAAACCGTCTTCATCTATATTGTCAATCTTTTCGCAAACCACTTCTATATTTTCATAATTCTTGATTTTCTCAGTTATATAAGACGAAAACCTATCTCTGTCTACAGCTAACGCGCCGCCTGCGGCAACAGAAGAAGCATCCGCTGCCATAAGTGAGATTGAACCCATTCTTCGCATTTCTTCCTTTAGAAGACCTGCGGCAGAATCAATACGGGCAGCTTTAAGTGAATTTGAGCAAACAAGTTCGGCAAACATATCGCTTTTATGAGCAGGACTTTTAAAAAGAGGTTTCATTTCATAAAGTTTTACTTTATATCCTGCATTAGCAATCTGCCAAGCCGCTTCACAGCCTGCAAGACCTGCGCCGATAACCTTAATACTATTTTTCATTTTTTTCTTTACTCTTTGCTCTGGTAGGACAAGCGGCATTCATACAATAATTTCTTCCTCGTAACCCTACAAGGATAAAGGAACCGCATTCCTTACAGGTTTCACCTGAGGGAAGACCAGGTGCTGCAAAATCGCACTCAGGATATTTTGAACAGCCATAGAACTTCTTACCCGTTTTCTTGGAAACGCGTTTAACAAGCTCTGCTCCACATTTAGGACAAGGCTGAGTAATTTTTTCTTCCGGCAATGGTTTGGTATTTTTACAGGTAGGATAAGCAGGACAAGCAAGAAATTTTCCGAATCTTCCCGATTTAACCACCATATTTTTACCGCAAAGCTCACAGACAATTTCGGTTTCCTCATCAGGCACCTTTACCTTAACGCCATTCATAGACTCCTCTGCCTTTTTAAGAGTTACAGCAAAATCCTTATAGAAACGGTCAACGGTTTCGGTAAAACCGAGTTTGCCCTCATCTATTTTATCAAGACTCTGCTCCATACCGGCCGTGAATTTAATGTCAACGATTTTCTTAAAATACTCGGCAATAAGGTCGGTAACTATCATACCCAGCTTAGTAGGTTTAAAGGCTTTTTTATCCTTTTCAATATAATCTCTCTGCACAATATTAGAAATAATAGGCGCATAGGTTGAAGGACGACCGATTCCGTTTTCTTCAAGAGCCTTTGTAAGAGTAGATTCATTGTATCTTGCGGGAGGCTGAGTAAAGTGCTGTAAAGGCGTAATTCCCTTAAATTTCAGCACATCGCCTTCATTAAGTGCAGGAAATGTAATTTCACTTTCCTCGTTATTTTCCTTTACCTCATCATATAAAACGGTAAAACCGTCAAACTTAACTGTATAACCGCTGGCTTTATATAAATGCTGTCCTGCAATAATATCTACATTAACGGTATCCTGCAGACAGTTTTCCATCTGACTTGCCATAAAGCGTTCCCAAATTAACTTATAAAGCTTATATTGTTCTGGAGTAAGTGAAGCCTTTGCTATTTCGGGAGTAAGTTCAATAATGGTAGGTCTTATTGCTTCGTGGGCATCCTGAGCGCTGTTTTTTGACTTAAATACGCGGGGCTTTTTAGGTGCATATTTTTCACCGTAAACCACGGTAATATATTTCTTTGCAGCAATACCTGCTTCGGCTGAAACGCGCAAAGAGTCGGTTCTCATATAGGTAATAAGACCAGTACTTCCAAAGCCTGCAACATCAACGCCTTCATAGAGTTGCTGAGCAATACGCATTGTACGAAGACCCGTAAAGTTAAGTCTTCTGGCGGCTTCTTGCTGAAGCGTAGATGTAATAAATGGAGGCATAGGTTGTTTTTTACGTAAACCCTTTTTGATAGAGGAAACTACAAAGTTTTCCTTCTCATCCGCGGTAGCTATAGCTGTAGCCTCTGCCTCGCTGGTCACATTAATCTTTTCGCCGTCCGCAGTACCGTAGAATTTAGCAATTATATTTTTCTGCTTTGAAAGCTTTGCTTCAATAGTCCAATATTCTTCAGGAATAAATTTTTCGATTTCTCTTTCTCTGTCAACAACAAGTTTTAAAGCAACAGACTGAACTCGACCTGCCGAAAGACCTCGTTTTACCTTTTTCCAAAGGAAAGGACTTAATTTATATCCAACAATTCTGTCAAGTACGCGTCTTGCCTGCTGTGCGTCAACAAGATTAATATCTATCTTCTTAGGATTCTTCATTCCGGCCTCAACGCCGCTTTTGGTTATTTCGTTAAAGCAAACGCGAATAGGCGATTCCATATCAAGAGCCAAAAGCTGTGCAAGATGCCACGAAATAGCCTCACCCTCACGGTCAGGGTCGGTTGCGAGGAAAACTTGCTCACTGTTTGCAGCGGCCTCGCGAAGCTTCTTTATAAGCTCTTTTTTGTCGTTCATTTCAAGATATAAAGGCTGATAGTCTTTATCTATATCTACACCCAGTTTATTTTTAGGCAAATCTCTCACATGGCCTTTGGATGCCATTACAGTATAGTCACTGCCTAAATATTTCTGAATGCTTTTAAGTTTACCGGGAGACTCAATAATAACCAGTTTTGACATTTTGTTACTCCTTATACTACAATATACCGTCCGCCTGGCACTGAACTTACGAAACCGAAAAGCTCAAGCTCTCCAAGGGCAGACAGAATATCTTTTGAATTCATATCGGGGCTAAGCAGTTCATCAACAGTGAAATACTGCTTATCTAATTGATTATATATTATTTTTGCGTTTTTGGAAAGGTTTTCGGGTAATATTTTTTTAGAAAATTCTTTTTCTTCCTCTTTTTTTACTGTTTTAGGTGTATCACTCTTAATTTTTTCCTCATATTCAGGTTTATACTTAACCATTTTTGCAAGAGGTTTAGCAAGAGCTCTATTTATATCTATCTTACCGCCGTAAAGACCTTCATATTCCGAAAAAATGTCGCTAAGGTCAAAAAGAGGCTTGGCACCGTCTTTTATTAAACGGTTTGAGCTTATATACTGTGGAGCGCCGGGGCTTCCGGGTATAACGAATAAATCCCTGTTTTGTTCAGTTGCTCGTCTTGCTGTGATAAGGCCTCCGCTTCTTTCTCCCGCCTCAACCACCACAACACCCAGAGAAAGCCCGGACATAAGTCGATTTCGGATTTCAAAAGCACCCTTGGTAACAGAGGTATATGGTGGATTTTCAGTAATAAGGCAACCTTTTTCCAATATATTTTCCCGAAGCTTTTCATTTTGTTTTAAGTAATCATAACCGAAACCGTTAGGTAAAACGGCAACGGTTATTCCACCGTTTAATAAAGCACCTTGGTGAGCCGCAGCATCCGAACCCTTTGCCCCGCCGCTAACCACAATAAATCCCCCTCGGCAGAGCCTTCCGCCAAGAGAATAGGCGCATTTATAGCCGTAATCAGTTACCTCTCTGGGTCCTACAATACATATAGAAGGAACCGAGTTGAAATCAGGTAATTTCCCCTTAACGTAAAGAACTAAAGGTGGGTCGGGAATATTTTTCAGTAACTTGGGATAAGCATTATCTTCATAAGTAATTACAGTAACGTTTTCACGAACACAGTTATTGTGAATTTTCTTAGCGTTCTCAAGAGTGGTGTTTTTCATAAGACGAAGCTCACGCTCGTTGAAAACGCCTGAATCAGTTCTACCTGCATCCCCTGCCTCAAAGACTTCTTTGGCATTTTTAAACTTAGCAAGTATACGTGGGAGTGCGCGACTGCCCGAACCCAAGGCTTTTTGAAGCCAGAGCCAATATATCACTTCACCATCTCCCACATAACTATAGAAGCGGCAGCGGCAGCATTAAGAGATTCTGCCCTGCCTTTCATTGGAACGGTAACGGTAATGTCACAAGCATCCTTGGTACGCTGAGTTAGTCCGTTAGCCTCATTACCGATAACGGCAATCGAAAAGCCGTTAAATGAAAAAGTTCCGACCTTTTGCGCATCATCGTTAACAACACAAGCGTACGACGAGGCTGTAGTCTTTTTTAAAAAAGACGCAATATCATCGGTAAAATAAAGAGGAACTCTTAAAATAGTACCCATAGACGCTCTGAGGGATTTTGGACTAAAGGGGTCACAGGAATCATTAGAAATTATAATTCCGTCAATTCCCAGTGCCTCAGCTGAACGGGAAACAGCACCCAGATTTGCAGGGTCCTGTATATTCTCAAGAGCTATATACTTACCTTTTTCGCTTATATTCTCTCTCTTCTCAGGAATATTAGCCACCGCAAAAATACCCTGAGGTGTAAAAGTATCCGAAATATTTTTAGCAATATTATCACTTATTTGCGCCGTAAAATCGGCAGTTTGGGCGAATTTTTCAATATCAGAGCTAAATTTATCATAGGCAGTTTGGGTAAAATAAAACTCGGAAAGCTTAATATTATTTTCGTAAGCATCTTCTATTGTTCTTAGTCCCTCAAGCACAAAGAAGCCCTCTTCACGTCTGTATCGTGAAGAAGTCTGCAACTTAACAATGCGCTTTATACGCGCATTATCTTTACCCGAAATTTCTGCATAAGCCATATAATTTTACCTACCTCATAATATTAAAAAACTCGCCCAAGATATAACTTGGGCGATTATTTTTATTTTGCTAATGCTTTCTTAGCTTGCTCAGCGATTGCAGCAAAACCGTCGGGGTCGTTAACAGCAATTTCTGCCAACATTTTACGGTTAATCTGAACTCCTGCAATCTTTAATCCGTTCATAAGGGTGGAATAATTCATACCGCAAATCTTTGCAGCGGCAGAAATTCTTGTAATCCAAAGGCGACGGAAATCGCGCTTTTTGAGGCGACGGCCAATATAGGCATAGTTGCCGGATTTCATAACTGCTTCTTTAGCAGTTTTGAAGAGCTTTGATTTAGCTCCGAAATAACCCTTAGAAAGTTTTAAAATCTTTTTTCTTCTTTTGCGTGTAGCTAACGCACCTTTAACACGAGCCATTTGTAGAAACCTCCGTTAATTTCGTTACTTTTCCTTATTTATAAGGAATTAATCTCTTAACAGTTGCTGTATTTGTTACATCAGCAATAACTGTCTTGCGAAGATTTCTCTTACGCTTAGAAGTTTTTTTGTTAAGAATGTGAGACTTGAACGCATGAGCGCGTTTAACCTGACCGTTTTTGGTAAGTTTGAAACGCTTCTTAGCGCCACTGTGAGTTTTAATCTTAGGCATAATAAATCCTCCTCTTAGTTGTCTGCTTTATTTATTGGTCTTGGGTGCAAGGAACATAAGCATATTTCTGCCTTCCATCTTGGCGGCTTTCTCTACACTTGCATACTCTGCACAATAATCAGCAAACCGAGCCATTGTTTCAAGTCCTATTTCAGGATGTCCCAGTTCACGTCCGCGGAAACGAATAGAAACCTTTACCTTGTCACCGCTTTTAAGAAAACGAATTGCCTGGTTTCCCTTGGTTTCAAAGTCATGAGTATCGATGGTTAATCCTAAACGAACTTCCTTGATATCAAAGGTTTTCTGGTTTTTTTTAGCTTCCTTTTCGCGTTTAGCCTGTTCAAAACGGTATTTACCGAAATCCATAATCTTACATACAGGCGGATTGGCATTGGGAGAAATGTTAACAAGGTCAAGTTCTCTCTCATAAGCCGCCGCGATAGCGTCTTTTATAGGAAGAATTCCTAACTGACTGCCATCGGTATCAATTACACGAACTTCACTAAACCGTATTGCCTCATTTATGGCTACTTCTTTATTGCTGATAATACGCACCTCCAAAATAAAACAAAAGCGTGAACGAAATTTCGTTCACGCATAAAAAACAGCCGAAATCATAATAATTTCAGTAACTTCTTATGACCCTTTCAGACCTTTAACCTTAGGGTGAGAACGAAATGTTCTTCTTTTTTACCTAAATATTTTAACACAAAACAGGAAATTGTCAAGTGTTTTTTTCTATCTTATTTCAAGTTCTCTGATTGAGCGCTCCTGATAATTAACATTTCTTAAAAGTTCCGGCTTTGTGAGAGCCACCGCCGCGCCCTTAACGAGACTGTATTCCGGCTCATCATAGGTTATAACGTCAAGTCCGGTAAACGAGGATATAAGCTCAGCCATACCAAAAATCTTAGAACCGCCACCTACAAGATGCAAACCCTTTTGCTTAATATCAGAAAGTAAATCAGGCTCTGTTACCTCTAATACCTTTCGTATAGCGTTACATATAATAAGAGCGCATTCGTTAAGCTTTTTATATATTTCACCGGAATTGATTTCAAAGGCCTCAGGCAAACCGCTGAAACGGTTTCTGCCCTTTGCAATAGCGGTAACCTCAACGGGACGCTCAGAAACACTTCCTATCTGCTTTTTGATGTTTTCAGCAGTTAATTTTCCTATGGCAATATTCCTCTTTCTTCTAACGTAATTCATTATAATATCGTCAAAATCATAAGAAGCAGTCTTAAAGGAATCGCAAGAAACAATTCCTCCAAGAGAAAGCACCGCAATATCGGTAGTACCGGCGCCGATATCAACAATCAGATTTCCGCCGGCACTTTCGAAATTAATACCAAGTCCTGCAGCAATAGCGATAGGCGCCTCAATAACGTGAACACTCCTTCCACCGCCTGCCTGAACAACGTTAGCAAGAGAATGGTGCTGAAGTTCGGTAAGACCGGTAGGAATAGTTGCCATTACTTTAGGACGGATAATTTTGTTTCCGAAAGCCTTTTCGGTATAGTGCTTAAGCATAGCTTCGGCAATATCATAATCAGCAATAAGACCGTGCTGAATAGGATGAATACATTCAAGGGTATCGGGAGTTCTTCCTAGGGTTTCTTTAGCTTTAGAGCCAAAATAAACAGGCGTATAAGTTTCGGCATCAACCGTAACTATACTAGGTTCCTCTATTACAATTTTCGAATCTGAGAATATAACGGTTTTCGATGAACCCAAATCTATTCCTATTTCTGCAGACATCCTACTCACCTCCGTATGTTTTCTAAAAACAATTATACAGCATTAAGAATTTTTTTCAACTGTTTTATTACTGATTAATGCGGTTACACAAAATATTTCATCAGCACCGGCATAAAGTAATTCCTTGGCACAGGCGTCAAGGGACGCTCCGGTAGTTTTAATATCATCCACTAAAAGATATATTCCTCCGTTTAAAGTACCTTTATGCTTATAACTTTTAAAGGCATTTAAAAATCGCTTTATTATACCTTTGCTTTTATGCTGAGTCTTTGTGAATATTCTGCGATAAAGTATCCCGTCAATTAAGGGTATGCCCGTCTTTTCCGATATACTTTGGGCCAACCATTCAGCCTGATTATATCCAAGAAAAAAGTTCTTTAAAGGGCTCATCGGCACAAAAACAATTCCATCAAATTTAATATCAAAATAGTTTTTAGCCATAGCTTCTATCATAGCATCAGCATAAAAAGGCGCAATAGCATGCTGACCCGAAAATTTTAGCCTGTAAAGGCCGTTTTTTGCAATTCCTTCGTTAAAAAACGGAGCGCAAACTCCGGAAAAATGATAAACGTATCGGTTACAGTCACATTTTTTAATCGTCCTACCGCATTTGATGCAGATTTTAGTTTTAACATTCTCTAACAGCTTTTTACAGTCATCGCAAATAAGTTTTCCTCCCTCTACTGCTCTAGAACATGAAAAGCAGTGAGACGGAAAGGCAAAATCAAGCAAATCATTAAAAACTTTAGTTATCCTGTTCATTGATATCCTCTATAAAATTTTTAAGCAAAGTATATCTGAGCATTTTACGGTCGTTTTTACTCATCTCAAAAAACACAGTTTCCTTTCCCACAACAACCAAAAGTTTTTTAGCTCTTGTTACGGCAGTATAAAGAAGATTCCTGTATTTAAGCTGTGTTGGAACGTCAAAAAGAGGAAGCACGACACAGTCAAACTCACTTCCCTGACTTTTATGTACCGTTACGGCATAAGCAGGTTCAAGCTGAGAAAAAAACTCGCATCCGTATACCGCTAATTTATCGTCAAACCTGACGGTAATTGTATTTTCTCTTACGTTTACGCTATCAATATAGCCTATATCCCCGTTAAATACGCCGGTACCCTTTTCTCCATCGTCCTTAGTCCATTCAAGGTCATAATTATTTTTTATCTGCATAACCTTGTCCCCGGCACGCATATAAAAGCCTTTAAAATAAATTTCATCGCTTTTTTTCTTTTTTGGATTTAATCGGTTTTGTAAAAGAAAATTAAGATTTAAGGTGCCAAGCGCCATTTTTCTGGACGGACAAAGTACCTGAATATCCTTTACCGCATCAAAGGAATATGCCAAAGGTAAACGCTCACTGCAAAGAGAAATAACCGTTTCCACCGCATCTTCAGCAGAAGCTTTATGTAAAAAGAAAAAGTCTGAATCTCTGACAGTAAGGTCTGCATCCTCCCCGTTTACTATTTTATGAGCATTGGTTATAATTGCACTGCTCTTAGCCTGACGGAAAATTTTATCAAGACGAACAACCTCAAAAGCATTACTCGAAATCAAATCTCCCAGTACATTACCCGCCGAAACGCTCGGTAACTGGTCAGAGTCACCCACAAGAATTATTCTGCAATCAAGCCGTAACGCTTTGAGCATATTTTCAAAAAGGCGACTATCTATCATAGATACCTCGTCCACAATAATTACGTCGCAATCCAATGGGTCTTGCTGATTTTTACAGAAATGCTGTTTCCCGTCTTCTCCCCATTCTACCCCTAAAAGCCTGTGGAGAGTTTTTGCTTCGCAGCCCGTAAGCTCACTCATTCTCTTAGCAGCTCGGCCCGTAGGTGCGGCAAGTTCTATTACCATATCCCTATGCCCGAACATTTCTATCATAGCCTTAAGAGTAGTAGTTTTTCCGGTACCGGGACCTCCGGTCAGAATAAGCAAACCATTTTCAAAAGCCTTAGTTACGGCATATCTCTGTTTATCGTCAAGGGTAATTCCCATCTGTTGTTCAACCAGTAAAATTTCCCGCTCGTCAATATAACTTATTCTCTTTTCTCGGTTCATGACGGAAAGTCTGGCGGCAGTATATTCTTCTGCGGTAAAATATTCGCTTAAAGATATATATTCACCATCTTTCGCTCTATAGTTCCTCACCTTTAAAGCGGAAATCAAAAGTTCAATCCCCTCTTCCACAAGGTCTTTTTCCGCACCGAGTAAATTGGCAGTAACCGTTATAAGCTTATTCTTGGGCAGACAGGTATGTCCGTTATATGTATTTTTGCGCAGTACATATTCAATGCCCGCGCAAATACGAAGTCTGTGGTCAGAAGGTATCTTAAAATAATCGGCAATATCCTCTGCCTTTTCAAAGGGTATGTCTATTCTTTCGTCACAAAGCAGATATGGGTTATTCTCTATTTTTGATATTGCAGAAGTACCTAAAACACCGTATGCCTTTATTGCTTCTTCCGAGGATACTTTAAATCTCGATAAAAGTAGCATAACGTCTCTGATACCGAAAAGCTTAGTATATTCTTTGCCTATTGCTATAGCTTTTTCTTTTGATATACCTTTTATTTCGGCAAGTCTTTCAGGCTGACTCTCCATAATAATTAAAGCGTCATCACCAAATTTTTCTATTATTTTTGCGGCGGTAGAAGGCCCTACACCCTTTATATTACCCATAGAAAGATAGCGCATTAGCGCCGCAGAATTTGTAGGTATAGTCTTGCTTATGGTCTCGGCCTTAAACTGAAAACCGTAAACAGGATGGGTAATATAACTACCCATCACCTCTATTTCATCGCCGCTTCTTAAAAAAGGCATATTGCCAACAACGGTAATTTCATCGGTTTCCACCATAAGTGTTGCTACCGTATATCCATTTTTTGCATTGGAGTATGTAATTCTTTTGACTGTACCCTTAAGGATATCGCTAGTATTTTGAACTTCCGACAAAATTATACCTCCAATTCAGAATTGATAATATCCGGCACAGCCTCTTTTTCGCAGCATATAAGATTTTTATAAGCCTTACGAAACGAAGGGCAAATCTTATCTGCATTTTCGTCACAGACCATAACAAGCACATCGGCGTAATCGCTTCCGCACCAACGGTATTTTTCAAAACAATAAATAAACTGTTCCTTTTCCTGACCTTTTTCAAGCTTTGTAATTATAATACTTTTTCCCTTGCTCTTAGGCTTTATCATAAACATCCATACACGGTATGTAATACTGCTTGCACCTATTACCGCAAAAAAGAGAAAAACAAGTAAAATTATTATTTCTATCATTTTATCACCTCTGTATATCATATGCACAAAGGTTTAAAATGACAAAAAGGGCTAATTAAAAGCCCTTTTTGAACTGTTATTTCTTAATGGTAACCTTAACCTTTTCCACTGCATTCGCTGCCTTGACTCCACCCGGAAGATTAAGCTCAACCTCAAAGGATTTTGCCGAAGCAAGCAAGGAATAATCGATAGCTTTAAGTTCTACAAATTCAAGGGTATCTATGACATCAGGAGCGCCCTGAACGGTTATTCTTGAAATGGAAAGGCGTTCGACTCTAGCCGCACCTGCGCCTGCATAAGGCTCACCCGTAAATACAGGCTTTACAGCAACGGTTTTTTCTTTATAAATGGGAACCGTAACCTTCAAGGCTTCCTCAGGCAATTCAAACAAGGCGTTATCTAAAATTTTGCCGTCTTTATCATAAATCACAAGGTCGGCATCATAGGTCTGACTTGCACTTATTTCGCCTTTGTCTTTAACTATTACCTCTACCCTTTCAATAAGGTTTATATTGCTTCTTGCGCCACTGATAGTGATTTTTTTGCTGTCACCTATATAGTTAAGCATAGGCGTATCCTTTATAAGACCGGAAGCCGCCGTAATATTTTCGGCCTTGGCAATAACCTCGAAATCTTTAGTATCAACGTAGTCGAATTTGAGTTTTACATATTTAGGACTAACTTCTACAAAAGTAAAGCCCGATGCACCGTCAGCAGCCTTTGCTATAAGCGGTATATTATATTCGCCCGGAGCCGTAACGGCGCTTAAATCGGCGTTAACAAGAATATCACTTGCTTTAAGCGCACTAACAATATAGTTAGGACCATCAACCGTAACATTGGCTGTCTTAAGATAATCTTCACTAACAACCTGAAGACCAGCGCTTCCTGCAAAACTGTCTTCAATACCCACATTTATAGTGATATTGGCAAAGGTTGAGGTTCTGGTTTCTGTCTCATTAACCGTTATAGCAAGCCATGCAATAAAGGCAACAATAATAGAAAAGGCAGCGGTAAAGCGCTTGTTAGAAAAAAGGTCTCTAAGAGAAAATTTAAATTTCTTCATTATCACTTTCTCCTTTTTCCTTTTTCTTTTCGGGCTTTATACGGTTGATAAAATTCTTAATTTTAACCATAAGTCCCTCTTCTTCGCGCTCGTTATTTTCAAGTAAAAGGCGGTAGAGTTCTTCTCTTAGTCTTATATTATCATAACCGCGTTCAATATTTCCATCATGAACAAGAGAAATTTTACCCGTTTCTTCCGATACGACAATTACAACCGCGTCTGAAACCTCGCTAATACCTATTGCGGCACGGTGGCGGGTACCAAGACTTGAGCTAAAGCCCTGATTATTGGTAAGAGGCAAAATACAACCTGCAGCTATGAGTCTGCCCTCACGGACTATAAGCGCACCGTCATGCAAAGGAGATTTTGGATAGAAAATACTACCCACCATTTGTGCGGAAGCTTCAGAATCAATAACAGTACCAGTGTTTATAATATCACCTAGTGAAGTAATTCTTTCAAATACGATAAGCGCTCCTGTTTTCTGGTCATGCATATTTTGAGCAGCCTGACAAATTTTATCAATGGATAATTTAAGATTTTCAGTATCGGTATTTCCCGAATATCCGATTTTGCTGAAATTACTTCTTCCAATACGCTCAAGAGCGCGACGAAGCTCAGGCTGAAAAATAATTGCAAGTGCAATAATGCCCCAATCCACTACCCTTGTTAAAAGCCAACGAACCGTAACCAAATCAAACCATATTGAAACGGCATAAGCAAAAAGCAGGATAAAAAGACCCTTTATAAGCTGTCCGCCACGACTTTCCATAAAGAAATGGATTGCCTTAAAAATTATAAAAGCGATTATGAGAATGTCAATAAAATCAAAAACGCCTATGCTCGATATAGCATAAAATATCTGGTTCCATAGAGTATAAAGCGTATTTAAAACATTACTCATACCATCATTCCTTTGCCAAAATAATCATACACATAATTATTCTAACATAAGTCATTTTAGTAATCAATATTTTTTTATAAAATATTATAAATAATATTACGTTTTTTCAACGGCTCCTAAAATAGCCTTGCAAAAACATTCCATTTGCACTCTGTTATTAGTAATTCCTGGAGAAATTCTTACCGTTCCGGTTTCCTCTGTATCAAGAGCTTTGTGTGCAAAAGGCGAACAATGATAGCCTGACCTTACCGCAAAGCCTTCGCGATTTAGTATTGCTGCAATTTCTCCGCTGTCTACCCCTTCAACAGCGAGAGAAATAACGGGTGTTCTAATTAAATCCTGCGACCAATAGATTTTGATTTTATTACAGTTTTTAAGCCTGTTATACACATATTCACAAAGCTTTATTTCGTGGGACAAAATATTATTTATTCCTATTTTTCTGATATAGTCTATACCTGCTCCTATACCGAAAATTCCGGGAACATTAACCGTACCGCTTTCTAACATTTCAGGCATATCATATCCTTGCTCAAGACTCATAGAATTAGCTCCGTTACCACCCTCAAGCAAGGTGTTATTAATAGGTGAATTTGCAATCAGAATCCCAGTTCCCATCGGAGCAAAAAGTCCTTTATGAGCCGCAATACACAAGAAATCTATACCGTTTTTCTCCATATCGATAGGAATTATTCCAGCGCTTTGCGCTGCATCTACACCGAATAAAATGCCCCTCTGTTTGCAGAATTCTCCTATTTTTTCAATAGGTAAAACCTTGCCGCAAACATTAGATGCATGGATACAAAAAATAAGTCTAGTATTGCTTTTGACTACCCTTTCAAGTTCTTCTTCAATATCCTCTGCAAAGGCATTAAATACACTTAATTCAGTCCCATTTTTACCGAGCTTATATGACGGTCTTGCTACTGCATTATGCTCTAGATTAGATATTATAAAATGGTCGTTTTTTCTTAGAATCCCCTTTAAAACAATATTTATCGCTTGTGTGCAGTTAGCAAGAAAAACAACGTTTTCAGGGTGGCTGCATCCAAAAAAATCCGCAACCTTCCTTCTGATTTTATAAATTTCCTCAGCGGTTTCCTCTGAAATCTTATGACCGCTTCTGCCCGGATTGGCGCAATATTTTCTAAGCGCCTTTTCCATAGCCTTTATAACAGATTCAGGTTTTGGAGAGGAAGTGGCGGCATTATCCAAATAAATCATTTTACACCTTCTTTCAAAAAAGCACAGGCCTAAACCTGTGCTTCGTTTTTATAATACTTTTATAATTTTTACATTGGCTTCTTTTAATATTTGTTCTATTTCACTTAGATTTCCCCTCACGGCAATCGCATACCCGCAACCGTATTTTCTGTCTGTAGATTTCATACGTTGCATTTCGGCATAAAAACCGCGTTTTTTCAAAGCATCCCTGCCTTTTATAGCGTTTGTTACCGTTCCGGTGGCTATAATGTGCTCATTCATTTTTTCTCTACCGCCTTGTTTGGCTCGTATTGCTTTGCAATACACTATATATTATGCTGAAAGGTTTTCCTCTGTTACTTTCTCAGCAAAATAGCGATATGCAACGGTGGTTATAAACGGTAATATAATTATCCCCGATATGCCAAGAATTTTTAGGCCTAAAAACATAGAAGCAAGGGTTGCTAAGGGGTGCAGTCCCACCTGCTTTCCTATTATTTTTGGTTCGCATATATTTCGCACAACCGTAACGGCGGCGTAAAGAATTGCAAGTCCAATTGCCCTTGTAAAATTTTCTGTAAATATACTTATTATCGCCCATGGTATAAGCACGGTACCACAACCGAAAACAGGTAAAACATCAACCAGCGCTATAAAAAAAGCCTTTTTAAACGGCGATGTTACGCCTAGAATCAGCATTCCTAAAAAAAGTACTATAAATGCTATCAGCGACAGCAAAGTATACCCTCTAATAAGCTTTCCCGTATTACTCATAGTAATTCTTCTTATCTTATCAATAGTTTCCAATTGCTGTGGTTTCAATATATCGGTAACCGTCTGTTTAATTTTATCAAAGTCCTTTGCTATATAACAACCGGTAAGTATGGCGGCAAATATGCTGAAAACGATAACAGGCACAGCGGCCGCAAAATCCGTCAAAAAAGCCGAAAACACCCCCGACACCTTGATAGCCGCATCTTGTATAACATTATTAAACGCCGTTATTAAAAAGGAACTGTAATCACCTGAAACGTTTCCTGCCATCTCCCTTGCGCTTTTAGATATTTTTTCTGCAAAATGAGTTATAGCGGTTATAAAATCAGGAATTTTTGCGGTTGAGCTTATAGCAAAAGCATAAATTCTGTTACCTGCCATAAACAGCAGCGCTATCAAGAAAACATAAAACCCTATAACTAGGCAGAGAGCAACCGTTCCTTTTTTAATCTTTATTTTTTTAGAAATTTTAAGTGCTAACGGCTGAAGTAAAATTGCTATAACTGCGCCTATAATAAATGGTAGCAAAAAAGCAAGACAAAATTTTATAAGAATAAAAACAAGCGCCGTTATAACAGCAATATATGCCGTATAAATTAAAAACTTCTTCTTTTTATCGTTGTTCATAATACCGCCTCTTTTACGGGTGTTGATTTTTATAATTTTATGTATTATAATCAAATAAAATGTATTTGGGCGGTGGACAGTATGGATAAAAAATACGATATGCTTATAGTAAAAGCTTCTGCTCTTCCCGACGTTTTTTCGAAGGTTGTTTATGCAAAAGAACTCCTCGAAAACGGTATTTGCCAGAATATAAGCGAAGCGGTATTAAAGGCGGGTATCTCCCGTAGTGCTTTTTATAAATATAAGGACTTTGTTTCAGTTTATAAAAATAATAATTCTGATGAAAATATATTTATAAGCGCAACTCTAAGCGACCGCGCAGGTGTATTTTCTGCACTTACGGCAAAATTATACGAAAAAGGTGTGAATATACTTACAATAAATCAAAAGCATCCTATAAACAAAAAAGCAGAAGTCACCCTTACCGTGCGCAATAACGCGCTTATTACCACGGAAGACCTCTTAAAAGAAATTTTAAAAACCGACGGCGTTATTTCAGCTAAGATTGTTTAAACGGCAAATAATTATGAAAGAAATACTCTTAAAAGTTAACAACAATATACTCAGCCTGAAGACAGCCGGAATTTGTCTTTATAACGGCAAAATCCTTTTAAAGAAAAACAAAAACAGCGGTATCTATTCCTTCCCCGGTGGTCAGATAATCTTCGGTGAAACCGCCGAAAACTCTCTGAGTAATAAATTCATAGAGGAAACGGATACCGCCGTACATATTGAGTCACTTAAAATTGTAAGCGAAAATTTTTATAAAATTCAGGATAAACCCTGCCATGAGATTTGCTTTTACTATAAAATCTCCCCTCTTGATAAACAGTTATTTATTAAAACGAAGTTTGTCAATTTTAAAAACAGCGATGAATTTTTTGAATGGATTTCTATCAAAAATATTTCAAACACAAATTATTTTCCTAAAAATATTTTTAAAATACTCAAAAACATAAACGCGAAAGAGCTTTTACATATAACGGGATAAAATCAACCTCCTGCACCAAAATCAAAAATATCCTGAGTAGCATCCGTTCCTGCCTCTATTACGTTCGTATAAGCATCAGGCGTCATACCTACGATAACGGTCTGTGCCGCAATAACATCAGTCTCAGCATTAAAAGTAGAACGATACCACGGCACAACGGTCTGTCCGTTCATCTTTACTTTTATATGTATCTGATGAAGCACCTGATTTATTCCCGCGCTGTAAAATTTGCTTTCAAAATCCGCTATAATGGTAGTTGTTATCTGCATTTTAAATTTAATTTCCGGACCCCTGCCTATTGTGTACTCATTTCCAATTATAGTACCTATGGGTATGGAAAGCTCATATCTTTCTCTTGCGTCAATTTCCTCTGCCACACGAACAGATATCTGTGATTTTATAAAGTTCATTTTTGCGGCAGAAACCTCTAAAGAGGTCACCTGACCGTTTTCATCACGACAAATTTTAACCAAATCGTCATATTCCAGCGCTTCTTCATAAAATATTTCACTTATTTCTTTGTCAACAGTATGTATCATTACCGTTTCTCCTACCGATGCACAGTAATCACAGATTACCGTTCGCATTCTTCTGTCAATAAGTGCAAAACCCGTTACGAAAATAATAATAGATAAAAGCAAAATCAAAACGGTTTTAATTTTCCTCTTAATCTTTTTCACATAAAAACACCTGCCCTTCCATAACATACTATGGAAAGAGCAGGTTTTTGTTATTTACCGTATATATGTTCGTTAACACAGAACTTAATAATATGCACAACATTTTCAAAACCAATTTTGCTGTCAATACAAATATCATAAGAAGAAGCGTCGCCCCACTTGCTGTCAGAAAAATAATTATGATAACCGGCACGTTTTTTGTCAGATTTCTTAACTAAATCAAAGGCTTTTTCGAAGGATATGTTTTCATATTCCATAACCCGCCTTGCCCGTTCTTCTATATCGGCATGGATAAAAACAGAAAGCATATTTTCCTTTCCGCTCAAAATACTTTCAGCGCATCTACCTACAATAACACAGGATTCTTTCTCGGCGATTTCCCTTATTATCTGAGCCTGAACCGAAAAAACCTTGTCAACAAGAGGCATACTTGCCGTGCCTAAAAGACCGTCATAAGAATATGCTCCCATAGATAACGAATATAAAAAACTGTTAGTAGGCTTTTCATCATATTCCCTTAACACCTCAGCACTGAGTCCACTGTTTTTTGCTGCAATGTCTAAAAGTTCTTTGTCATAAAGCTTAACACCCAGTTCTTCTGCCAGCATTTTTGCGATAGCGTGACCACCACTTCCAAATTCTCTGCCTATAGTTACAACGAAATTATTACCCATAACGGTCTCCTTTTTGTGTATAATCAATAAAATTATAGAAAATAAATCCTTTTTTTTGTTATTATATCACATCTTTTAGTAAAAATCAATCAGTAATCATTGACAATATCACATTTATAATATAAAATAATAGAGTCACATAAACCTTATTCATACATATTATGTACAATACTGGGTTTATATTTAGATGTTTTTGAGGGCAACGCGCGTAGCGCGGCTGCTACTGTTTTAGAAAAGTTTCATTAATAACTCATACTTTTTAAGTTTAATAAAATATGCGGGTGTGGCGGAATTGGCAGACGCACTAGCCTTAGGAGCTAGCGGAACACCGTGCAGGTTCAAGTCCTGTCACCCGCACCATAATGATTGACTCATAAGTCTACCAAGACTTGTGAGTCAATTTTCTTTTATAGCCCTGTTTTCGGGCTGAAATGCAGATGTTACAGCATAAAACGGTTGATAACTGGTGGATCAGCGCCAGACACCAACCGTTTTTTCTTTTGCAGGAGCAGAAATTCCGCTCAGTATGTTAGCAACAAAAGGTGCGCGGGGACAGGATTTGTAAAAATTTTCTGCAGCCCCTTTACAATTAATAATGTTTGTGCTATCCTATAGATAACATTAATAATTGTATGGAGGTTTGCGTATGAAATTGATAATTCAACCGTATAACGACAAACTGGGGAAATTGCTTATCGATGATTTGAATTCAGGAAAGTACAGCAATTTTGCCTTTTCGGTGGCTTATGCAAAAATAAGTGGTGTAGATGCACTATACGACCCACTCTCGGCGTTTCGTACTGCTGGAGGCACCGTTTATGCCGCAATAGGAATTGATCAGAAAAACACTTCCTTTGAAGCATTACGCGCGGTACTAGGCTTGACCGAGGACTTATTTATTTTCCATAATCGCAATTTATCATCCACTTTTCACCCCAAGGTCTATGTTTTAGCTGGCGAGAAGCATGGTAAGGTTTATGTGGGTTCAAACAACTTGACAGGCGGTGGTTTGTATTCGAACTATGAAATTGCAAGTTGTGAGGATTTTGATCTGAGCATACCTGAGCAGGCTGAGAGCTTTGCGAACATGGTTCGTTCCCTGGGAGTATTCCGTCAGGAGGGCCCGTGCTGCAAAAAGGCAACGGAAGAGTTGATTAAACAATTATACGATTCTCATTTGGTGTGCACCGAAAGCGAGATCCGTGTCACAAACAAAAAAGCGACTTCTACGAAAACAACTACTGGCACTTCAGAAGGACCCTCTGTGTTTGGTGCTGAGCCAATCACAGGCCGAGCAAGAAAACATGATTTTAGCCATCTTGCCCCCGAGACGGAGATTCGTGAAGAATACCGAAATATCGTTCTTACAGCAGACAATAGTACAACCGTACCGCCGGTTACGGTTACAGACAGTGGACCCGCCAAAAGTTTCTATAAACACCTGAGCAAAAACGATGTGGATCTGAAATCTTCCCCCGGACAAATTATTATCCCTATCGCGTACAAATCTTTCTTCGAACCGTTAAGTGAGCCGCAAAGGACCCCTAAAGGAGCGATGCAGTCTGAGCGTTATTTTGGTTTGAAGTATGAAAACAGTGGAGAGATTGTAGAGAATGCACGTGTTATTTTCTATGTCCCTTCTCCTCTTCATCCCAGAAAAAATAGCGAGGTGCGCTTTGCTTTGCGAAACAGAGAAATCTTTGGAACATTCGAAAAAGGGGATGTGCTGATTTTCACACAAGTACCGCAAAGCGGCCATGAACAATATCTTTACACTGTAAAGAGGGTCCCTCGCGATAGTGCCGAAGCAGCTTCTTATCCTGAACGTTTTGCGTGGATTGTTGAATAAAATCATAACTACCGGCCGTGCCGGTAGTATGCACTGCCCCCTTAGGGCATAAGACCGGCTGAGCCTATAGGCTCGT
>SVQC01000027.1 GCA_015065585.1 Oscillospiraceae bacterium
CGGTAGTATCGTAATTATAATATTTCCAGGTATCATCTGATTTACTAACCCGAGTTATTCTTCCTATTAAATCGTAGTTATAATAAGAGGTCAGGTTACTAAAGCCGTCCCTTAATTTATAGATATTTCCGAATACGTCATACTCATAGCTAACATCAGCCGTCTCAGAAGTATCTCCGCTATTACCGTTATCCGTATACGTTTTCTTAATAACTCTGTAATCCTTATCGTAGGTATAGCTTATGCTGTCGGTATTACCGTAAAGCATCTGTGACATAAGGGAAGTATTACCCACGTAAGAATACTGAGCCAGCGCGTTATTACCTACGCTGATTTTTTTAGTATTACCAAAGCTGTCGTATTCAAAGGAATAGGTCTGAGTGCCGTTATACGCAGTCGTACTGATAGAAGACAACTTTTTTTTACTGTTATATTCGTAGTTTACGCTCATATTACCCGAAGTAATTTCAGTAACACGGTTACGGCTATCGTACTCGCTTTCGGTTACACTATTTCCCGTCTGAACCTCTGTTACTCTGCCAAGGCTATCGTAGGTATAGTTAGTAGTAACACCAGTAGAATTATCGGTAGCTGACATAAGCTGTGTTCCGTCTTCATTATACACCGCCGTCGAGCTGGAGTAAAGTATTTCTTCAAATATTAGGTAAGAACTGTAAAACCATTCAACATTACCCGCGCTGACAGGAGGTGTCGGCCACGCGCAAAGGAATTTTGTTGCATCAGCCTTAGGATTAATGGACATACAGTAGCTGCCGACGGTTTGACCTATATAATTTCTTTCGTGTACGGTTATAGTGAAAAGCTGTGACTGAGCATCAGGGGTAAATTCCTCTACCGTAACAGCGTTACTTTCAGCGTTATAATTTAACGCCATATTTGTATTAGAAATTCTTATATAATAATAATCGGTATTATTATATTTCTCGATAAGGAATTTTGTTGAATTATTCTCACCCACCACAGTGTCAAGGGAGGAACCCGCGGTAAGATTATCCGCCGCAAAGTATTTTCCGGCATGATTTTCCCGTATAGCATATACCGTTTTATCCTTTATGGTAGGTATACTGTGTTTAAAGACAGCTTCCTCAAAATACCATATCTGTTCGTCATTATTTTCCTCAATCAAAGCTAAAGTAAGGGGTTCGGTGTTTGACGTAACGTTTTTCTTATTGGTAATACACCACTGCTCATTAATTTTTGAAACTATATAATAACCGCCGTTAGAACTTTTAACAAATTTGAACTTAGCGGCATCAAGCGTAGAATCTGTACCGTAGGCAAATGAAGAACCGAGAGTATTAGTTTTTGCGGTAATATAGTTATTATCATAACCTATAGTATAATAACCGTCGCTTTGCTCGGTTACGGTATATTCCTGTGTATCATCGCCGGCGGAGCCTAAAAACCTGCTTGTTACCATGCAAAGAACATCTTCGTCATTGTAATTTTCATCCATATATCTGCCGTTTGAGCGCAGATGAATATAGTAGTTTTTACTGCCCTCAGGCTTACTGTACTGCAAGTTTGCCGAAGCAGACAGGGATATCGCCTGACCGTAAGCGTTATAATCGTACTGTATAATATTAGCCGCATCACTAACAGCCATAACCATATTATGATTATCATCATAACTGTATTTAAAATTAGTACCTGTCGTATCTACGGCAGAGGTAAGACGGGAATTACCGTCATAATTATACGAATTATTGGTAGCGGCAGTTTTAACCGAAACAACGTTACCGTTACTGTCATAAGTATATGATACCGCATCGTCAATTATAAGCTGTATATCATCAAAATATCCCTCGTAAAGCTGCTGACTGTAGTCAATAGTCACCTTGACGCTGTAATATGCTTTTTCAATTGGAACTGCCATACTGGCAAACTGCCAATCGGTTATATTATCATTAAATTCAAGGGACTTAATAATTTTACTTCCGTCGGTGCAGGATACCTCCATAGTAATCTCAAAGGTACATTCCTCACTGCTCATAGCAGTAGCCTTAGCCCATCCGCTAAGTAAAAACACATCGTTAGAACCGCTGTAAGTGCTCGGTATACAGTAAACACGGTTATATGTACCTTCTATAGGAGCTACAGACCGACTCATCTTCATTACAGTACCAGCAGTACCGTCATATTGGGTAGTTGAAATTCTTTGTGCGCCAAAGGATGCAAGGTCCATTTGCCATTGAACTAATGTCTCATCAGGAATATAATAATCATTATCAAAGCTTCCGTCTGTTAAATAATTAATCTTATTAGAATAAGGCAGTTTATATAAATCACAACTATTTACCTTGAGAGTTCCACCGCCTATTTCTTCAAACATAATAATTACAGGCGTTTGGTCATATGTAATTTCAACGACAACATTAGCTTCTAAGCAGTCAGCTTCACTAAAATCAATTTCAGTATAAGCCAACATTTCGGTTGACTGATGTTGCACGCTCATTCTCACTTTTGCATTATCAGTTTTCTTTTCTATAATTGCCGAGAAATTATATTTACCCTTATTAAGCGTTGTATACTGATAAAGTTGTGAATTTGAATTCAAAGTGGCGCCCGAATCATAGATTACATTATCGCTATAATACCACCACCAAGACCCATTAACAAAATTACCGTCAGCAATAAACTTACCACCCGGAATATAGCCGTAGGAAGCGGAAGAAAGCGACAATCTATGCTCTTGGTTAGAAGTTTTACTGTATTGATAATTAGCGCCTCTGCCCTCGTCGTCATAAACGGAAACCGGCTGACCGTAAACGTCAAACTGATAAACCATTTTATTATTATCAGCTGTTGCGGTTATATCTCCGTCAAGACCGCTATCTTCTACTACGGTCTGGTTGCCCATTTTATACAAAAAGGTCATTACCTGTCCGTTGGTTCTAACGTTATCGTCACCGAGAACGCTTTCGGTAACGCGGTTAACACGGCTTATATTATTATCGCTAACATACGAAAAATCAATACGGTAGCCCGTTGAATCGGTTGCGCTCATCAGTCTTTTAGCATTATAAGTATAACTATACGTATCAATATTCTGAGAATCCCAAACGTCCTGTATAGTAATAAGATTACCCGAAGAATCGTATGAGAAATTTGTTATATGTCCCGTTTTATTATTAGTTATTTGGGAAAGCTTTCCTCCCGAATAGCTAAGGGACATAATATCAGTATCACCGAATTTAACCGCCGACAAGCCGTAGGCTCCGTAATTAAAATCAATACTGTTTGAATTACTATCTGTAATACGGCGCAGTTTCCCGTTACTGTCAAAATACATCGTATCATGATTTTTATTAGTTATCTGTGCCGCATAACTACCGGAAGAAGCGGTATAAACATAACCTAATCCGTCTTCATCCTTATAAGTACCGTTATCGTTATAAAAATAATGTCTTGTGCCGTCGCCGTCTTTATAATAGTAATAGCTGGTAGACTCTATAGTTTCGCTACCGAACTCACCGATATTAAGACGCCAGCCGTTACCGTAAGCGCCACCTGTCTGGGAATCATTACTGTTATAAATATGGGAAATTGCGGTACTGTATCTGTCGTTTGCATAGCTTGCGCTCTGATGAACGAAAGTAAGATTTCCGCTGAAATCGTTGATATAACCGACGCCCGCATCTCCTGCAGAAACGCTATGGTATGACCAATAATCCTCTAGACCCGTTGTATCTCTGTAATTATAAGTAAATGCAGGTCTATAACTTATACCGTTGTCACTATAATCACTAGAGAAAAAAATGAACAAACAATCATTATCTCTTAATGCATATTCGTCTGCCCTTAGCATTACTCCATAATTATTTGCACCGTGTTGCCACGACTGTGCAGCCTTTGTTATATCAAAATTATGATACATACCATTACCTTGGTATATATATGTATAATCTATAGCCTGTGCACTAATTTGAGGTATAGCGTATCCGCCGCTCTTTGGAGTAGTAAACAATATACTATCTTCATTAATATTACCAGTGTTCCAATCCGAAGTAATTGGAAATGCGTCGATTCTTATATAAGGCATAATGCTTTCATTACAAGTATACCACAAAAGAACAGACATAGAAGCATTAATTATTCTGGCAGTATTAGGTATTCCGCTTGGAATAGCGGCGTATATACAAGTAGCAACCTCTGTATTACTACCATCAAGATACTTGCCTACCATCAAAACATCATACCGATTCGGTCTTATATAATCCTTAGCCCAACTTTCCATTGTGCTGTTATAACCGCTGTATATTGCCGTTGCATCCTTGATATCTCGGGCTGTGAGCTTAGGAGTTATTGGCGGGTCAATAATTACGGGATATTTTCTTTCTTTATCATTAAGCCATTTTTTATTAGGCTTAAGTTCATAAATACAACCTGTTTCTGTGGTTGTCAAAATAACCTTTATATCTGTACTTACAGCGCCGTCAGCATCCTCCATAAAAGGCGCTTGTATATTGAAATACTCCTTGCCGTCTTCCATAAAAGAAACGCTGTTATCCTTATTTAGTACAGCTACAAGACCGGAAAACTTAAAAGTATAGGAAAAATCATTTCTTGAATTTTTTTCACTAAGAATAATACTTTCCTTTAATTTACTTCCGCTTATTTCATAAGAAAGATTAACGTTATCCGATACGTTTTCAAAAACTATACCTGAGCCAAAATTTTTTAATGTAAACTTGTCATTATTTATTATTTCGGCTTTTTCTTTTTTAGTTTTTGCTTTTTCTAAATCCTTGGCAACATTTTTTTCTTTACTTTTTGTTTTTGCCTTGGATTTCACTTTCTCAACATCATTTAAAGCAAATGATATCTTTTTGCCCTCGTTTTCGATTACAATTTCATCATCCGCGTTTTTAGGCAAGGTTACTTTAAAGGAATTACTTTTATTTGTGAAACCTTCCTCAGATTCAACAAGAGTATTGTCTATTTCAACAAATTTGCCCTGCTCATCAAGATAGTGAACGGGAGAGGCATAGGAAACAGCCGTCATACTTCCGTCACTCATATGAAAATATTTTACAGATTCTTCTCTTTTAGAAATATCTTCACCTATAGCATAGGCATACTCAGATTCTTCCTTTTCTATTGCTGAGTCCGTTGCCGTTTGAGCAGATACAATAATCGAAACGCTTTGCACGCATATCGAAAGCGTTAAAATTATACTTATGATTTTTTTGTATATTTTTTTCATCACTTTTCTCTCCTTGAGAACTCGCTTTGTTCTGTGAATCTTCATTTATCATTGGACTCACCCCCTCTTTTGCAATAATTATACACTATTTTCCATTTTTTGTCTACCATTTTTTACAAAAAATGTTATGCTTTTTAAATAAATTTGTGCAAATATAATAAACAGCAGAGTTACATACTAGCAACTCTGCTGTTATTTTATCCGAAATTCTTAATTTCAAATGACCTTGAAATCATTTCTCTTGCGCTCTTTAAATCGTCAATATCTCTTAAGGTAATCATCTGAATAATTAGATTACCAAGTGCCGTTGCTTCGGTAGGCCCTGCGCTTACTTTTTTACCCGATTTAAGAGCCGTCATTTCATTAAGATAAGAATCCTGAGAGCCGCCGCCGACGATAGCAACACAAGGATAAATGACACCTGTTATGCTCTCTATTTCCTTTATTACCTCAGCATAGCAATGAGAAAGGCTATTATATATTACCTTCGCGATTTCACCTAAGGTTTCGGGTACCTGCTGATTAGTTTCCTTACACTCATTTTTTACAGCCTCAATCATAGACTGCGGTGCAAAGAAAACCTTTTTCTGAACGTCAACGACCGATTTTATATTGCTTTCTCTTGCAAGGTTTGAAATCTCACCGAATCCAATATCCTCTTGCCATTCTCGTTTAACCGACTGCATCATCCAAAGACCCATAATGTTTTTAAGGAAACGGAAACGGTAGTTATAACCGCCCTCGTTAGTAAGATTAGCCTTTTTACTTTCCTTAGTACAAATAGGACTCATTATTTCGGTACCGAGAAGCGACCAAGTGCCCGAACTGATATAAAGAGTATCATCCTCAGTAGTGGGCAGAGCCGCAATTGCACTTCCTGTATCGTGAGCAGCAGTTAAGATAACCTTTGTATTATAGCCCACCCTTTCGGCAATTTCAGGTTTCAAATCGCCCAAAACAGTACCAGTCTTTGAAATTGGAAGGAAAATATCACGAGGCAAGCCCATTTTATCGATAAGTTCAAAATCCCAATCCTTTTTTTCAGCATTAAGTAACTGACTTGTAGAAGCAATAGTATACTCGCAAGCCTTTTTACCGCTTAAAAGAAAAGCGAGATAATCAGGCATAAAGAGAAGCGCCTTTGCACTTTCAAACTGCTCCGGTTCATTAAGCTTTACGCTTAAAAGCTGGTAGGAAGTATTAAAGGGCTGTTTTTGAATTCCGGTACGGCAATAAAGCTCATCCTCATCTATTAATTTAGAAAGTTCAACATCCATACCGTCGGTACGGGAATCGCGGTAGCAAACAGAATCACCGACTATTTTATCCTCATCATCAAGAAGAACATAGTCAACGCCCCAGGTATCAATGCCAACGCTAACAGGTATTTTACCGAGTTTTTTACACTCTTTCATACCCTCGGTGATTTCACTGAAAAGACGGTTTGTATCCCATCTTAATGTGCCGTTTACATTATCGAAGCCGTTTTTAAATCGGTAAACTTCCTCAAGAACAATTTTTCCATTTTCCTCGTGAGCAAGAATATGTCTGCCGCTAGAAGCGCCGATATCTATAGCAAGATAGTATTTACACATAAACTCACCTGATTATTTTAAAAATCTTTCGGGAAGGTCTAAGCCAAAGTCTTTTGCCAAATCTTTAAAGTTCCGAACAGTAATGCTCTGACGCTTTTCGGGAACCATACTTCTAACCTTTACAAAAATCTCAGCAGCCTTTTCAACGGTGTGCATAAGACCAAAGGTAATATCAAAATCTTCACCCGAGCAGAACATACCGTGGTGAGCCCAAATTGCAACATTATATTTTCTCATAAGGCGGCTTGTTTCAACAGCTATATCTCTGCCGCCACATACCATCCACGGAACAACGCCGATACCCTCAGGAAATACAACGGGACATTCGGTTACCATCTCCCAAATTTCACGAGTGAAAGCCTCGTCGGTAAGAGGTAAAACAAATGTCATAGCAATAACATTTGCAGGATGAGCGTGATAAATTACTCTGTGTTTACCGCCACTAACCTCCTTTTTAACCTCGTGGTTCATAAGATGGCTGGGTAATTCGCTGGTAGGACGGGAGCCGTTAATAAGACCCCATACTATTCTGTAATTTTCGCCCTTTTCATCAATTTCAACAATACCGATATTAGATTCGGGGTCTAAAATAATATTACGGAAATATTTACCTGTACCGGTGGTTATAAAATATTCACCTGCAAGGGTGGGTACCGATGTACCGATAGCCATCCACTCGCGGTCATAAGTAAAGTTTTCTTTAACCGATTCAACCTCTTCGGGTTTAATACGGTAGGTAAGGTTACCGCCGTTTCTTTCGTGCCAACCCTGTTCCCAACCGTCATTAGCCATTCTGATATAGCCTTTTATAAATTCAGCATCTAAAATTTTCATTTTTTAACCTCTCTTTAAAAGAACATCTTTTTCATATTCTTTGATAATATCATACCAAGCGTTATCGTCGGGAATATTATTGCGTTTTAAGAATTCATTCCAAACATCGCCGAAAGGATAAACCTTGATTGCTTCGCTAAGCACCATAAGGCTGGTAAAATCACCGCTATCCTGAAGTTCCTTTAATTTATCCCACGGAGTAAGCATTGCAGAAAGAAGAGCCTTCTGCCAGTTTCTCATACCAACAACCCAAGCGGCAACACGGTTAATGGAAGCGTCAAAATAGTCAAGAGCCATAATCACACGGTCAAGAGCATCGTTCTTAACAATTTCCTTTGCCATTTCTTTGGTTTCATCATCAAGCAATACTACATGGTCAGAGTCCCAACGAACAGGACGGGTAATGTGAAGAGCAATCTTATCATTGAAGAGAAGCATTGTCGGAATCTTATCCGAAACATACTCGGTAGGATGATAGTGACCATTATCCATAAGAGGCATTATTGAGTTTTTAGCAGCGTATGTAAGATAGAATTCTGCAGAGCCTACGGTATAAGATTCAAGACCGATACCAAATACCTTAGATTCAAGAGTAACAAGAACCTTTTCTCTGTCGAAATCAGTAGCAAAAATCTCATCAAGAGATTTCTTTAAACGAGCTCTCGGTCCGAGTCTGTCTGCAGGAATATCTTTCATACCATCGGGAATCCAAATATTAAGGGTACAGAAAGTGTTAAGCTCTTTAGCAAAATATTCAGCAATTTTAATACAGCAAATTGCATGCTTTACCCAGAACTTACGAATTTCCTCATCAGGGCTTGAAAGGGTTAAGCCCGATGCCTTTGGATGAGAGAAGAATGTGGGGTTAAAGTCAATACCGAGACCTTTTTCTTTAGCATACTCAACCCATTTAGCAAAATGCTTTGGTTCAAGAGCATCTCTGTCAGCCCACTCACCGTCTTCAAAAATTGCATAGCAAGCGTGAAGATTTATACGGTGGTTACCGCCGATAAGAGAAAGAGCCTTGTCCATATCAGCCATAAGCTCTACAGGGGTGGTAGCCTTACCGGGATAATTACCGGTAGTCTGAATTCCGCCAGATAATGCTTCCTTACTGTCGAAACCGGTAACGTCATCACCCTGCCAACAGTGCATAGAAACGGCAATATTCTGTAATTTTTGGATTGCAGCGTCGGTATCAATGCCGAGAGCAGCATATTTTACTTTTGCGTCTAAATAACTCATATATTTACCTCCAATAACATTTTCTTATTACTATAATACATTACAGCAAGGTAAAAGTAAATGACGTTTTTTGAAAAAGCACTATCCTTATTCGACATTTTTAAATGTGTTTCTAAAGGTAGCGGGTGAAACTCCGTATTTATCCTTAAAGCATCTAAAAAAGTAACTTATGTTCTCATAGCCTACAGAAACTATTATATGATTTACAGATAGCTCTGTATTTTTAAGAAGGAACTCTGCCTGAGAAAGTCTTTTTGATTTCAGCAAATCTTTAAAGGTACACCCAAATAACCTACTTATACGTTTACTTACAGCACTCATATTTATTCCCATATTATTAGACAGCACAGCTAAGGACGCTTCCTTATAATTCTCCTCAATATATCTTAAAACTTCTGCCCTAAAGCCATCTGCATCATTCTTTTTTATATTAAGCTTATCTGTATAGTTTGCAAGAGCAAGCATAAGAAGTCCTAATGTAGTCTGCTGAATTCTTCTTTTATTAGGTTCATTTTCAAGTACTGTCCAAATTAGATTTTCAATTAAATTTTGCACAGGTAAAATGTCGCTAACCTCAAAATGCAAAAAGTTCACGCATTTACTTTTTGGAAACATACAGGAAATAAGAAAATCCATAACAAGATTTTCGTCTTTTCCTAGCATTTCTGCCGCTCTTTCAAAAAACTCAGGTAATATTATAAAATTGACCGCGATATCATTTTCACCTGCTTTTTCTACCTGATGCAAAGCATCCTTTCCCAAAAGCAATATATCGCCTGTTTTAAGTTCAATTCTGTCGTTATTAACCTTATGTACCGTATTTCCCGAACACATATAAACCATTTCTATATAGTTATGCTTATGTGGCGGAAAATGTATAAAGCGGGTGTGCGGACGAATCTGAATAGTATTACCGCTTTGAAGCAGTTTTCGACAATCTATTCTATTTGTTTTGTCAAGCCCGTAAGAAGAAAGATTAAAATTATCCGGGTTTTCAAGTATACTTTTCTCTTCTGCCGTTATCACAGAAAGTTTTTTAAGCAGTTTTATATTCATAATTATATTCCTTTTGGCATAGGCGAAGTAAGGTCAGCCATAAAATCACATACGCCGTAGCAAATCTGACTGAATTTTCCGTCTTTAAAAACCGCCTCACTGACGGAAGCATTAAGAGGCCACGGAATATCTATTATTTCATCAATGCTTTTTCCGTTTATATATGAAAAGAAAGTGCGAACAGGGGTGGCGTGAGTAAATACGGCAACGGTTTTGCCGTCGTTTTCCATTATTATTTTCTCTATTTCCTTTACTATTCTCTCCTGTAACTGTAAAACACTTTCACCGCCGTCAAGAACAGCCCTACCTATATTGTTTTGCCATATTCCATAGCTTTCACTGTATTTCTCTTTAATAGTTGAAATATTAACATTTTCCCAAAGACCTGCATAAATTTCTCTTAAATTTTCATTCTTTATAATGGGCAGACCCTTTATTCTTGCAAGCGGTAATGCCGTATGAAAAGCACGTTTTAAATCGCTCGAATAAATAACATCTATTCTTCTGTCCTTTAAAAACTCTGCTGTTTTTTCTGCCTGACATCGACCAAGGTCTGTCAAATCACGGTCGGTATGACCAAGAAAATCACGGTACAGATTCCCCTCACTCTGCCCATGACGTACAAATATAATATTACATGTCATAATCTCACTTCCATGCTTTTAATATAAATATTTTAACATATCATATATACCATTTCAAGAAAATTCGTCATTATGAACATTACATAAAAAACCGTAAAATTACTGAGAAATAGAAATATTTTTGTTCTTAGTGCAATTTTTTAAAGCCAACTTGACAAAAGGTTAGTAAAAGAGTTATTATGATATTGCAATATTTAAAGATGGCGTTATTCTTTAAAATGAAAGGAAATTTTTATGAGTTACTTAAAAGATAATTTCTTACTTTATAATAAAACTGCCGAAAAGCTTTATGAGCAGTTTGCAGTTAAAATGCCTATTTTTGACTATCATTGCCATCTTCCAGAAAAACAGATTTTAGAAAACAGACCCTTTGGCGATATTTTTGAAATCTGGCTTGCCGGCGACCACTATAAATGGCGTCTTATGAGAAACTTCGGCGCTGATGAAAAATATATAACAGGTGACGCTACAAACAAGGAAAAATTCATCACCTACTGTACCGTTCTCGGCACCGCTTTCGGCAATCCTCTTTACCATTGGTCACAGGTAGAATTGAAGGAATTTTTCGGCTGTGAAAAGGAAATAAACCAAAAAAATGCCGAGGCTATCTGGGAAGAATGTAATAAATATATTTCCGAAAACAACGTTACGCCTCAGTCTCTTATTGAAGGTTCTAACGTAAAACATATTTTTACTACCAACGAGGTCTTTGACGACCTTACCACCTTTGAAAAAATCAGAGAAAAAGGTTACGATTTCAGAGTAGCTCCCGCATATCGCGGTGATAAGATAATGAATATTGAAGCGGATTCTTATCTTGAGTATATTAAAAAGCTCGAAGTCCTTACTATTCCGCTTATTAACCTAAGTAGCCTTGAAGAAGCCTTGGAAATGCGTCTTAACGCCTTTATCAAGGTTGGATGTACCGCCAGTGATATTGCCGTCGAGCAGGTGCTTCCCGTTCCTGATAAAAGGTTAGCCGAAAAAGTTTATAAAAGAGCCTATGGCGGAAAGAAAATTTCTCCTGATGAAGCAGAGATATTCAAAGGCTATCTTACCTATTTCCTTATGAAGCTATATGCGAAATATGATATCCGCACCGAACTTCATGTTGGCGCTATGCGTAACAACAACACCAATATGTTAAATGCCCTTGGTCTCGACACCGGCTTTGACAGTATAAGTGAAACCAACAGCATAAAGAATATGTCGCGTCTTTTTGACAAGCTCAACTGTGAAAACTCTTTACCCGCTGTTGCTGTTTTCAATCTTAATCCCAAAATGAACACCGAAATTATGACCCTTATCGGCTCTTTCCAATCAAGCGAAATTGAGGGTAAAATGCAATATGGTCCTGCTTGGTGGTTCCTTGATAATAAGGTTGGTATGGAAAACCATTTAAAAGACCTTACAGCAACTGGCCATATAGCAAAATTTATCGGTATGCTTACAGATAGCCGTTCTTTTCTTTCGTATCCAAGACATCACTATTTCCGCAGAATTTTGTGTAACTATCTGGGCGATATGATGGAGAAAAATGAAATGACAAACGATATAGACGCTGTTGGTAAGGTTATAGAAAACATTTGCTACACAAACGCTATAAAGTATTTTAAAATAGAAGAATAAAAAATCAAAAAACTGCTGTACCGACTACAGCAGTTTTTGTAATTTTATATCTATATTTCTGACAAAAGGTTAATTAAATATCTGTAAACCCTTTCCACCGAAGCAATTTCAAGCCTTTCTCGGGGTGTGTGAATGTCCTTCATATTGGGGCCTATTGACACAGCATCAAGACCTATTAGCTTTTCAGAAAGAAGACCACATTCGAGACCTGCGTGAATGGCTATAATCTCAGGTTCCTCATTATACATTTTTTTGTATACAGAACTCATTTTTTCGCGGAGAATTGAATCCTCTTTATATTCCCAAGCAGGATAATTGCCATCAAATTCAGCTTTTCCACCATACTTTTCGGTATGCTTTTTAAGTGTATCAATGAGCTTTAATTTTTCGTCATTAACGCTGCTTCTGAGTGCAAATTCACAGTATATTTCGTCCTTTTCGGTTTTAAGTATACCGAGATTGAGGGAAGTTTCCACCAGGCCTGAAATATTTTTACTGAAATTTATTATACCGTTTGGTATAAAGCAAAGAAAAGCGATGGTGTTTTTTGTGCATTCTTCGGTAAAAGAATAAGGTAAGGTATCTACTTTTTCAGTTTTAATAAAAAGCCCATTATCTTTCTGCTTATCGTAAACCTTAATAAATTTATCAACATGAATAGAAACATCTTCATTTGTGGCAATAATAGCTTCCGTGAGAGTAGGAATAGCATTAGCCTTTTGTCCCCCATTAATGCTGACAAGATTAAAACTATCAAGGCTATTTAAAAATTCAGCCGCAATTTTATTGGAATTAAGTCTGCCCTTATCAATATCAACACCAGAATGACCACCCATCAAGCCGCCTACGGTTATTTTGTAGCATGGCTTAATATTCGGCAACATATCATTTTTAAGGTTTAATTTAGCATTAATACCACCGGCACAGCTAACCGTAAAAATACCCTCGTCCTCAGAATCAATATTAATAAGAAGTCTTCCCTTTATATCTTTACCGTCAAGAGCCTCAGCTCCGTACATACCTGTTTCCTCATCAACGGTCAAAACAATTTCAAGGTTAGGATGGGCAATATCGTCTGCTTCAAGCAGTGCCAAACACATAGCAACAGCAATACCGTCATCAGCGCCGAGAGTAGTACCTCTAGCCTTTACAAAGCCGTTCTCAACATAAATATCAAGCCCGTCCTTTAAAAAGTCAATTTCACAGTTAGAATCTTTTTCGCAAACCATATCAAGATGTCCCTGAATAATAACAGTGGGACTTTTTTCTTTGCCTTTTGTTGCAGGTTTTGATATAATGACATTATTCATACTGTCTTTTTTAGCAGAAAGGCCGAGATTTTTTGCAGTATTATAGCAAAATTCGCTTATTTCTGCAGTATTTCCCGAGCCATGAGGTATAGAGCATATTTTCTCAAAATAATAAAATACCCGCTGAGGTTTTAAATTAATAAGTTTTTCCATAAATCCACCTTGCACTGAAATTTCTACAATATTATACTATATAGTTTTTCTTTTTGCAACGGAATTAATTAAAAAGCGATGAGAAAACTCATCGCTTTTTAAATCAGTTGCTATTCTTGTTCACTGCCTAAATCATATTGACAGTTATAACACAGTTGGCCGAAACCTTCTATATAATAATCTCTGAACTCTATAGGTAAAGAAACGGGTACATCTGTAATTTTACCGCACAAAGCACAGCATTCATATTCTATATTTTCACCATTCTTTTTCATTTATAGTCCCCTTTTACAGTCACTATTAATCCTTTAAAGATTTGATATATTTTCTGTCAAGCACAATAAGAGCAATGCAACTCATTGCGCTGATAATCATCAAAACAAACCAGAAAGTAATATTATTATCTCCCGTAGGCGGTGTGGTTTTATGATATATATTTTCAAATTCCAGTAAAACAGTATCTACACCTTTACCGTCAACCGTCACCGAAGCAATAATCATATTGTTTTGCTCAGTTATATTAATATTTATGTCATATACGCTGGTATCATAGGTTACCCCGTCAATACCGTTATTTCTTTCGTAAAGCTTATATGTATATGTCTTTCCTATATCCTTTGCCGTAAAGGGCAATTTAAATACTGCCTTGCCGTCTTCTCCCGATTCCAAGACTGTCTTTTCCTTAGTCTCAGAATTCTCAAGAACAAACTCAAAACCGGCCGAGGTTATAGACAGTTTACCTGTACTTTTAACCGTTTTATTGACGGTAATATCTACGGATATATCATCAGGTTCAGAAATAGCAGGAACAAACGTATTATTAAATGTTACGGCAACGTTATAATTTCCGTTTTTTGTACTAACGCTTGCATTCTGTCCCGCAGTAACACCGCCTATTTCAAGCATTCCGTCCATATCGGTATCGGTTACTTTGATTTCAAAGGTATTGATACTCTTATCATAGTCTACATTTTCAAGGTTTCCTATAACCTCACTCATTCTGAATTTATAGGTACCTACCTTAGTGAATTCTAAAGTTTTGATAATATCACTAAAGGAAAATTTATTAAAATCCTTATTCTTTTCATCAAAAGTAACGGTTTTTTCGCTAAGTTTTTCCCAAACGCCATTTTGGTTTTTACTTTCAAGAATAAATGCAAAGGTATCACCCGTTTGCCAGTCTCTTCCTTCAAGAATTTTTGTACCCTCAACCGTCACATTTACTAGGCTTACAGCTTTAGGATTATACGTATTAATAAACTTCACCTCAGCGCCGCCACTCTCAGAAACAGTGGCTTCTTTTATTGCGCCGTCTTTTACGGTAAAACCGTTACCCTCTTTTTGTATTTCGGTAACCTTAATTTTTGTTCCGACATCAATACCCTCGATTTTAAAAGGAATATTCGGTTTAACAGAAACCGTAAATTCACCGTTTTTATCGGTAACAATATCTCCTTTATCGGTTTTAAGAGAAGTATTCGCATAAAGCAAACCTAACTCCACCTTAAAATCAAAGGCTATATTATCTGGAATTTTATAATCGTTACCTAGAGAATGTTCGACTGATTTATTTATAACAATGTTACTAACATTACTGCTTAAAGGTACAAAGGTATTAATAAGGCTGTCGGTTTGGGTAACTATAAAGCCGTACGTGGTATTCACCGCTGATGTTAACAGCATTATTACTGACGCTAATAAAGCAATACGTCTTATTAACTTATTTTTCATCAGCATAATTCTTCCTTTCTTTAAAACAGCAATATAGTCAGCAATTAAAAGGCATAAAGGTCTTTACGGAGAGTTTTTAAAAGTATATATATTTATCTTATTATGGACCCTTATGCCCTTTAATTGCTGACCGACTCAATTTCAGAGTCAGTCAGACAAAATCAAATATTATTTATTATTGTATACAACCTCTACGCCATCGTGAGTTGGAGCTCCATAAACACCCTGACCACCAACGTAAAGCTGGTCAAAAGCGCAAAGAATCTGATGGTCTTCGCCGTCATTGTGAAGATGATTATCGTCTACAACCTTTTGACCGTTAGCATCGGTTGGATGACCATAACGAGGGTTGGAGTATGCAGAGTTACTTACACCAGCCTGAACTCTTACATAAGGCCAACTTGTACCTGCAAATTCACAGTAAGTGTAATTTGCCCAGTTGTCATAGATAACGGTTACATTTTCGCATGTGAGCTGAGGAGCTGCAGCATAAGTAGTACCATCTTTAGTTTCGGTTTTGCTGGTATTTCCAATCAACATACCACAACGGCGATATGCATACCACTGATAAGATGATATTACATCGTTATAAGCATCAATACGGCAAGCAAAAGACACAAGCATTCACCTTATGTCCTTTGTTTGTCGCCCAACCCAAAAGGGTTGGGACGGTGTGAGCAAAAAATGTCGAAGACAAGATACATTTTTCGGCATAAAGCCAGATACTCACTTTACCAAAACAGCCGAAACTGTAGGTAAACAAATTAATATTTTACAAACGGGATAAGAGAAAGCCATAGTCTTCGCCGTTTATAAAGCCAAAATTTTCTTTCCCCACCGCGCGTCCTTCTTATTTCACTATTTAGATATTTCAGTTCTTTATAAAATTCATTAATATAAAGAACTGATTTGAGTAATAGCAAAAATAAAATAGCTCCTACTACTATAACAGTAAGTACATATATTGAGGGATTTAAATAATTTTCTGCCATTAGGGTCTCCTTGCTTTGCCGTGGGGGAATTTCCATATAGTCAAATTAACCAAAGGAAATATTTATTAAATGCTAGTTGTTTATAATTTCGTCTATCAAAGTCGCGCTCCGACAATCAAAAGTCACAAGTGATAACCTTATGTTCTTTTATTGCCGCCTAACTCCCGAAGGAGTTAGGACGAACTTAGAAATTACTTGCTGTAATTCACAGTATAGGTAGGTCTGCCATCAGTTGTAGTTCCTTCAGTGATGGTATAACCTGCAGGAATTTCAATTCTATCGTCATACACCTGCTGGCCGTCAAGGAAGGTTCCCTGATAGTAGGACCAAGGACGCTCATAGTTGGGAGTGATGGGCATTGCGCAGCCTTCATCGCCCCATGCGGGGTTAGCGCCGACAAAGGTACCACCGTAAACCTTAAATGTCGACTTGGAAAGATTCAGCGTACCGGTGATATTATCTTTGATGGCGACTCTGTAACGGTTCTTATCGCCGGGCATACCACGAGTTGCTTCATCAGCAGTAGTTTCCCCGAAGGTCTTTGCGTTGACATCATAGTAACCGGCATCAAAATATCCACCATTGATAACAGTTGTACCCTTGCCGTCTGCATGTTTGGAATCGGAAATCAGAGGATATGCCGAATTCGGATCGGTAACCTTTCTGGTAAAGGTACCGTTCTCAATCGTTACATTGCCGCGGGTAACGACCAAAGACATACCATTTTCACCAAGATCAACTATACCGTTACCGCTAATGGAAATATCGGAACCATTTTCAGAGTAGAACAGAGCGTTAAACGCACTGCTGGTGCTGTTATCGGGAACAGTAATTGTTCTACCGTTCAAGAACAGATTGACTGCAACACCGGGTTCTACACGCAGAGTCGCGGGTACAGTAATGTCATCGGTCAGAATCACAGTACCGCCGTTCTCGAAAGCATCCTCGAGTTCGTCAGCGGAGGAAACGGTCACAGGAACGTTTGCGCCGCCTACCCAAGGATGATTGGTAGTAGTAATATCGCCAAAGGCGGTATCAAGTGCGGTCTCAGCATTAGCAAAGCCATCAGCCTGAACAGCCTGAGAAAGAACGAGGATATCGAGAGTTCCGTTGCCGTTACCGTCAAGCTTATCCATATCATCGTTAGTTGCTACGGATTTGATGTAAACCTGAGAAAGGTTAGGATAGGAAGTATCACCTGCGGGAAGAACGCCACCTACATGACGGCTACCATCCGATGCACCCTTATAGATGTACTCGTAAACATAATAAGTGTTCTCATCAATCTCAACCTTACCGACAGCATTCTTTGACCAGTTGCTGTGATAAGAAGAACCAATCAAGTTTTCATCACCAGAACCGCACTCAATCGCAACGAGAGTGCGAACGTAAGCATCAGTCTTTCCGGTGTTCTCAACGGTTACGAATTTATCTACTGCATTCTTACCTGCGAACACCTGCATACCACCGTAAGAATCTACCTGAGACATACGAACGGTAGTGGTATCCCAACCTGCTGCTCCGGTGCTGGGATCGCCAACGATGGGAAGCAGAGCCTTGCCTTGCTCGAAAGCTTCGAGAACATAACTTGTTCTATCGTCGATAGTATCGGTTGCGTATGTACCGTCAGCATTCAAAGCACGCTGATATTCGTGCTGTTCAATTTTTACGTTACCAAGAGTCATTACGTTAACATCGCTGTCTTCACTTGTAAGGTAAGCCACAGTGCCGCCTACAGCAAGAGCTGCAACGAGGACAAAGCTTAACCCGGTAAGCAATAAATTTTTAAGTTTCATAAAAAGTCTTCCTTTCATTTTTTATTTTACGGTTTTAACCGTTAAAATCAGGGATTAGAGTTTGCAGGAATCTTTGCCCACGCATCAGCGGCAGTGGCAATATTATCCTTTTGCACCGCATAAGCAGTAACGGTAAGCTTAGGATAGTTGCTTGTAGTGCCTGAATCAAGCAAATTGAGCATTTCCTTTGTTACAGTATCCTTAACGAAAACTGTATTTTTGTCAGCATCTTCCTTAAGTACGTTATATACAGCATCAGAATCAGCTTTATTTACTTCTCTATAGTAAACACCCTCCACACCACTTAAAGCTGTCCAGCCGTCAGCGATCTCGTAGGTCATAAAGCTATCAAAGTTAGAAGTTTTTTCTAACTTTACGAATAGCCAAGCATTCTCACTATTAGCCTTTAAGGTCACCTTAGGGTCTTTTTTAATGGGATTGCCGGGAATCATAGGATAATCGTTAGTATTGGGGTTATTATCGCCGTCTGTATTGGTATCTGTTTCCTCAAGAGTGATATTGATATCACCATAGGTAAAGGTGTTGACTACAGGTTTTGTGTCAGCAATAAGCCAAGCTACAGTACCGCCGATAACTCCGCAAACGACAAGGGTAAGCGCTATTGATGTAAGAATAATTTTAGTATATTTGCCTTTCATTTTCGTGCTCCTCCTTTCTCAAAATTTATTCAAGCAGGCGGAGAAACACGAATTTAACCGTCTGTGTGAAAGCATAATGTAATTAACCGTTTATCTGACTGTTAAACGCTGCCCAAGCAGCATCTTCACTATCAAAACCGGATTTTTGAATGGCATTACCGACTACCGTAATCTTCAGGTCAGCAATTGATTTCATATCTGCAGAGTCAAAGCTTCCGGGAACAGTAATAGAGTCAAACAAAGAATCAAGAACAAGGTCGTTATCTTTATCGGGCTTAACTGTTTCTTTATAACGGAACTCATAAGTAACCATATTATCGGTTTCGTTTCTTATCGTTTCCTTATAAATCCAATTACCTGCGTCGTACCCATTAAATAATGTGGTAAGGTCAGCCTTATTTGAAGCATATATTTCATCAAATTCTTTAAGACAGTTAACCGTAACTAATATACGCACATATGCCTCTTCACTGCCCTTTATCACAGTCATTGTAGGGTCTTTTATGTATGTATTACCGGGAACCAAATGATAGTTATTTGTTTTTACACGCTCTGTGCCGTCAAGACTTCCGTCAGGGGTAACCTTTGCCTCGTCAAGCGTAATGTTAACGTTACCAACGGTAAAGGTATTAACCACAGTATCCTGACTTGTAAGATAGGCTACTGTTCCTATAACGGAGGTAATTGCTATTAAAGCGGCACTTAAAACTATCAGCAAAATTTTTGCTTTTTTCATAATAAAGACTCCTTTTAAAAACTTATTCCTGTTTACTATCAGTATTTTTCTTGGTATCAAAAGCAATACTAAGCATAATTTCAATAATTATCAGAGCAAGGACAATAGTTAACGCCACATATTTGCCCGGCGGATAGGATATATAATTTGCAAAATAGCCAAGAAAAGGTATACAAAATATCGGTTTACCGATTATATCTTCAAATCCCACCAAAGTACCGTCGGCTATTTCGTTTTCATCGCCTTTTGTCCTGAAAAATACGTTATTAGAGCCATCATCCGGCGCCACCGTTTCAATAATTCTATGAGTAGCAATAATACCATTGGGCAACTTAAAGGTAATTGGGTCCTTAACCTTTAGTTTCTCAGGTTGCACCTTCTTTACATAAATTATAGAACCTGTAGGATACACAGACTCCATTGAGCCTGACAAAACGGTATATGGCGTTAGACCTATAAATCTTGTGCCATAGAGCAGAAAAGCCATTATTACAACAAAAGCTGTTAAAGCACTTGAAATAATTTTTACCGTTTTTTTTATTTTCGGTTTCATTAACTGCTGTACTCCTGACTTATGTGTTTTTGAAATACTGCTCTACAGAGGCATATATAACTCTGAACACATGCTCACTATAAATATCTTCATTAGGCATTTGTTCATCATGTACCATTACTGCAAAAGCAAGCATTACGTGTAATATGTGATTAAGTATCATCCAAACGTCTGATTCTTCCTTAAATGCAGAACTAAACTTCTCTACAATTGGCTTATAACGTATTTTATGTTCCTTAGCAGAGTATTTAGAATAATGCGGCGAATAATAATAACGAATAAAAGCAAGACATTTTTCCCTGTTACTGAGCAAAAACTTCCAAATTTTATCAAAATAAAATCTACATCGCACATCGAACGCCATTTCTGCCATATACATTATTTCTATATTTTCATCTACCGCTGCCATAAGTTCTTCATCTAACGCTTCAAAAACCTTAGCCTGAAGTCCTTCCTTATTAGAAAAATGCCGGTAAATATATACTTCGTTTATTCCTGTTCCTTTTGTAATTGCCTTTGTTGTAGTCTTATCAAGACCTTCATTGGCCATTACTTCGATAGTTTTTAATATCAGTGTTTCCCTTATATCCTGTGGACTCATAGCTCTTGTCCTCTCTTTTGGTGTAGTGTTTACTACAAAAAATGCAAAAAAACAGACAGACAAATCCCCTAATAGTCCACATGCGCGACCTGGAAATGAAAAAATAACGGACTAACGAGGTTGTCGGCCTCATTATATGTTCGCAGAGTTCTACACTCTGCAGTTATTTTTTTAAAGCAGTTGAAATAAAGGTTTTAATTCCCTTTTTGACGGAAG
>SVQC01000028.1 GCA_015065585.1 Oscillospiraceae bacterium
GTCCCTTTTAGGGACCTAGCCAGTAGGCGCCCCTTATAGGGGCTGTGCATACCACTAGTTTACTAGTGGTTATGATTGATAAAGAGAAAATTGAAGTTTTGTTTTGAATATTTATATTTATTGATAAAAACGGTAGGGGAAATTCCTATATATTCTTTAAACTGTCGGCTGAAAAAATGAGAATTGTTATATCCGCAAATTTCGGAAATTTGTTGTATAGTATACATTTCAGATAAAAGTAAATCACAAGCATAATTGATTTTAAGACCGATAATATATTTAACGGGGGAAACACCGTATTTTTTAATAAACAGCTTTTTTAAATATGATTCACTAATATTACATAGTTTTGCTAAATTAGGAATAGATATTTTTTTAATAGTAAAGTTGGCGTTTATGTAATCAACAGCGGGTTTAATAGCTTCATACTGGTTTTTGGGTATGTAGTTTTGTTTTTTTATTTCTGCGAATATTTGATATAGCAAACCGATACATTCAAAATAGTAACCATCATTTTTAGCAACCCATACTGAGAAAATCTTTTTAAAAAGTTTAGTTATAGTTGTATGATTTTTAGGTTCAATTACAAAAGCACTACTTGATATAGGAATATTAGTGTCGAAAAATATATCAATACAATCTCCGTGTTCAGCACGGTCAACGATATATTTATTTACCTCGCCTTTGGGTAAAAAACGAATTATATTTTTATGACATTTTAATACTTTACCATTAAAATTAACAGTCGATTCTCCCGATAAATGCAATATTAATTCGTTGCTTGGCAAAGGAGTGGTAAATTTAGTGATTTTATCTTTATATTCGTTTTTATCAATTAATATAACTCGCTTAATTCCAGTTATTATAAATTTTTCTGTCATTGAATCACCATTAAAATATTGTCATATTATAAATCAAAAATCAATATTTTGTGTTAAAAAGTATACCGAAATTTTTTTGTGTATTTACATTTGATTACAATTAAATAGAATGAGAATTAGAGGTGATTTCATAATGAATCAAAGAATTTCAGAACTTACAAAACTTACTTTACAAGGTAAATTGTATGCGAAAACAACCAAGATGGAATATTGTCGGGAAGATTTATTTTTATCCCGTCAGCATAAGGAATCAAAAAGAATTTGCGAATATATTTTAAATCAAGAGCCTGTTATAACTGAATTTTCTAAAATGACGGGATTTTTTAATTTTGACGGTTCTGTGGTTGGAGATGCTTTTAGGCGTGGCGGACATAAATTTACAGGGGAACTTATATCAAATTTTTATTTAAAGAGCGTTGATAACCTGTCTACTATGGAGTGGCAACATGCAACCGCAGATTATAAAAAGGTATTGGAAAAAGGGATAAAAGGTATAATAGATGAAATTGACATATCCTTAAAAGTACATATAGACACCGAAGAAATAGAGTTTTTAGATGCCCTAAAAAGAGTAGCTAATGCAATGATTTTATGGTCTAATAAATGCTCAAGGAGGGTATTAGAATTTTCCGCAAATGTCTCAAACGCTGAATATAAAAAGAACCTTCAGATTTTATCACAAGCTCTTCTAAAAGTGCCTGAAAATAAACCGACGTCTTTTTACGAGGCAGTACTTGCTATTTATATATGTTTTTCTGCGGACCCTGATAGCGTTGGTACACTTGACAGATATTTGCGACCGTTTTATGAAGAAGATATAAAAAAAGGAGTAATTACGAGAGAAACAGCAAAGGAGTATTTACAAGAATTGTTCTTAATGTTACAGGCAGTCACACCTGTTACTTCAAACTGTTTTACACGTGGTGGCGAATCTCATTTTTGTATTGGCGGATATTTACCTGATGGTACGGATGGATATTGTGACTTATCTAAACTTATTCTTGAGAGCTTGATAGAGCTTCCAACGTATATTCCACAAGTATCTTTACGTTGGACGAAAAAAACACCTAAAGAAGTATTTAAATTTGCTCTTGATTGTGAAAGAAAAGACCCACATAAAAGAATTGCTTTTCAAAATGATGAAAAACGACTTAAATGTTATACAGAAATTTGCGGTTTTCCCTTTGAAAAAGCAGTTGAGTATACAACGGTCGGCTGCAGGAGCCTGCATTTTTAGGAGCTATTACAGGTAGTAATTCAAAAATCAATTTTGCGCGTTCCACCGAAACACTTTTTCATAAAAAAGTGAGAAAATTGTAAATGTCAAGTATTTTGAAGAATATTACGACATATTTTTAGAAGAATTATTTGCTGATTTAAATATTGCATATGACTATGATGATAAATATAACTATGAACGTGCTAAAAATATTAACTATATTTCAAGCCTTTTCTTTGACGGCACTATAGAAAAGGCAAAGAGTTTAACTATGGGCACAGGAAATATAGTTATAGCTTCGCCAATGTGCATAGGAATAACTAATGCTATTGATTCTCTTATAGTTGTTAAACAGTTTGTATTTGATGATATGATTATAACGATGGAGGAGCTTATTTCTGCTGTTAATTCAAATTGGCGCGGCTTTGAGGATTTACGCAAATTAATAATAAATAAAGGCGATTTCTTCGGCAATAATACTGAGCGTTCCAATTTTGTCGCACAAAAACTTTACCAAAGTCTTTACGAATTTTTAAAAGATAAAACAAATCTTTTTGGATATCATTGGCTTATTGGTGACCTTATCGGATATAATGAGCATCATAAGTGGTTTGGTCAGAAAACCAAAGCTACTCCTGATGGTAGATTTGACGGCGATATACTCAAATTTGGACTTGGACAGAGTGGCGGTTATGATAAGAACGGATTGACAGCGTTACTGAATTCCGTTGCAAAGGTTGACCCTAACGGAATTGCTTGTGGTTCGACTGTTACTAATATTTTGTTAGAAGAACAGCTAATAAAAAACAACGAAAATTTTGAAAAAACAGTTGATGCTCTACTTTCATATTTTAAAATGGGTGGAGTTCATTTTTAATTAACTTACGTATCTAAAGAAGATTTAAAGAAAGCAAAGTCAACTCCTGAAGATTATAAAAATTTACGCGTCAGAGTTTCTGGATATTCGGATTATTTTGTGAAACTAAAAGAATGTATACAAGATGAAATAATTGAAAGAACTGAACAAAAATGATAAAAACTGTCTTGGGAAATGTTTCCTGTAGAAGCATAGGTGTCACACTACCTCATGAGCATATTTGCTGCTATAGTGAATATTTATACTCTATGGTAGGAAAAGATTATATTAATAAAGAAGAGCTTTTAAATGCTTCTGTGAAGTATTTAAAAAAATTAAAATCAAAATACGGTTTAAATACTTTTATTGACTGCACGCCCGTTAATATTGGAAGAAATGTCGAATTATTAAAGCGTATATCTGAACAATCGGGAGTGAATATAATCTGTTCAACGGGATTTTATTATACATACGAACCGTTGTTTTATAACATTTCTGTAGAGGATATGGCAAATTACATAATTGCGGATGCTAATAATGTAAATGCGGGTATTATTAAGTGTGCTATTGAAATCGGCACAACACTTTCTAATGTCAGGGATTTTGATTTACCCGATGGACACGGTGCAGTGCATCAGCCGTATGAATATATTTCTGTTGCCGGCTTATTGAAAATAATAGAAATTACTGCTCTAATGTTATTGGAATGTGATAACTTAGATGTGAAAATTAGTAATATGTAAAAAAGCACAGTTCGTTTGTGAACTGTGCTTTTGCTCAATATAACCAATTTATCTCGTTAAAACCGTATTTAATATCCTGGGGTGTTGGAGTGCCTTTCCATTTTATATCTTTTCCGTGCTGTTCATAGTAATTTATATCAGAAAAAATCGGTGCAATACTTGAACATTGCAAAATAGTTATATTAACTTTCTTACCTTGTAAATCTGTTGGGATTTCATAGACAAATGGCGAAAATATTTTTTCCCCAAGCATATTATCATTGGCAAAAAGAATTGTATAAAGGGTAGTGCCTTTAATTTCTATAGCTTTAGCATTAAGAGGTATTTTAACTTTAGTAGTGAAATTAATTTTACCGTAATCTCTTATATACTGTCCAACTTTATATTTATTTTTTCTTTCCGAAAGCCTAAGCTCAAAATTTTCTCCTTTCATATTTGGGGTTGCGGTAAAATCGCCGATAATAAACATACCGGGAAGATATTTCGAGTCTTTATCACAGTAAAGCTCATTTTTACCACATTTGAATTTTTGCGGTGTCGATATCAAATATAAGTCTTTAAGGCCACTTGGTAAAGAATTATCAGGCTTATTAAATCTTAATATTTCATCGTTGACTAAACCTATTGCATCATTTCTTACGGCAAAGTTTACAGTCATATCATCATCAAAATATAAATTCGCTTTTCTTTCCTCGCTCAAAAAGAAATGTCTTATAATATTTTTATTTAAATACTCAACAAAAAATTCTGCTTTTAAAGGCTTACTGTATTTGAAGGTTTTTGGCACGGTACTGCTTATATAAACACCGTGAGTATTCAGGCAGATTTCTTTATTATTTATTAAATAAGTATCGGCTTCACCAAAAAGATTTATAACAACAAAAGTCCCGTCGTCATATTTGCGAACAAAAATACCATCGGGTAAATTGCCGTTGATATCGGTAACGGTAGGAGGCTTCTTGAAATATGAGGCTATAACTTTTTTATCATCTGTAACTAAGCCGTTAAAGAGATACTGCATTTTGTCGTTAAAGCTTATTATAGGGGCATCGGAGGCAGAATCCTCGTTATTTATGAATTTAAATTGAATTTGCCTTAAAACAAGTTCGTTTAAAAGGTGGTTGAATGGCAATGCGCTTAAAAATTCACCGTTGAGGCATTGTGCAAAAATTTCATAAGGATATTTAATATAAACGTCGGGCGTAAAGTCTTTTTTTGAAAGTTCAGCCGCCTGCTTTGCTTCGGCAGATAAGTCTTTCATTCCGTCGAAATCAGGTTGGTCTGCAGAAATACAGTTAAAATAATCTGTTATTTTACTGTTGCCTCTTAAATCCAAAGGAGATACACCCATAAAGTAACGGTTAACCTTAAAGCAGGATGCAAAATAAAGCATTGCCGTTTTTTGAGCATAGGACATATCACAAGGTCCAAGGGCAAAAAGCTCAGCCATAGCGCCGTTATCGTTAGCGGCGTATTCAATGGAAGTGAATAGCGAATATGTACTGTATTTATAAAATTCTTGTTTATTTAAAGGTGTTGCAATTTCGTCAATGCCGGGTATATCAAATGAAGAAAGCTGACTAAGAAAATCACCGTTGTTTTTTGTAGCAGAACGTGGTTCGGAATCGCAAAACAAATGACCGGTTAGTAAAACGCTGTGAGCTTTGCACCAACTACTAAGTTTTGCAATATAGCAGTTATAAAACCGTTCCGACACAATGCGGTAAACATTTTTACAGAAAAACTTATAATTGTTTTCAAGGTCGCTCTCATAATTACGGGAAAATGCTTTTGAATATTCCTCCTTTATGCCGTCGTAGTAAGGGAGACAGTTGTCAAAACAGCAATAACCGAAAGAGGGCTCGTCGGTAAAAAAGCCTAAAATTCTATTTCCGAAGTACTGACCGAATTTTTTAAAGTACTTTTCGTACGTTGAATTAATAAATATGTCAACGGCATCATCGGATAGCAAATCAGGATAATATTTTACATTAAACAGGTCTTCGTTTGCAGTGCCAGTTGTGATTTGACCCTTGTTTTCGCCCTTTGTATAAATAGCCTTTAATCTAAATTCAGGGTTGATGGTAACACGTCCACCGGCATCGCCAGAGGGCCAATTAAATTCATCGTAAAGCCATATCGATATATTGTATTTTTCTGAAATATCAATGAAGATTTTAATGGTATCAAACCATTCGTCACTCAAATATTCTAGCTCACATCCGGACCGTGGATAAAGCAGTATTTCATCAATAGTGCGGTCATGGACGCTTTTTATATAGTTTTCAATTTGTGTGGCATCGGGTTTTCCCGTGATTGCTGTCATAAGAACTATAGGATTTTTCAAAATAATTCACCCTATATAATATTATCATAAAAATTTTTAATTATAAAGCTTAAAAACAAAACAATAATTTTGAAAAACAAATATATAACTATTACTTTTTTTGATAGTAAAATAAAAAAGCATCCCATTGGTGGCACATTCCGTAAGGAAATGCACCTCATAGGATGCTTTTTGAATTTTAGTTTAACGATTAGAGTTTAGGACCTGCTTCAACAAGAGCTTTACCTGCATCGTTACCGGTATACTTAACGAAATTCTTAACGAAACGAGAAGCAAGGTCTTTTGCTTTTTCGTCCCATTCATTGCCGTTAGCATAGGTATCACGTGGGTCAAGGATTGCTGTATCAACACCGGGAAGCTCGGTAGGAACAGCAAGATTGAAATAAGGGATGGTCTTAGTGTCAGCCTTGAGGATAGAACCGTCAAGGATAGCATCGATAATACCGCGGGTATCCTTAATGGAGATACGCTTACCGGTACCATTCCAACCTGTATTTACGAGGTAAGCTTTAGCACCGCTCTTTTCCATCTTCTTAACGAGTTCTTCAGCATACTTTGTAGGATGAAGTTCGAGGAAAGCCTGACCGAAGCAAGCAGAGAAGGTGGGAGTAGGTTCGGTAATTCCACGCTCGGTACCTGCAAGCTTAGAGGTGAAGCCTGAGAGGAAGTAGTACTGTGCCTGTTCGGGAGTAAGGATAGAGACGGGAGGAAGTACGCCGAAAGCATCAGCAGAAAGGAAGATTACGTTTTTAGCATCGGGAGCAGCAGATACGGGGCGAACGATTTTTTCAATATGGTCAATTGGGTAAGAAACACGGGTGTTTTCGGTAACGGAATCGTCAGCGAAATCACAAACTCCGTTTTCATCAACGGTTACGTTTTCAAGAAGAGCGTTACGCTTGATAGCGGCATAAATGTCAGGCTCGGATTCTTTGTCAAGATTGATAACCTTAGCATAGCAACCGCCTTCAAAGTTGAATACGCCCTTGTCGTCCCAACCGTGTTCGTCGTCACCGATAAGGAGACGCTTGGGGTCGGTAGAAAGAGTGGTTTTACCAGTGCCTGAAAGACCGAAGAAGAGGGCGGTGTTTTCACCGTTCATATCGGTATTTGCAGAGCAGTGCATAGAAGCCATACCGTTAAGAGGGAGGTAGTAGTTCATCATAGAGAACATACCCTTCTTCATTTCACCGCCGTACCAGGTGTTAAGAATAACCTGTTCACGAGAAGAAATGTTGAAAACGGAAGCGGTTTCGGAATTGAGACCTAACTCTTTGAAATTTTCTACTTTAGCTTTAGAAGCGTTGTAGGAAATGAAGTCGGGCTCGAAGTTTTCAAGCTCTTCGGCGGTAGGATTAATGAACATGTTCTTAACGAAGTGTGCCTGCCAAGCAACTTCCATAATAAATCGGATAGACATTCTGGAGTCTTCGTTAGCACCGCAGAAAACGTCAACAACATAGAGTTTCTTATCGGAAAGCTGTTTAGTAGCAATATCCTTCAAAACCTTCCATGTAGCTTCGCTACATGGGTGGTTATCATTTTTGAATTCGTCAGAAGTCCACCAAACAGTATCTTTGGAGTTTTCGTCCATAACGATGAATTTGTCTTTAGGTGAACGGCCGGTGTAAATACCTGTCATAACGTTAACAGCGCCAAGCTCGGTAACCTGACCTCTTTCAAAGCCCTCAAGAGTGGGGTCGGTTTCAGCGGCAAAAAGTTCTTCATAAGAAGGGTTGTGAATGATTTCTTTTACGCCGGTAATACCGTACTTACTTAAGTCTAAGTTTTTCATAAAAGTACCTCTTTTCCTTTTTATATTATTATACTCATAATTTCGTCAATATTTATATTGACGCTGAGAAAAAATAACTAAAAGCCATATTCTCCCAATTATGCATTTATTATAACATAAGGTGGTAAAAAATGCAACGAAAAACGACAGATTATAATAAAATTGTCGTTTTTAACTAAAGGGGATTAAAAAGGTTTTTTTCTTTTGTTTAAAATAATAAAAAGCATATAAGTTTATATTATACCTAATATGGATAAAATTTTATGATTTGTATTAAGAAGATTTCAGTCATTTATAGCATGTTGGCATTGTTTCTGCGATATTCACTGGGCGTTTGTTTGTTTTCGGCTTTGAATATTTTTGAAAAATAATATTGATTTGTAAATCCACAGTTTTCTGCAATCTGCGAAATTGGCATACTGGTGTTTCTAAGTAATTCATAAGCTTTATTCAGTTTTGCCTTGGTTATAAATTTAATAGGGGTAGTGTGATAAATTTTATAAAAAATTCGCCTAAAATGCACTTCGCTTATATGGCATAACTTACTGAGAGTACCTATATTAAGTGAAGCATCGCATAAATTATCGTAAATATATTGGACGGCTTTTTCGATTTGCTCTCGTCTGTCAATGGATACATACTCGGTAAATTCAAGTCGTGCAATTTCTGAATATATTTTATAAATAATACTTTTACAGTAAATTTTATCAGAAAAGTTACCTTTGTTCCAAAGTGTGTAAAGTTTTTCAAAATCATTTTTTAATAAGTTGACGCTTTTTGAAGAATAAATCTCATTATCAAAAACACAAGTGTTATCATTTTTTAAGAAAAAATCTACAAATATAAAGGTATAGTTATTATCTGTAACATTGATTTTATATTTGCTTTTAAAGGAAAGGAAAATCAAATCGCCTTTTTTAGCAATTATTTTTTTACCGTTAAATATGTATTCGGCAAAACCTGATTTTACATAAACAAAACAATCGCTGTGCCGTGAAGTGTTATTGACATGTGATGGCGCAATACAGCCGGAATTGACAGATAAAATTTTTGCTATATTATGTTCGGAATTTGTAATTTTCATATAAATCACCTATCTGTATTTTAGTACTTTAAAAAGTAACTGTCAATATTTTTATGTTCGAAAAGTAATAATTGTTATTAATTTTCATTTACTATGTATGTAAAAAAATATAATATGAAGAAGGTGATTTTATGTGGAATAATTTTGATATTTCTAGAACTAAAATTGAAAAAAGCTTTGAAAACGAACCACTTGCTGAGGGTATTGAAAAGGGAATTCTTATCAATAATACTCTTGATTTTTTTGAAACTGACGGTACTTTTTCCTCCCAAAAAATGAGAGCCGTTTCTTTTATTTTAGAAAATGCCTCTTTAGATAAACAGCTCGATAATATTTTTGCCTTTAGAATAAATCACGCTACCGTTATGAGTCGGGTTCTAAACGAACAAACGGCAAAGTATTTTGATGTTTGTCTTGATAATGAAAAGGCAAGACTCAGAGACTCCTTTGCCATGCGTCCTAATATGGATTTTAGTCATATAGCGCCTGATTGGAAGTACCTTTTAGAAAAAGGGATTTCCGGCGTAATAGAGGATTTATCTACTTATGATGATACTAACGGATATTATGCTGAAAGGATTGCCGTTTACAAATCGGTTATAAATTACTTTTTGCGGTACGCAAGAATTTATGAAAAAATAGGCACAGATAAAAGTAGATTTGTTGCCGATAATTTTTATACCCTTGCTACCTCTGCACCTAAAACTATGGCTCAAGCTATGCAGTTGCTACTTTGCATTCATACAATATCTACTTATGTTGATACAGTTGTTGTTCGTTCGCTCGGCGGCCTTGACAGACTTCTTTATCCGTTTTATGTTAGCGATTTAAAATCCGGCGATTTTACTGTTGAACAGCTAGACGAAATTATTAAGTATTTCTTTTGGAATATATCTTGCTATAAAGTTCTTGCCAATATGCCATTTTATATTTGCGGAACTGACGATGACGGTAATGATGCAACAAACGAACTTACCTTCAGGCTTTTGCAAAATTATAGGGAACTTGATATTTATGATCCGAAATTTCATGTTATGTACCATGATAAAATTGATGATAGGGTTGTAGATATTGTTCTTGAAATGATTAGGGAAGGTAAAAGCAGCTTTGTATTTGCTAATACTAATATTATTGAAAAATCCTTGATGAAAATTGGTATCTCGGATAAAGATGCAAAGCGCAGCATTATTTACGGTTGTTATGAGCCTGCCGCTGAAGCAACAGAGGTTCCTTCTACCTGTGCCGGCTTCATTAATTTTGCAAAAGCTTTGGAGTTTGCTTTATATAACGGATTTGATGTTATGAAAGACATTGAAACCTCAATAAAAACGGGAGAAAATTTTGAAGATTTTGACAGTTTCTATAATGCCGTGTTAAAGCAAATTGAGTATTTGACCGTATCATGTATGGACAGTATAAAAAGTTTTGAAAAGCATTATCATAATGTATGTCCGTCCTTCATTATATCGCCCACCTTCAAAGAAAGTCGCCAGTCGGGTATTGATATTTATTCGGGCGGTGCAAAATATAACAATACATCTATTGTTGGAGTCGGTATAGCTACGCTTGTAGATAGCCTTATGGCTATTAAAAAAATGGTGTTTGAAGAAAAGATAATTACACTTGATTATCTTAAAAAGGTGCTCTTGTCTAATTGGGAACTTGATACAGAACTCAAAAATAAAGTCAAAAACAAATATAATAAATTTGGAAATAATGATGCTGAAGCGGACCAGTTTTCAATAGACGTCTATAACAAATTTGCCAAGTTGATTAATAATAAGCCTAACGGAAGAAATGGTGTTTTCCGCATGGGTATGTTTTCTATTGACTGGCGATTTTTCCTTGGTAAGTGGACGGCAGCTTCTGCTGATGGTAGATTGAACGGTGAGGCTCTTTCTAAAAACACCTCCGCGACAACCGGTCAGGATAAAAGTGGTGTAACTGCATATCTTAATACATTGCTAAAACTTAACTCGACCGAGTGCGTCGACGGTTATGTTGCTGACGTTGTTTTGCATAACTCTGCTGTAAAGGGTGAAAAGGGGATGCTGGCATTTAAATCCCTGCTTCTTGCATTTATTAAAAACGGCGGACTTACCGTTCACTTTAACGTACTAACTCCTGAAGCCTTAATTAAGGCTCAAAAAGAGCCTGAAAAATATAAAAATCTTCAAGTGCGCCTTTGTGGGTGGAGCGTACGGTTTATTGACCTTACCAAATTTGAACAAGATGAATTTATTCTTATGGCGAAAAACGGTTTGTAAAATAAAAATCGGGTGATGTAAAAAGAAATATTAATTTAAAATTAAATAAAAATTATTGCCATCGGATAATGTCCGGTGGCTTTTTTTGCCGATTTTTATCTAAATCTTTTTCCTGATTGTTGCATTGTCGTATTTTGCGATTAAAAAAATAAGGAATAAAGTATAAATAATGCATAAATTACAAATTTAAACTTAATAAAATTTAGTAATTTCTAAAATAAATGTTATATTTTGCGAAAAAGTTGAAATATGACAAATCAAATGTTAGAATATGACAACAAACTTAAAAACAGGAGGAAAAATAATGAAAAACCAATGTAAAATTTTGATGGCAAATGACAATAGCGAATTTTCAATTAGCTGTATTAATGCACTTAAGGGGTGTAATCTTGATGTTTATACCTGTGAAAAAGACGGTATTAAGCTGATTGAAGCAATAGAGGAATTAAAACCGGATATAGTTCTTGCTGATGTTTTTATGCCAAGCGCAGATATTATTAGCGTAATGCAATCTGTATCGGGTAAAAACTTTAACAAACCTGCATTTTTTGCAATGGCAGGTTTTGATAATGCCCGACTTGAAAAGGAAACTATTAATGCGGGAGCTACCTATTATTTTATAAGGCCTTTCGTGATTGAGAGACTTGTTGAAAGGATTGTACAATATTCCGGTCTTGTCAATAATGATTTATTTATTAAAAGTAAAGGCAAGAAATTAAGCGAAACTGAGCTTGAACTTATGGTAACCGACATAATACATAGAATAGGAATTCCGGCTCATATAAAGGGATACAATTATTTACGTGAGGCAATAATGCTTTCGGTAAAGGACAGTGAGATGATAAACTGCGTTACTAAACTTCTTTATCCGACTATCGCAAAGAATTTCAAAACCACATCTTCTCGTGTGGAAAGAGCTATCCGTCATGCTATTGAGGTGGCTTGGGACAGAGGAGACGTTGAAGTGCTTGAATCTTACTTTGGGTACACAGTCCAAAATCAGCGTGGAAAACCTACCAATTCAGAGTTTATTGCTATGATTTCTGATAATCTTCGCCTTAATATGAAGCTAGAATAAAAGAAAAGCCATCTTAACGAGAGTTGAGATGGCTTTTTCTATATAGTTTTTCAATATCGCTTTTTGTCGCTTCACTGATGTTCTCAAAAGGAAAGGGTATATTTAAATTTTTATACTTTTCCGCGCAAAGCTTTCTAAAGGGAAGAAGTTCGATTTTTTGAACATTAGGGTACTTTTCTTTCAGTTTAAAAAGCAGATTTACAGATTCATTGTTATCGTTAATACTTGGAATTATAACCTGCCGCAGCCAAATGGGTTTATTAATCGAAGAAAGATACTCAATTGCTTTTAAGAAACTGTCATAAGACATACCGGTGTACTTTAAATAATCGTCGCTATTGGTATATTTACAGTCAAGCAAAACAAGGTCACATATTGATAGGGCTTTTTTTGCAGTATCGCTTAAAATACACCCGCTTGTGTCAATGACAGTATGGATATTCTCTTTTTTGAGTTTTTCAATAAACTCGCAAAGAAATTCTGACTGCATAAGGGGTTCTCCGCCAGAAAAGGTTACTCCGCCGTTGTCTCCGAAATACTTTTTACATCGAATGATTTTATTAAATAATTCATCCTGTGTGATTTCGGTTCCGTCCTCAATGTGCCAACTATCAGGGTTATGGCAACAGTGACATCTTAATGGGCAACCTTGCATAAAAACTACTGCTCTAACACCTGGTCCATCAACCGTGCCAAGACTTTGGAAGGAGTTGATTTTAGCTTTTAGCATATTAGCAACACTCGTGAAAGGTACGGGAAATTACTTCTCTTTGCTGCTCTCTTGAAAGCTTGCAGAAGTTTACGGCGTATCCCGAAACACGAATGGTGAGGTTAGGAAATTCCTCTGGGTTTTCGTAAGCCTTCATAAGCAGTTCACGGTTCATAACATTTACGTTAAGGTGATGAGCACAGTTGGAGAAATATCCGTTAAGGATAGAAACAAGGTTGTTTACTCGTTCTTTTCTTGATTTACCAAGAGCATCCGGAACTATGGAGAAGGTGTTGGAAATACCGTCTCTTGCATCAAGATATGATAGCTTTGATACAGAGTTAAGAGAAGCTATAGCGCCGTTAGTTTCGCGGTTGTGCATAGGATTAGCACCCGGAGCAAATGGTTCGCCTTTCTTTCTGCCGTCAGGGGTACTTCCGGTTTTTTTGCCGTACATTACGTTTGAAGTAATGGTAAGGGCAGAAAGTGTATGAACTGCACTTTTATATGTGGGTGTTTTCTTTAACTCTTTAGAAACATCATGGAGTAAATCGTGTGCGATGGAATCTACTCTATCATCATCGTTACCGAATTTTGGGAAGTCACCAATAGTCTCAAAATCTACAATTATACCGTTTTCATCACGGATAGGCTTTACGGTTGCGTACTTAATAGCCGAGAAGGAGTCGGCGGCAACAGAAAGACCGGCAACGCCAAATGCCATAAGTCGCTGAACCTTTGTGTCATGGAGAGCCATCTGACTTTTTTCATAGGCGTATTTGTCGTGCATATAGTGAATGCAGTTCATAGTATTTACATATAAGTTTGCCAACCACTTAAGGTAAATACGGAAACGATTCATTACTTCGTCAAAATTTAACACATCGCTCTCAATCGGTCCCATCTGCGGACCTATTTTAGTACCGAACATATTGTCGGTGCCACCGTTAATGGCTAACAATAAGAGCTTGGCAAGGTTAGTACGTGCGCCAAAGAACTGCATCTGCTTGCCAACCTTCATGGCAGATACACAACAAGCAATAGCATAGTCATCACCGTATGAAGAGCGCATTATATCGTCGTTTTCGTACTGGATAGAGTCGGTATCGATAGAAATTTCGGCACAATAGGCCTTAAAGGCTTCTGGGAGTCTTTCACTCCATAAAACGGTGAGATTAGGCTCGGGGGCAGGACCTAAATTGCGCAAGGTGTGGAGGATACGGAAAGATGATTTTGTGACTAAAGTACGGTTATCCTCTCCCATACCGCCAATACTTTCGGTAATCCACATTGGGTCGCCGCCGAACAGTTCGTTATATTCGGGGGTGCGCAGGTGACGAGCCATACGTAGCTTAATAACAAGGTCATCTATAAGTTCCTGTGCACCTTCTTCTGTTAAAGTGCCGTCTTTAAGGTCACGTTCAATATAAATATCAAAGAATGTACTGGTTCTGCCAAAAGACATAGCGGCGCCGTTTTGTTCTTTGTTAGCGGCAAGGTAACCGAAATAGGTCCACTGGATAGCTTCTTTAGCATTTTTTGCAGGTTTAGAAATATCGAAACCATACATAGCAGCCATTTCTTTAATAAGTCCTAAGAAATTAATTTGCTGTGCTACTTCTTCAAGAAGACGAATATTATCGGCATCCATAAGCTTTTTGCCGAGTTCGGCTTTATCGGTCTGTTTTGCTTTAATAAGCTCATCAATACCGTAAAGAGCTATACGGCGGTAGTCACCGATGATTCGACCTCTGCCGTAAGCATCGGGAAGACCGGTAAGAAGTCCGCAGTGACGTGCACTCTTCATTTCGTCGGTGTAAACTCTAAAAACACCGTCATTATGGGTTGTGCGGAATTTAAAGGCTTTTTCAACATTTTCTGAAAGCTTGTAACCGTAAGCTTCACAAGAAGCGCGAGCCATACGGATACCGCCAAAGGGGTTAACACCGCGCTTTAAGGGTTCATCGGTTTGAAAACCTACAATTATCTCGTTTTCTTTATCAAGATAACCGGGGGCATAAGAACAGATAGAAGATACGGTGTCGACATCAATGCTTAACACACCTCCGTTTTCCTGTTCCTTTTTCTGAAGAATGCGGAATTTGTCCATAATTAAATTTGTGCGCTTTGTAGCAGGGCACAGGAAAGAACCGTCACCCTCATAAGGACGGTAGTTGTTTTGTATAAAATCACGTACATCTATAGATTCTTTCCATCGACCACCGTTAAAATTTTTCCACTCGTTAAAATTCATTTTATATTCCTCCGCACAAACATTGTTAAAAATGCAACATAAATTTAAGCATAAAAATAAGTAGCTAAGAAACAACTTAACTACCCAGACGGTCGGCGTTTTATAGGGACAGAACGCACTGTGTTAATTCACATACCCGTCAGCGAACTGTCTGCGTAAGTTATCATACCACAACCTGTAGTGTATTGCAACAAAAAAATATCTAAATATGCAATTTTTGTGAAAATATAACGAAAAATCGTGCAAAATTATATCTTATTTTACTTGACTTAGAAAAAATAGGGTGTATACTTAGTATTAGGCTATAATGGAGGTAATATATATGAAAAATTATAATATAGATACTAAGTGTGTTCAGGGCGGTTATCGTCCGGGAAACGGTGAACCCAGACAGATACCTATTATACAGAGCACAACCTTTAAATATGAGTCGTCAAGCGATATGGGTAAATTATTTGACCTTGAAGCTTCAGGCTATTTTTATTCCCGTTTGCAGAATCCTACAAATGACTATGTTGCCGCTAAAATTTGTGAGCTTGAGGGTGGTACTGCCGCTATGCTGACTTCATCAGGTCAGGCTGCAAGTTTTTACAGCGTATTCAATATCGCGTCAGCCGGCGACCACGTTATTGCTTCTTCTGCAATTTATGGCGGTACCTATAATCTTTTTGCCGTTACCATGAAGAGAATGGGTATTGATTTTACCTTTGTTTCTCCAAATATAAGTGAGGAAGAGCTTGATAAAGCTTTTCGTCCTAATACTAAGGCTGTTTTCGGTGAAACTATCGCTAATCCTGCCTTGGTTGTTCTTGATATTGAAAAATTTGCAAAAGTCGCTCATAAAAACGGTGTTCCGCTTATTATTGACAACACCTTTGCTACACCGGTTAATTGTCGTCCTTTTGAATTCGGCGCAGATATAGTAACTCATTCTACTACAAAATATATCGACGGTCACGGAAGCGGCGTAGGAGGTTGTATTGTTGATTCCGGTAAATTTGACTGGACTAAATATCCAGAGAAATTTCCCGGACTTTGTACTCCGGATGAAAGCTATCACGGAGTTACTTATACCGAGCGATTTGGTCTTGAGGGTGCTTATATAACTAAAGCTACCGCACAGCTTATGCGTGATTTAGGCTCAATTCAGTCTCCTCAGAATGCTTATCTTGTTAATCTCGGTATTGAAAGCCTTCACGTAAGAATGAAACGTCACTGTGAAAACGGTCTTGCCGTTGCAAGATTCTTAAAATCTGATAACAGAATTTCTTGGGTAACCTATCCCGGCCTTGAGGGCAGTGAGGATGAAGAACTGGTTAAAAAGTATTTACCCAACGGCTCTTGCGGTGTCGTAAGTTTTGGGGTTAAGGGTGGTAGAAGCGCTGCTGAAAAGTTTATGGCAGGACTTAAAATTGCCGCTATCGAAACCCACGTTGCCGATGCACGTAGCTGCTGTTTACATCCTGCAAGCGCTACTCATCGCCAGATGAGCGACGAAGAACTAATTGCTGCCGGTGTACTTCCTGACCTAGTTCGTTTTTCTTGCGGACTTGAAAGCAGCGAAGACCTTATTAATGATATTCGTTCTGCACTTGATAATATATAAATGTAAAGAGAGTTGACATAGAATATGCCAATCAGAATTCCAAATGATTTGCCTGCTGTTAAAACTCTGCTTAATGAAAATATTTTCGTTATGCATGAGCAAAGGGCACTCACTCAGGATATTCGTCCTTTAAAAATACTCGTTCTTAATTTGATGCCAAATAAAATTGCAACGGAGACACAGTTATCCAGACTTCTCGGAAATACTCCCTTGCAGGTTGAATTGGAATTGATTCATACAAGCTCGTATCATTCAAAAAATACCTCATCCGAGCATCTTTTAGCTTTTTACAAAACCTTTGAAGATGTAAAAGAGCAAACCTTTGACGGTATGATTATTACCGGCGCTCCCGTTGAAAAAATGGAATTTGAAGAGGTTGAGTATTGGGATGAGCTTTGTGAAATAATGGAATGGACTAAAACTCATGTTCACAGCACATTTCATATTTGCTGGGGAGCTCAGGCAGGTCTGTATTATCATTACGGTATAAATAAATATTCTCTTGACAGTAAGCTTTTCGGTGTTTTTGAACATACTGCCGATTATAAAAATTCAATGCTTCTTAGAGGCTTTGATGATAAATTTTTTGTGCCGCATTCCCGTCATACTACTGTTAAAAGGGAAGATATTGAGAAGGTAGATGCTCTTAAAATTGTAGCATCTTCAGAAAAGGCAGGAATATACGCTGTACTTACCGAAAACGGTAAACAGGTATTTATTACCGGTCACTCCGAGTATGATGCAAACACACTGCATGATGAATATATGAGAGATTTATCGAAGGGTGAGTCTATTGACGTGCCTGAAAATTATTATCCTGATGATAATCCGGAAAAGTCACCGCTTGTTAAATGGCGTTCTCATGCTCATCTTCTTTATTCTAACTGGCTTAACTATTTCGTTTATCAGACAACTCCTTTTGATATTAACGAAATTAAGAACAATAAATAATTAAAAACAGCCGATGTGAGAACACACCGGCTGTTGAAATGTATAAATCTTAACCAAGTTTGCATAAAATATAGAATAAATTGAATAAATATGCAAATATTATGCAAAAATACAAGCATATTTATTATCAAAATAGACAAAAACATTTGCTATTATTTAGTACGTTTTGTTAGAAAAAGAGTATTTAGCGAAACGACAAAAATTATATGCAGAAAAACTTGCATATTTATACGCTAAGTGTTATAATGCTAACATTGTTAAAGAATTATAAGTTATGGAGGAAAAAATTATGGATAAAAGTAAAATCAAAAAGGTAGTTCTTGCATATTCAGGCGGTCTTGATACCTCTATTATCATTCCGTGGCTTAAAGAAAACTACAACAATCCCGAAATCATTGCTGTGTCAGGTAACGTTGGACAGGCAAGTGAGCTTGAAGGTCTTGAAGAAAAAGCAATCAAGACCGGCGCTTCGAAAATTTATATTGAAGATTTAACCAAGGAATTCCTTGAAGATTACGTGTTTCCTTGTGTGCAGGCAGGCGCTCTTTATGAGGATTATATGTTAGGTACTGCTTTTGCTCGTCCTCCTATAGCTAAGCGTATTGCTGAAATTGCGCTTAAAGAGGGCGCTGATGCTATTTGCCACGGCTGTACGGGTAAAGGTAATGACCAGGTAAGATTTGAAATGGCTATTAAGGCTTTTGCTCCCGATATGCCTATTATTGCTCCTTGGAGAGAGTGGGATATTAAATCCAGAGAAGAAGAAATTGATTACGCTGAGGCACACAATGTTCCTCTGAAAATTAACAGAGAAACCAACTATTCAAAGGATAAGAACATTTGGCATTTAAGTCATGAAGGTCTTGACCTTGAGGACCCTGCAAATGAGCCTCTTTATAATAAAGAAGGTTTTCTTGAAATGGGCGTTTCTCCCGAAATGGCTCCCGATAAGCCTACCTATGTAACTATTCATTTTGAAAAGGGTGTACCTACCGCAATTGACGGAGTTGAAATGGATGCTGTTGCTCTTGTTTCAAAACTCAACGAGCTTGGCGGTGCTAACGGTATTGGTCTTCTTGATATCGTAGAAAACAGACTTGTAGGTATGAAGTGCAGAGGTGTTTATGAAACTCCCGGCGGTGCTATTCTCTATAAAGCTCATCAGATTCTTGAAACTATCTGCCTTGATAAAGATACTGCCCACTATAAGTCATTAGTGGCTCAGAAGTTGGCTGAAAACGTATATAACGCTCTTTGGTTTACTCCTCTAACCGAAGCTATTCTTGCCTTCGTTAAGACTACTCAGAAAACCGTTACGGGCGACGTTAAAGTTAAGCTTTATAAGGGTAACATTATCAATGCGGGTGTTACTTCTCCATATTCGCTTTATGACAGTGAAATCGCAACCTTTGATGAGGATGATGTTTACGACCAGAAAGAATCAGCAGGATTTATCAATCTTTACGGTCTTCCCACAAAGGTTTATGCTAAAATGAAGAAAAAGAACAATTTAGATTAATTTGAGGTAGAAAAGTAATGGAAAAAATGTGGGCAGGAAGGTTTAATAAAGCTCTTGATAAACAGGCTGACGATTTTAATTCTTCCATACATTTTGACTCTCGTATGTATAAGCAGGATATTACCGGCTCAATGGTTCACGCTATGATGCTTAGTCGTCAAGGTATTATTACCAAAGAAGAATATGCGGATATTTTAAACGGACTTTCCGGTATTTTAGAGGATATTGAAAACGGTAAACTGCAAATTGATGAGAATTCTGAAGATATACATATGTTTATTGAGGCAGAGCTGACAAGCCGTATTGGTGAAAACGGTAAAAAGCTTCATACTGCGAGAAGTCGTAATGACCAGGTTGCTCTTGATATAAGACTTTATCTTAGAGAAGAATGCGATGAAATTGGTAAACTTCTTAAAAATCTTATTACGGTAATAAGGGATAAGGCTGAATCAAACCAAGATGCCATTATGCCTGGATATACACATCTTCAGCGCGCTCAACCCATTACTTTTGCTCATCATCTTCTCGCATACGCTATGATGTTCAAACGCGATTTTGAGCGTATCAATGATGCTTTGAACAGAATGAATTATTCTCCAATAGGCTCTTGCGCCCTTGCGGGAACTACCTATAATACCGATAGAGTTTTTGAGGCTGAGCGTCTTGGCTTTAACGGCATTATGATGAACAGTATTGACGGTGTTTCGGACAGAGATTTTTGTATTGAACTTCTTTCCTGTTTTTCTACGATTATGATGCATTTATCAAGATTCAGTGAAGAAATTATTCTTTGGTCAAGCTGGGAATTCAAATTTGTTGAGCTTGATGACAGTTATACTACTGGTTCAAGTATTATGCCTCAAAAGAAAAAT
>SVQC01000029.1 GCA_015065585.1 Oscillospiraceae bacterium
AGAAGGTTAAGTGTATTGGTATGCTCTTTCGTAAAGCTTACGATAAAGCAAACAAAGACACTTATCTTTCGTGATAGGTGTCTTTCTTTGTTTTATGGTGTTTTTGATTCCTCTAAACGAGGTTCAAATATATTCCCGTCGATACACTCGAAAATTGGCGTATGACGGAGTTAAGAAGGAGTGTTTTAAATTTTGTGATTGACACATGGGAAATTAGTTGCATCAAAGTTTTGGAGCCGAGTGCTACAGTCTGAGTTCTGCGGCAGACTGTGAATTTTTAGCAGAGAACCCTTTGAAGTTAAGGTATAACTTCATCAGCGAACGCTCTGGCTGATTATCCGTAGGACCAAAGGAACAGGAAATACGGGGCAATAGAGCTATCACGGTTTAGTAACGGACAAGGTGATATATGGAAATAGGCATTGTTGGATACAATCGACCTATTACGTTACTCGGTTTAGGATTTGCCGAATTAAATCCGAACCTGTGTACACGGCAGACCGGATGGTATCGTGTAAAAAACTTGCATCAGTGTGGGCGTATTTTCGTTCACAGATCCGAATGTTTACGGTGCTTTTAATCGTATGAAAAGCCCTGCTAAGATAGTTTATCTGTCGCTGATTTTAATGATCAGTATTTGGCATTGCGTGTTAAAAATGTATCTTTAACGCCTTTCCTGAGAGGAAGGTATACGCAGGTTGGAAAGCAACCAAGTACTCACCTTATTGGAACAATTAAATATGGGTGTTACACTTGATAAGGATAAACCGCCTGATAAACGGCTTTTATTCGTTATAATGTGCACTCAAAACTTGAAATACGCTCGTATGTCTGCATTTTATCGTGCACATTATCCCTGAAAAATAGCTCGTTTTCAGGTGCGTAGCAGTTTTGTCTGAGCAAAATTTCTTTAGATGCAAAGGATGAAAATGAAGCAATATGTCATATTGCAAGGCTTTCAGCCAAAGCAGATATAAAATTTTGCCTTCCAAAACCGATTTATCTTTATCAAGCGTAACACCAGCGTTTTGAAATGATAATGATTTTCTTTTCGAAAGAAAGTTCGATATGATGTTCGTTTTGCTATGACAGATTACTCTCTTTTCGAAATGATTGATGATAAAGATGACTATCCTTTCGAAATGACTATGACTATCATTTTGAGAGCCGCCGTTTTTATTTAGGGTCACCCAAATAGAAACGCCCCGGAGAACAGTGTTCGGAGGGGCGGCGGTGCAGGCATAGTACGCAGAGTTAGACTTGAAAATGTGAGAAACGCACAGGAATTTAAAGTAGATGCCAATGGGCGTACTATGCCTGCCTATCATTTTTATATGATATATGACTCTCATTTCTAAATGACGGGCGGCAAAATTTTCGTACAGAGAATAATTTTCGTTAATAAATTTCGAAAAGGTTTATAAACGAAAATAATGATTTCTTGAACCAAGATTTTTTGTTTTCTATATTTATAGAGAAAAAATCAGCCCTAAGGCTTTAACCTCAGGACTGACTTCTAAAATTTGTGTTCTATGATCCAAGCTAATATTTCATCATAGTCTTTGCTGCCATCTGCAACTGAGAGACCGAGAGAAATAAGCTCGGGTTGTGTGTAGCGGAGTTTCACATTGTTGAGCTGTAAAGTCATTAGCATTGTAAAAACACCTATGCGCTTATTGCCGTCAACAAAAGCGTGATTGTTTGTGAGAGCAAACATAAATCTTGCGGCTTTTTCTTCGACCGTTGGATATGCTTCGCTACCTTCAAAGCCAGACATAGCACTGTAAACCGCAGATTCCAAAAGACTTTGGTCACGAAGTCCGTGACTGCCACCGGTACGATCAATAAGCTTATCGTGGAGTTCGATTATTTCTTCGACAGTTAAAAGTATCATTTAGCCAACTCCAGTAATGCTTCCATATTTTCGTCAATAAGTTTATCGGCGGCACCGTCAATTTTGGCTTTGCGCATTTGAAGAGCAGCGGCAATGTTGTTGTATTCATCAAAATCAACAACTACATATCGCGGCTTGTTGTTTCTTAAAATAACAGCCAAACCGCTTTCATCAACAGTGCGGACAACCTTTGAAAAATTTTGATTTGCTTCGGTCATAGCAACTAAATTATCGGTATTAACCATCATTTTTATCACCTCTGGTATTATTATACCCAAAATATAGGATAAATGCAACCTATTTTTTCGAAAAATTAATCTTTTCTTGAAACTTCTAAAAAAGTTTTACTATATTTTGTTATCGAATCAAAGGTAAAAACTTTTGATTTTGATATATAGCTCCTTTATTTATCTGCTCATTACATAAACTGAACATTTGCGAGTTTTTGATTCTGATGATTAGCGGCTCAGAAGAAAAAATCCCAACCGAGCAGTTTATTGCACGGGCAACGAAAAAAGATTTACGATCCGCTAATTAGTAAATTGTATTTCTGAGTTCGTGGTAAATATAAACGGGAGTGATGTCTATGTCGGATTTCTTAGGGAAATCCAGAATAGCTAATGCCGCGGCTATTAAAACTAATGTCGGCAGCTTTGGAACGAGAATCAGATACTGGAACGCTTTTGATAGATTTTGTTTGTTCTGTGAAAAAGAGTTCCACTGTCAGAAGGTCCAGAACATATCAGCAAAACACGTATATGCTTATGTTGAAAAATTGAAGTCTAAAGGCGCTTCGCCTGCAACCATCAGAACAGAACTATGCGGTATTCGTTTTTTCTACAAAATTTGTGGTGGTAAAAACAAATTACCCGAAAACAAGTCGTTAAAACTTTTGCCTCGCGAAATAGGCGTGGTAAACAGGGCGTGGTTGGTAGCGGAAATCAATAAAGCTATTTCGGTTGCTGATGCAATGGGTAGAACTGACGTAGTATTTGGTATTCGTATCGGTTGGCGCTTTGGACTTCGTATTCACGAAATCGCAAAGCTGCGTGTTGAAGATGTAACTCGTGCAGTTACACGCGGCGAGGTATGCGTTAAAGGTAAGGGAGGCTATGTGCGCTCCATTCCGGTAGAAACCCCGCAGCAGAAGAAACTTTTATCCGACTTATACAAGTATGCGAGAATGAATAATCTGCAACCCGGGGACTGCTTAATTTCCGAAAACAAGTATCGTGGTATCGACAAGGAAATCAAATCACTAAAAAATTGGGTGATTAATAATAGGAAAAAGTTTACCTATCGTAACCGCACTAAGTTTGTTGGCGAAAATGAAAAGCCGAGAATGGAAACGCTAACCTGGCATGGTCTTAGATACACCTATGCTCAGGAGCGTAAACAGCGCTTAATTGATAGCGGTGTAAAGGATGTTGAGCGTAATCTCAGTGAGAGTCTTGGTCATCATCGTGTAAGTGTAACCAAAATTTACACCGCCGAGAAGAAGCACAAGTAGTGCAACAAATAGTATATGAGGTGTACCAAATTAAAGCACACCGCATATACAAAACTTTAAATAAAAGGAGGTTTGCTTATTGAATGATTTTGACTTAGTTGATAAGTATTATACCGTTATGTTTACCGAGTTTAAAGATATCGTAACGGTAAAAGAAGCTTGTGATATGCTACATATGGGAAGAAAAAAGATTTATGAACTTATAAGAAGCGGTCGTTTAGAATTATTGAATGATACACCGGACACTTCCCGTTATTTAATTACTAAGCGTTCTATCATTAAGTACGTTATAAAAGCATAAACAAGCACCGTACAGACCGCCTTTGTCTGTACGGCATACATATCTTATATGCCTTTGTAAATATTTCTGCAAAGGCGAATGAAGGAGAGTATTCGAAATTAGGGTATGTAGAAAGAAGGAAGTATGTTAAAAGGCAACGTACAAGAAAAACGCGGTTATTTGCACACCGTAATCTCTTATAAAGATGAAAACGGCGTGCGAAAGAAAAAATGGCAGTCTACCGGACTGACGGCAAATGGTAACATTCGCAAAGCTGAAGCAATTTTAAAAGAACGAATGGAAGCTTTCGAATTAGAACTTAAACAAAAGCAGTCAGATAAACCGAATGAAGATATTCTCTTCTCAAAATTTTTATCTAATTGGCTTGCAATGGTTAAAAGCACCTTGCTCATCACTACATACGGAGGTTATCAATATTTTATAGAACAGCGAATTAATCCGTATTTTGATGAAAAGAAGATGACCCTGCAAAAGATAACCACGAAGGACATTCAAGAGTATTATAACACAATGCTCACAAAGGGTACTAAGTGGAATTCGGTAGTTAAGCATCATGTCATTATCCGCAAGGCTCTTGACTATGCGGTGAAGATGGACTACATACCATCGAACCCCGCGGCAAGAATTGAGACTCCGAAGAGGCAAAAATATATAGCCGAGCATTATAATCAAGATGAATTAAACCAACTGTTTGAAGTTATTAAAGGCGATCCTGCAGAGGTTGCAATTATTCTGACAGCCTATTATGGATTACGCCGTAGCGAAGTTTTAGGATTAAAGTGGAGTGCAATAGACTTTAAAGAGAAAACTCTTTGTATCCGCCATACCGTTTGTAAGACCGTGCTTGACGGTCAGCAAATTGTGGTGCAAAAGGATACAACTAAAAACAAAGCAAGTATCCGCACACTACCGCTAATCCCCGAAATTGAAGAACTACTGCTTGAGACAAAGAAACAGCAGGAAGCCTGTCGCAAGAAAGCAAAAGGTTCCTACTGTAAAGATTATCTTGATTATGTTTGCGTAGACAGTTTGGGTGTATTACTTAAGCCCGACTATCTGACACAGCATTTTGAAATTATTATTAAAAAGAACAAACTGAAGAAGATTCGGTATCACGATTTAAGACATTCCTGCGCATCACTTTTACTTGCTAACGGAGTATCCTTAAAAGAGATACAGGATTGGTTAGGCCATTCGGATTACTCAACAACAGCCAATATTTATAGTCATTTAGAGTACGGTGCAAAGTTAAAGTCTGCCGGAAAGATTTCCGAGACTTTGAATCTTAAGAGAGAAAAGAAGGACGGCAAGTAGCCGTCCCATACATAAATTGATGATGTCTACCAATGTCTACCACTAAAAAAGAGGCATTTTGAGACTAAAATTAGAGCAAATTTAGAACATAAAAAATTGCCCAAACCCGCATTATTACTAGGTTTGGACGATGGTGCGGATAACAGGACTTGAACCTGCACCGAGTTGCCCCGACTAGAACCTGAATCTAGCGCGTCTGCCAGTTCCGCCATATCCGCATACAGCAGTTGTTATTATAATATTTAACGCCTTTTTTGTCAAGTGATTTTTATGTTGACAAGTTTTTAAAAAGATCATAAAATAATAGTTGCATTTGCAACTATTATTTTATGAGGTAAATTATGATATTTATTATGAGGAAAATTAATACCATCAGCCGTTGTGGCATTATCTATAGAGGAGATAAATTAGAAGCAGAAATTATAAAGCCGAATCATCATGGATATGCAATTTGTGTTTTTAAAAACCCTGGTATATCTCAAGAAGAAATTTCGGAAAAATTATGTATAAATAAAAGTAACGTAACGCGTGCTTTAGATGCTATGGAAGCTAAAGGTTTTATTTTCCGTGAAACGAACCCTAATGATAAACGTTCTCTAAAAGTTTATCCAACTGATAAATTAAATGGTTTAATGCCGAAAATACTAAAACTTGCAAAAGAATGGAATAACTATCTAACAGAATGTATAAGTGAAGAAGAATTGGAAGTCTTTCAAAAAGTGCTAGGTAAAATCACTGATAGAGCGCATCTATATATGGAGAGTAGGAGCTTACAAAAATGAAAACATTACTAGAATATTTAAAACCATTTCTTCCGAGAATGTCATATGGTTTTATCATTAAAGTATCTGCAACATTAGCAGAGTTATTTTTACCGTATATATTAACTCATATTCTTGAAAATGTCATAAAAAGACAGAGCGTTAAACTAATTGTTTATTGGGGCATTTTAATGATAATATGCTCAGCGACGGCATGTATATTAAATATTGTTGCTAACCGTATGGCCGCAACCGTTTCAAGAGATTATTCATTAAAGGTCAGACATATTTTATTTGAAAAAACTTTGCATCTTTCAGCAGCACAAACCGATAAATTTACTGTGGCTTCGTTAGAATCTCGTATTACTAATGATACATATAATATACATCACTTTGTAACGGTTATGCAGCGAATGGGTGTGCGCTCACCGATAATGCTTATAGGCGGTGTAATTATAACGCTCATAATGGATAGTTACTTATCTCTTGTCATGATAGCGACGATTCCGATAATTTTTACATGCATTTATCTAATTTCGCGAAAAGGCATACCGCTTTATAGCAAAGTTCAAAAATCCATTGATAATATGGTGAGGGTTGTAAGAGAGGATACGCAGGGTATAAGGGTTATTAAAGCTCTATCAAAGGAGGAATATGAACATAATCGTTTTAATAAAGTAAATACAACTCTCATAAAGGATGAAATGAGTGCAGGAATTGTTATGGGTTCCGTCCATCCTGTAATGAATTTATTTATGAATATGGGTATTGTAGCTGTCATTGCAATAAGCGCGGCGAGAGTAACTGATAATTTATCATCCCCCGAAACCGTAATCGCTTTTATTCAGTATTTTACTCAGATTTCTATGTCGCTTATGGTATTGTCCCGCGTATTTACTATGGCTAGCAAAAGTATTGCTTCAGCAAAACGAATTGAAGAGGTATTACTGTGTGAAGAAGAATTGCCTGTCTTTTCTTTTCACGAATACAAACCAAATTATAATGGAAATGTTATTGAATTTTCAAAAGTCAATTTTTCATACAACGGCAAAAAAGAAGATTTAAGTGATATTAATTTTTCTTTAAAGCAAGGACAAACACTTGGAATTATAGGTGCAACAGGCAGTGGAAAATCAACTTTGGTAAAGCTTTTATTACGTTTTTATGACGTTAGCAGCGGTGCGATTTATATTAACGGAGAAGATATACGTACTATAGAAAAAAATAAATTATATTCATACTTTGGAACGGTAATGCAAAACGATTTTCTTTATAACGACACCATTAATGAAAATATTCGGTTTGGTCGAGATATCAGCGATAAGGATATAAAGTTTGCGGCAAAAATAGCTCAGGCAGATAGCTTTATTAACAATTTTGCCGATAAATATGAACATATATTATCACAGAAGGGTACTAATATATCCGGAGGTCAAAAGCAACGACTATTGATTGCCAGAGCTATAGCAAAAAAAACGAAATTTTTGATTTTTGACGATAGTTCATCGGCACTTGATTATAAGACGGATTTGATCTTAAGACAAGCAATAAACGAAAATTTTAAAGATACAATTGTAATAAATATTGCTCAAAGAGTGAGTACTGTTAAAAATTGTTCATTAATTCTTGTTTTAGATGAAGGAAAAATAATTGCTAAAGGTAGGCACGATGAACTACTCGCAACTTGTAAGGAATATAAAGAAATAAGCGATTCGCAGATGGGTGGTGCTATAATTGATTAAAAACACATCCAAAAACAAACTAGGTATTTTATGTAGACTTTTAGGCTATATGCTTAAAGTGTGGCCACTGTTTGTCATCGCCATTATTTTGACGCTTCTTTCAAATCAATTGGCGCTGATGGGACCTCGTTTTTCCGGTCAAGCGATTGACGCGATTTCGGCTGCAAACGGTGTTGATTTCGAGGAAGTAAAGTCTAATATTGTAAAAATGATTATATGCTATGCATTATCTGCGGTGCTTTCTTTGATTTTATCAATAATAATGATTAACATCAGCCAAAAAATAGTGGGACGTATGAGAACGGAATTATTTGAAAAGTTAATCAGATTACCTATTGGCTTTTTCGATGCTACATCGGTTGGTGATATAGTGAGCAGAATGTCATATGATATAGATACTGTAAATACGTCAATTTCCCATGATGTTGTTCAGGTGATGACAAGCATTTACACGGTAATAGGTTCGCTGATTTTTATGTGGAATATCTCGCGATCTTTGATTATTGTCTTTGTCGTAACTGTTCCTGTTTCAATAATATTTACAAGATATCGTTCAAAAAAAGTCAGACCGCTTTTTAAACTCCGTTCTAAAATGCTTGGCGAATTAAACGGATACGCCGAGGAAATGCTTTCCGGCTGCAGAACTATTCAGTGCTATAACCGTCAAAAACAGATTTGTAAAAATTTTGATAATCGTAATGAAGAAGCAATGAAAGCGTACTATAATTCGGAGTATTATGCATCAGCTATGGGACCTACCGTTAATCTTATTAATAACCTATCTATATCATTTATCATGATACTTGGCGGAATTTTATACATGTATTCGTCAGCAGGTGTATTTAAAACAGGTTCGCTTTTTTTCATTTCACTTGGCGGTATTGCGCAATTTGTGCAGTATTCGCGAAAATTCGCAGGCCCTATTAATGAATTTGCAAATATTATTCATGAATTTCAGTCGGCTTTTTCTGCTGCAGAACGTGTTTTTAAAATAATAGATGAAGAACCCGAAAAAGTTGATGATGCTGATGCAAAAGACCTTGTTGCAGTTAAAGGCAATGTAAGTTTTTTCAACGTCGGTTTTGGATACACGAATGACAAAAAAATTCTTGAAAATTTGTCTATAACGGCAGATAAAGGAAAAACCATAGCAATTGTTGGTCCTACAGGCGCAGGAAAAACTACTATAATAAATCTGTTGATGCGATTTTACGACGTTAACGCAGGCAACATATTTATTGACGGTATAGCTACAGATAAGATTAAGAGGAAAGATTTAAGAAAAGCATTTATAATGGTTTTACAGGACACATGGCTTTTTAACGGTACTGTATTTGAAAACATAGCGTATGGTAAAGAAGACGCTACGATAGATGAAGTTATCAAGGCTGCCAAAGCAGCTAAAATACATACTTTTATTGAGCATTTACCACTAGGCTATGATACTGTTTTATCAGATGACGGCGTTAATATTTCTAAAGGTCAAAAACAACTTATTACAATTGCACGTGCTATTCTTTCTAATGCTCCAATGCTTATTCTTGATGAAGCGACTTCTAACGTAGATTCACGTACAGAAATACAAATTCAGGAAGCTCTGCATTCACTGATGAAAGATAGAACTTGTTTTATTATTGCTCATAGACTTTCAACTATAAAAAATGCAGATAGTATTATTGTTTTGCAGGATGGTAAAATATCTGAGCAAGGTAATCATGCCGAATTAATCAGAGCTAACGGATTTTATAGTAAGCTTTATAATTCACAATTTAATTAAAAGAAACCCTTGAACTTTTGTAGAAATGTTCTTAGCGAACATTTCTACAGCTCTATTCGCCTAACGGCGAGTTGTATTGCTACGCAGTGATATTCGACTTTCAGCCGAGTGTTATTTGCTTCGCAAGTTTACTGGCGAATAGAATATCACTAAACCCGTAGGGTTTAATATCACTTTCATTTTGAAATATCTCGCCATAGGCGAGGATTTTCAAAAGAAAATATCACGCTGACTTTAGTCAGCATATCACTATACAGACAAAAAGAAAGAGAAGACTCGCCTAAAAAACGAATCTTCTCTTTTCTGTTGTTCGTGGGTTTGGGCTACTGCCCAAGTGCATTTGTACGTACAAATGCGATGCTGGTTCTAACCCGATATATTATTCTATGTTAAAATAAAAACTTCGCTAAAGACATTTACCGTTCGTTCAAGGGTTTTAGTTTTAAGTGTGATAAAGCTTTTTTGTCTGATACTGTGGTTCACAGGTTAAATTGATTCCAAGCTTTCTAAATACTTGCTCATCAACACGAGAGAGAATTACGCTTGAATGAGCTTCAAGACCACGAAGTTCACTAACCTTAGCCATAGCCCTTTGTGCGTTTTCATCAGTAGCTGCACAAATAGAAAGCGCGACTAGTACTTCATCGGTATGAAGTCTGGGATTATGATTACCGAGAGCAGTAGTTTTCATAACTTGAATAGGTTCAATAATTGTGGGGGAGAGTAGTTTAACATCATCCGCAATTCCGGCAAGCTCTTTCAAAACGTTAAGAAGCATTGAAGAAGATGCACCTAATAAAGAAGATGTCTTACCGGTAATTATTCTGCCGTCAGGAAGTTCAATGGCGGTAGCGGGTGCATTTGTTAACCTTGCTTTATCATTAGCAGCTGCAATTACTTTTCGGTCATTACTGCTTGTATTAACCTGATTCATAAGAAGTTCTATTTTTGAAACCTCATCATGTTCACCCATACCTTGACGAACAGAACATAGGGAAGAATAATATCTGCGGATGATTTCCTGTTTTGCGGCTTTGATACAAACCTCGTCATTGCTGATAGCAAAGCCTACCATATTCACACCCATATCGGTTGGACTTTTATAAATAGATTTACCCATAATTTTTTCCATCATAGCGTGAACAACGGGGAATATTTCAATATCTCTGTTATAATTTATGGCAGTCTTGCCATAAGCTTCAAGATGGAAAGGGTCAATCATATTAACATCGTTAAGGTCAGCTGTAGCGGCTTCGTAAGCAACATTAACGGGATGCTTTAAAGGAATATTCCAGATAGGAAATGTTTCAAATTTTGCATAACCGGCTTTTACTCCACGTTTATACTCGTGATATAACTGCGAAAGACAGGTAGCCATTTTACCACTACAAGGACCCGGACCAGTTACTACTATAAGTTTGCGAGTAGTTTCAATATAATCATTTTTACCAAAACCGTTTTCGCTTGTAATCAGCGGAATATTAGCAGGGTAGTCGGGAATGGGATAGTGTCTGTACACCTTAATACCTAAATTTTTGAGCCTTTTTTCAAAAGCAAGAGCTAAAGGCTGACCAGTAAAAAATGTGATTACAACACTGCCGACGTAAAGACCAATACCGCGGAAAGCATCGATTAATCGTAATGTATCTAAGTCGTAGGTGATACCTAAATCGCCGCGACGTTTGTTTTTTTCAATAGCATCTGCATTAATAGAAATAACGATTTCGGCATCGTCCTTCAAGCTAAGAAGCATTTTAACCTTTGAATCAGGTTGGAAACCCGGAAGAACACGGGAGGCGTGATAATCATCAAATAATTTACCGCCAAATTCCATATAAAGCTTATCACCGAACATTTTAATTCTATCACGAATGTTTTGTGATTGAAGTTCGATATATTTATTATTGTCAAAACCTGCAGTTGCCATTTTTTCACCACATTTCAATTAAAAAAATACTACAAAAAACAGTATAACAAATATTATTCCTTGTTTCAAGTGTAATTATAAAATAAATAGTAAAATTATGTAAATAAATTTATTAATTAAAGAAATTTGAAAGTTCTTTTACGTAAGTATCAGGTTCAACGAGGTAGCAAAGACCATGACCTGCTTTTTTTATTGTAATAAGTTTCTTTTTTGAAATGGTAGCGTTATAATTAATTTTGCTCATTTCACAAGGCACAAAGTTATCACTTTCACCATGAAAATATATAATTGGCAGATATGCCTTTTTCACTGCTTCTACAGCATTAGATTCATTTAAATTAAAATTACCGTAAATTTTCGCTCCAAGATAAACTAAAGGATAAGCAAGATTTGGAGGAAGATTCATCTCCTTAATAGTTTTTTTAATTATTTCTTTTGCGCTTGAAAAACCGCAATCTGCGAGAACTCCAATAACATTTTTAGGTAGCTTTTCTCCCGCAGCCAATAAAACTGTTGTTGCACCCATTGAAATTCCTGTAATTATTATTTTTACATCGTCTCCGAATTCATTTATTAAAAAATTAATCCAGCTGATACAGTCCTTTTTTTCATTAATACCAAACGTAATAATATTTCCATCACTGTCACCACACGCTCTTTGGTCAACAATGAAGGCATTTCTGCCGAGAACTTTGCATCTCTGAACACCGCCACATAAATCGCGCTTTGCATCGCCTCTGTATCCGTGGAACATTAATTCTATTTCAGCATTTTTGAAATTTTCATAGTATCTACCCACAAGTTTTAATCCGTCAAAGGATGTTAGTGTATAAGTTGCTTTTTCAGTACCTTTAATTTCTTTCATCCAATTAACCATAATGTCTTTATATGGTTTATATATCTCACCCTCGGGTAAATCAAATTCTCCATGGATTTCTTTTCTGCTAGTATAAAAAGTTTTACGAAAACAAATATATGAAGTTAATAGAATAAAAATAATTAAAGACAGTAATATTATTCCAGCTATAAGCATAAAATTACTCCTAAAAATAAATATATGGTATTATAACATAAAATTTGTTATACTTCAATAATAGTTATATTATGTTGAAAAAAGAATGTTTATAAAGTATAATAGCAAAAAAGGGGGAAGATTATGAAAAACCTTGTTAATTATAAGAACAAAAAACGCTATAATACTGCGAAATATCCGATAAGACAGCCTAAAATCATTGTATACCTAATATGGCTTTTGTCTAAGATAACGCTTATAGGTAAAAAATATAAAATAGAAAAAATTAATATGGAAGGTTTAAGGCCACCATATATGCTGTTAAGTAACCATATGTATTTTATCGATTTTGAGTTAGCGGCAATGGGAACTTTTCCTCACCGTGTAAACAATGTTGTAAGTATAGATGGTTATTATCGCAGACCATGGCTTATGGAGCTTATAGGTGCAATTTGTACCAGAAAGTTTACAATGGATATACACCTTATAAAATCCATAAATAAAGTGCTTAAAAGGGGAGACATCATGTCAATGTATCCTGAAGCAAGATATTCTCCGTGTGGCACAACTTCATATATTCCAGAATCGCTTGGAAAACTAATAAAGCACAATAAAGTTCCTGTTGTTGCGGTTGTTCATCACGGTAACCATTTGCACTCTCCTTTCTGGAATTTCAGAAAAAAACGTAAAGTTCCTTTTTATACTACTTTTACGCAAATTTTAACCTCAAAACAAACAGAAGAAATGACGGTTGCAGAAATTAATAATACTGTTAAAGTCGCTTTACAATATGATGATTATAAATATCAAAAGGATAATGGTATTTTGATAACCGAACCTTTCAGAGCGGAAGGTCTTCATAAAGTTCTTTACCAATGTGCCAATTGTAAAAAAGAATTTGTTATGGATTCTTCAGGAACTAAAATTTTCTGTAAGGAATGCGGTAAAAAATGGAATCTTAATACTGACGGTACTTTGTCAGCCCAAACCGGCGAAACCGAATTCAGTCACGTGCCAGACTGGTTCGAATGGGAACGTGCGAATGTTCGTGAGCAGGTTGCAAATGGAACCTATCATTTTGAAGATACTGTCGAAGTATATTCGTTCCCAAGATGTTGGAGTTTTATATCGTTAGGCACAGCTAAACTTACTCACGACATAAACAACGGTTTTACTCTTAAGGGTGAATATAGAAATCAAGAATATGAAATTAATCGTAAACCGTTGCAGACAAATAGTCTTCATATCGAATATGATTATTGCTATATAAAGCCTTATGACTGTGTCGATATTTCAACAGAAAATGATTCGTTTTATTGTTATCCGACCATTAAAAATGTTGTTACCAAACTAGCTTTTGCTACAGAAGAAATCTATAAAATTAATTTAAATGATGACTAACGATAAAATCGGTAGTCATCATTGCATTTTATAACATAAAAATTTTTGTTATGCATAAACATTTATTGCAAAAGTCAATAAATTTTTGATATATTAGTAAAGGAGTAAAGAGTGAATATTTATAAACGTTTCTCTGTATTGTTTTTTAGTTTTTTGTTTTTTGTTACTTCAATGGGCTGTATTGATAAAAAAGTCGCCATCTCTTCAGCAAAATCGTCATTGTCTAAAACTATTATAATTGATGCCGGCCACGGTGGGTTTGATGGTGGTGCGGTGGCAAGTGATGGTACTGCGGAAAAAGATATAAATCTTAATATAGCTTTACATCTTGGTGAAATGCTTTCTATTGACGGATATAATGTTATATACACTCGCACAATTGATACTGGAACAGAGGAGAATAGCGACGCCTCGATTTCTTCTCGCAAGAAAAGTGATTTACATAACAGGCTTAAACTTATGGAACAATATCCAGATAGTATTTTCGTCAGTGTTCATCTTAATAAGTTTACTTCAGGCTATGCAAAAGGTGCTCAGGTCTTTTATTCGCCGAATTTTGATGAATCAAGAGAATACAGTATTTCTGTTCAAAATTCAATTAAGGAACTTTTACAACCGGAAAACGAAAGGGTGGTTAAAAAGGCGACTAAAAGTGCTTTTTTACTATATAATGCAAAAGTTCCCGCTATAATAGTTGAATGTGGTTTTTTGAGCAATAAAAGTGAACTTCAATTGCTTAAAAATGAGAATTACCAAAAACAGTTGGCTTTCGCGATATATAACGGAATAATTAAAGAAAAAAATAGGTAGGGATTATTATGTCAGGAAAGATTAAAAATGCTTTTGTTTGTAATAATTGCGGACAGCAATTTGCAAAATGGAGTGGTAGATGTAACGGTTGTGGTGAATGGAATACCCTTATAGAAACCATTATTGATAATAATTTTAGAAGTACTGCCTCTAAGGGTTCGTTGACTGATGTAAAAGCCGTTTCGCTATCAGAAGCGTTTATAACTGATGAAAACCGAATTGTAACCGGTATTAACGAGCTTGACCGTGTACTCGGGGGAGGCATTGTAGGCGGCTCGGTTGTGCTTTTAAGCGGCGACCCCGGTATCGGTAAATCTACTATATTATTACAACTTGCTAATAAACTGCCGAGTAATAAAAAAATATTATATATTTCGGGCGAGGAATCGGTATCTCAGATTAAATTACGTGCAAAAAGGCTTAACGTAAATAATGATAATATTTACATATTAGCCGAAACAGATGCAGAGGCAATCTGTGAACTTATTATAGCAAAAAAACCGGATTTTGTTGCCATTGATTCAATTCAAACGATGCAGATAGGCGAACTCTCATCATCAGCAGGTAGTATAGTTCAGGTAAGAGAAACTACAAATATGTTTTTGAAAGTCGCAAAAGCCAACAATATTCCGATATTTATTGTAGGTCATGTTAATAAAGGCGGAGATATTGCGGGTCCTAAAATTTTAGAGCATATCGTCGATACCGTGCTTTATTTTGAGGGTGAACGCAATCTTTCATACAGAATTTTAAGAGCCGTAAAAAACCGTTTCGGTTCAACCAACGAGATTGGCGTTTTTGAAATGAGTGATATAGGTCTTGTAGAGGTTGAAAATCCCTCTGCCTCACTGCTTTCTGGGCGGTATGGTAATATTTCCGGAAGTTGCATCGGTTGTTTTATGGAGGGTACTCGCTCTATTTTATCCGAAGTTCAGGCACTTGTGACTACTACAGGTTTCGGAAATCCCCGCAGAGTATCAACGGGTTTTGATTATAATCGTTTAAATCTTATTTTAGCTGTTCTCGAAAAAAGAATAGGAATGTATTTCTCAAATCTTGACGTATATGTAAACGTAGCAGGCGGATTACGGCTTGATGAGCCTGCCGCTGACCTTGCAGTTGCTTTAGCGCTTGTATCAGGTCTAAAAGATATAGCTATTGACGAAAAAACTTTAGCGTTCGGAGAAATAGGTTTATCAGGTGAGTTACGTTCGGTTTCTCGCCCTCTCACACGAATTAATGAGGCGGCACGTCTAGGTTTTACTAAGTGTATCGTACCCAAATGTGTTCTTCACATTTTAAAAGATATACCCGACAGCATTAAAGTAATCGGAGTATCTTCTCTTAGAGATGCTATTAGAAATATACTGTAAAATAAAAAGTATCTGAATTTTTATCAGATACTTTTTTATACTTTTACAACAGGAATAGTAAACTCATTTCCACAGTTTAGCGGCAGGTCAAAGGCAAGTGAATAAAGGTCGGTAGAAGTGCTTTCAACTTCAAAAACCTTTTTACCGAAATCGTCTAATTTTTTTAAATCTTTAGAGGAAACTAAAAGGGGAATAGGGGACTTTTTAGAAATTTCAGATAATAGTTCTTTTCCTGTGTTATTATATCCTAAAATTTGAATATATGGAGGTTTTGCGCCTATAAAAGAATTATCTATACCAAAGGCAGCAGACATAAGTATACGGCGAATTCTGGCAAGAGTATAACGCTTGGTTTTTATTTGCATTAATAAATCTTCAAACGTCAAAGCGGTTTTGATTTTTTCATAAATTCTGTTTTCAATCCCTTCACTGATGTCCGGCATTTTTTTTAAATCATCAAGGGACAAGGACCTAAGCATAAAAAGAATAGCGTTTTCTATATTTTCAAATTTTGAAGAAGGAGAAGCCATTAGCAAATCATAAGTGCTTTTTGGAATATAATTTTCAAATGCTTCATTGTTTTTAATCATTTCTCTGATAGCGCTGGCACTACTAAAATTGTCTTTTGGCACTAAACTGTTGTGGGAGGTACCAATGCGTAAAACCGGAAAAAAATCTGTGTTAAATCCGAGCTTTTCAGCGGCACGAATATATTCAACAGCGAGAATATTATTAGGAGAACACAAAATTTCTGCAGCTGTTTTAGAAAAGCTTTCAACTGCTTTTTTTCGCGCAGATGCAAAGGTTAGACCTTTTGAAATATAATTTTTCAAATTAACCGAAAACTCATTACTGCTTATGAAATCAGCCGTATTTTTTAAAAGCTCTAAATCGTCGTTTTCGCAGCCAAAAACAACGCGGTCGACAATGCCAGTATCTTTTAGTAAGGAGATGCCTCCGATGGCAAAATTTTCAGCTCCGGACATTGACCAACCTACAGGTAAATTGATAATTAGGTCAGCACCGTTAAGCAAAGCTGACCTAGCACGTATATGCTTTTCGTAAAGTGCAATCTCACCGCGTTGAACAAAATTACCGCTCATGACACATATAATGTTACTACCGTTCTTTTTAGCATTATCTATAAGGTGTAGATGTCCATTATGGAAAGGATTGAATTCGCAAATTACTCCGCTGACCATATTATCACCTCTTTTTAAAAATATACTTGAAAACTAGGAAGAAATCTATTATTATATAATAGTTAGTTTATGTGTTGATGAATTACAGTATGATTTTATCATATATGGTTAAATTTATCAATACGAAAAAATACGCTTATTGCGGATAGGAGTAATTAAACATGAAAATTTTTGTAGTTAATGCAGGTAGTTCATCACTTAAGTATCAGCTTATCGATATGGAAACGGAATCTGTACTTGCTAAAGGTATTTGTGAGAGAATTGGCACAACAGGTGCTATTACTCACAAAGCTGCCGATGGCAGAGTGTATGAAGCAGATACACCTATGCCCACACATACCGAAGCATTCGAAGCTGTTGTATTTGCAATGACCAAAAGTAATGCAAAGGTTATCGATTCCTTTGATGAAATTTCAGCTATCGGTCACAGAATAGTTCAGGGTGGCAGCATCTTCTCTAAATCCTGCCTTATTAATCCTACTGTACTTGACCAGATTGATGAACTCGGTGCTCTTGCGCCCTTACATAACCCTGCACATGTGCTTGCTATTAAAGCTTGTATTAAAACCTTTGGTGAAAAAATTCCTCAGGTTGCCGTCTTTGATACTTCTTTCCATCAGACTATGGAGCCTAAGGTATATATGTTTGCACTTCCTTATGAGTATTATGAAAAATACGGCGTAAGAAAATACGGTGCACACGGTACTTCTCATCATTTTGTAAGCGACAGAGTTGCTGCCCTTGAGAATAAAGATAAGAAGGAACTTAAAATTATTGTTTGTCATATCGGTAACGGTGCTTCCATTACCGCCGTTAAAGACGGTGTTTGTTGCGATACTTCTATGGGCTTTACTCCTCTTGACGGCTTTATGATGGGTACTAGAACCGGCACCCTTGACCCATCTGCTCTTACTTTTATTGCTGAAAAAGAAAATCTTTCTGCCACACAGATTAACGATATTTGTAATAAGAAATCCGGTATGCTCGGTGTTTCGGGTATTTCTAACGATAACCGCGATGTTTGCGCTGCTGCTGACAACGGAAATGAGAGAGCAAAACTTGCCGTTGATATGCAGAGATATCAAATTCTTAAGTTTGTTGGTTCATATGTTGCGGCAATGAATGGTGTTGATGCTATTGCCTTTACTGCAGGCATTGGTGAAAATGACCCTGAATTAAGAGAATATGTTTGTGAAAATCTCGGTTATCTCGGTGTTAAGATTGATAATGAAAAAAATCATATCAGAGGTCAGGAAATTAAGATTTCTACCGACGATTCAAAGGTTGACGTATTTGTTATACCTACTAACGAAGAACTCGCAATTGCTCGTGATACATTAGCTCTTATTTCTTAATTCTGAAAGGTTGTTTGAATTGAACACTCTGGAACTTAAAAATGCTATCATTAATGGAAAATTTGATAGCACTTTTGCAAGTCTTAATTATGATGATTTAACGGCTGCTAAAGAACGCTACATAAATGCAGTTGAAAAGTTCGAAGATTTTTTCGGTGCTGATGGCGAAGTGCGTATTTTTTCTGCGCCCGGCAGAACTGAAGTTGGCGGTAATCATACAGACCATCAGCATGGCAGAGTTCTTACGGGTAGCATCAATCTTGATGTTATTGCTGTTGTTAGTGAACGAAATGACAATATCGTTGAAATTAAGTCACAAGGCTATATTGTTGAGCCTGTTGATATTTCTGACCTTGAGCCTAACACAGCTGAAATCGGTAAAACTGCTGCTCTTATTCGTGGCTGTTGCGCTAATTTCAAAAAGAACGGATATAATATTGGTGGTTTTTGTGCTTATACCACTTCTCAGGTTCTTGGCGGCTCAGGATTGTCTTCTTCGGCAGCCTATGAGGTACTTATCTGTAATATTTTAAGTGGACTGTATAATAATTCGTCTGTTGATAAGATTGAAATTGCCAAGATTTCACAAAAAGCCGAACGTGATTATTTTGGTAAACCTTGCGGCTTGCTTGACCAGATGGCTTGTTCTAACGGCGGATTTACGGCAATTGATTTTGCCGACCCCAATTCACCGTTAGTAGAGCAAATCAATTTTGATATTAATGCTCATGGATATACTCTTTGCGTAGTAGATACTCACGGAGACCATTCTGATTTGACTAAGGATTATGCCGATATTACCACTGAATGTGGTGAAATAAGTCGTTATTTTGGTAAAGGATTTTTAAGAGAAGTAAATATTAATGATTTTTACTCCTCAATTTACGATTTGCGGTTAAGGTTTGGCGATAGAGCTGTGCTCAGAGCAATTCATTTCTTTAATGAAAATGAACGTGTCGCTGAACAAACCAAGTCGCTAAAACAGGATAATTTTAATCATTTCCTCGATTTAGTAAACGAATCGGGAGATTCTTCTTATAAATATTTACAGAATCTTTATTCTACTGATAATGTAAAGAGTCAAGGACTATGTCTTGCTATTGCTCTCACCGAGCAGTTTTTGCAGGGGGACGGCGCATGTAGAGTTCACGGCGGAGGTTTTGCAGGTACAATTCAGTGCTATATACCTAGTGAACTCATCAGCGACTATAAAAAATTAATTAATAACGCTTTTGGAGAGGGTAGCTGTGCTATACTTTCTATTCGTTCCGTTGGTGGATGCGAAGTACTTCCTTAATAAATCATGACTACCGGCTAAGCCGGTAGTTTGCTCTGCGGCTATAAGCCGCTGTTACTGGCTGGACTGAAAGTCCACT
>SVQC01000004.1 GCA_015065585.1 Oscillospiraceae bacterium
TGATAGTTTGAATCAAGCTTCTGGGAAACAACTATAGAGGTAGGACCGTCGGCAGCACCGATTATTGCTATGGAAGCGGCATCGTTTTCTGCAAAGAAAATACTTGCAAGACAAAGTGTAAAGAAGATACCGAACTGTGCAGCCGCACCGAAAACCATAAGTTTAGGATTGGAAAGTACGGGACCGAAATCTATCATTGCGCCGATACCTATGAAAAGAAGCAAGGGAAAAAGCTCGTTAGAAATACCCGCATTAAAGAGGGTGGTGAGAAAACCTGGCTCGGCTGCGTCACCGATTGCGGCTGAATGAGGGAAGTTAACGAGTATAGTACCGAATCCCATAGGAAGAAGAAGAGTAGGCTCCATTTCTTTTTTTATGGCGAGGAAAACAAGAGTGCCTCCGATAAGCCACATAACAAGCTGTTGCCATGTGATTTGGGAAGCAAATTCCCATAAAAATCCAAAAGTGTTCTGAATAAAATCCAAAATAATTTCTCTCCTTTTTAAAATTTAAACACCGCTGTAAGCAGAAAAACCACCGTCGACAGGAAGAACGACACCGGTTATAAAGCCTGCGGCTTGCTCGTTAACCAAAAATAACAGTCCGCCTTCAAGTTCTTCGGTTTTTCCGAAGCGTCCCATAGGGGTGGCGGCAAGAATTTTACCGGTTCTCGCTGTGGGAGTGCCGTCTTCATTAAAGAGAAGCTTGGCATTCTGTTTTGTGGAGAAAAATCCCGGAGCAATAGCATTTACACGGATACCCTCTTTTGAAAAATGAACGGCAAGCCATTGAGTGAAGTTTGAAATAGCAGCTTTAGCACCGGAATATGCAGGAATTTTTGTAAGAGGTGTATAGGCGTTCATTGATGAAATATTAATTATGTTGCAACCCTTTCTGCCAAGCATCTGAGAAGCAAAGCATTGAGTAGGAATAAGGGTTCCGAGGAAATTAAGGTTAAATACAAAACCAACACCCTCGCTGTCAAGGTCGAAAAAGCTTTTTGTATCAGCGTCAATATCACCGGATTCGTAATATTCCTTATCGGTGGTAGCTCTGGGATTGTTGCCGCCGGCGCCGTTAATGAGAATATCACAGGGACCAAGGTCAGCTAAAACCTTTTCGGCAACCTCTGAACAAACAGCCTTATCAAGTACGTTACAAGCGTAAGCCTTCGCAATACCGCCCTCGGAGTTGATTTCTTCGGCAAAGCCTTTCGCAGCTTCTTCGTTAAGGTCAAGGAGAGCTACCTTTGCACCAGCACGGGCAAGAACCTTTGCAAAATAACTACAAAGAACTCCTCCGGCACCGGTAACAACACAAACCTTACCCGATAAATCGGTATTAATAACATTTTTATTCATTGTGTAGTTTCCTTTCTGTAAAATTATCAGCCTTTTTCGTATGCTTCGAACAGACCGTTTATATATGCGGCACCCAAAGCTCTGTCATAAAGACCGTAACCGGGTTTTCCGCTTTCTCCCCAAATCATTCTTCCATGGTCTGGACGAACATATCCGTCATAACCGTTTTGGGCAAGAATTTTAACAATTTCAGCTACATCAAGAGAACCGCAGGAGGAAAGATGGGCAGTTTCTTCAAAAGAACCGTCCTCAAAATTCTTTACGTTCCTTATGTGCATAAAGGCAATGCGGTCTTTCTTTACGTATTTTTCAACAAGACGGGGGATATCATTAAAGCTTGCACAGCCAAGACTGCCGGTGCAAAGACAAAGACTGTTTGCAGGGCTGTCAACAATAGATAACATTCTGTCGAGATTTTTTTCGCAGGTGATAATTCTCGGAATAGAAAAAATAGGATATGGCGGGTCATCGGGATGAATAGCCATTCTGACATCGCATTCCTCGGCAACGGGAATAACCTTTTTAAGAAATTTCTCAAGGTTTTTCCATAAACCTTCTTCACCAAGAGCGCTGTAGGCAGAAATAAGGCCTCTTATTTCCTCTTTAGAATAGCTTGCGTCCCATCCTGGAAGGTCAATATCGTCGGTTAAGGGGTTAAGACCCTTTAACTGCTCCATGTACATAACGAGGCTTGTAGAACCGTCATTGGCTTCTTTATCAAGCTGAGTTCTTGTCCAGTCGAAAACAGGCATAAAGTTATAGGTAACGCATTTTACGCCGTACTTTGCGCAACGGCGAATGTTTTCACAATATACGTCGATAAGTCTGTCAGCAGTTTCTTTGCCGAGCTTTATATCCTCATGAACGGGAATAGATTCTATAACGTCGAAAATAAGTCCGTTATTTTCACAGGACATTTTTATTCTTTCAAGACTTTCTTCACTCCATACTTTTCCGGGGGCAACATCATATACCGCCGAAACTACAGAGCGCATGCCGGGGATTTGGGAAATGTATTTTAGAGAAACGGGGTCATCTTCACCGTACCAACGAAAAGACATTTTCATATTCATTTTTAAAATCACCTCCTTTTGAGTATATCACAACAATACAAAAAAGACAATTGTTTTTATTGTCTATAACCATTACTTTTTTAACATAGGGAGTTTTCAAAAAATAAAAAATAAGGTATTGACAAAATTTGAGCTATTGGATATAATACTCTAGTAACGATGGGAGGACTATGTGTGATTCTTGACCTTAAAAAGCTTTTTGTAACCGAGAATTATACCCTTCCTATTGACCATAATGTTGATTTGTCCGACCTTGAGTTTTCGGGTGCATATCCGCTCAAAAAGCCCGTAACCACTAGCGGAAAAATCACAAACAGAGCCGGTCTTGTAACGCTTTCTCTTAATATGGTGTATGTCTTTTCAGCTCCTTGTGACAGATGCGGGCTACCAACCGAAATCTGCCATACTGTAGAGCTTGAAAAGTCCTTGGCTCCCGAAATCGCCGGAACAGACAGTGATGATATAATCGTTATAGATGATTATAAGCTTGATTTGGATGAATTAATCTACACCGAAATTGTCATTTCTCTTCCGATGAAGCACCTCTGCCGTGAGGATTGCAAGGGTTTATGCAATATTTGCGGTAAAAACTTAAACGAAGGCGTTTGTAAGTGCGAAACCAAAACGGTTGACCCCAGACTGCAGGCTTTGGCACACCTATTAAAAAACGAAGATTAACTTTTTATTATTAAGGAGTTGTATTTAAAATGGCAGTACCGAAGAGAAAAACATCTAAAGCTAGAAGAGACAAAAGACGTAATAACTTATGGAAAATCACCGCACCCGCACTTGTAAAGTGTCCTCGTTGCGGCGAGTACAAGCGTCCTCATCGCCTTTGTAATGCTTGCGGCTACTACGGTGACCGTCAGGTAGTTAAGGTAGAAGACTAATCTGGAATTTTAGAAAAAGGGGCAGAGGGGAAAATTATTCTCTCTGCCTTTTTATTTTGAGGCAGGTGAAATGGTTGGCAGTTAAGATTGATTCGGTGATAAAAGGCTCACCGGCGGATAAAAAAGGTATAAAAAGCGGTGATAAAATTCTCGCCTTAAACGGCGAGGAAATTATGGACGTTCTTGACTACCGTTTTTATCAGAATGAAAAAAGACTTAAGGTTGAAATCGAAACAGCCGAAGGTAAGGTTAAAAAAATAACCGTACATAAAAAAGAATATGACGAGCTCGGCCCTATGTTTGATTCTTACCTTATGGACAAGCAACATTCCTGCCGTAATAAATGTATATTCTGTTTTATAGACCAACTGCCAAAGGGGATGAGGGATACCCTTTATTTTAAGGATGACGATTCCCGTCTTTCCTTCCTTTTCGGCAATTATATAACCCTTACTAATTTAAGTGAACACGAAATTAACCGTATTATAAAAATGCATATAAGTCCCGTTAACATTTCGGTTCATACTACTAATAAGGAACTTCGCTGTAAAATGATGAATAACCGTTTTGCAGGAGAAAGTCTTGACGTTTTAAGACGTTTTAATGATGCGGGAATCAGTATGAACTGTCAGTTGGTTTTGTGCCACGGTTATAATGACGGCGAACAGCTTAAAAGCAGTCTTTCTGACCTATTAGAATTTGAAAATGTGAATTCTGTCGCCTGTGTTCCCGTTGGTCTTACAAAATACAGGGAAAATCTTGCAAAAATAGAGCCTTACAATAGCGAGAGTGCGAAAGAAGTTATTGAAATTATAGACGGTTTTGCGGTAAAATATATTGAGAAATATGGGATACGTAAGGTTTATGCCGCCGATGAGTTTTATCTAAAGGCTAAAATGGAAATTCCAAAAGAGGAATTTTACGGTGATTTTGACCAGCTTGATAACGGGGTAGGTATGTGGGCGCTTTTACTGGGCGAAGCAAACCGCGCTATCGATGACAGTAAAGGCTGTGATAAGGTAAAGAAAACCGTTGTTACAGGGGTAGCGGCATATCCGCTTATAAATGAAATAGTTTCAAAGGCAAAAAACAAATGGCAAGACCTTGATTGTCAGGTTATAGCTATAAAGAATGACTTTTTCGGAGAACAAATTACCGTTGCCGGTCTTGTTACGGGCAGAGATATTATAAATCAGGTATCTGGCAAGGATTTAGGAGAAAAGCTTTTGATACCGTCATCAATGCTCAGACATGAAAACGATATGTTTTTAGACGACGTTACTGTGTGTGAATTAGAAGAAAAACTAAAAATTAAGGTGGTCGCTATAGAAAATGACGGCTACGAACTTATAGAAGAAATTTTGGGGGAGGGGTAATAAATGTCAAAACCTGTTATTGCTGTAGTAGGCAGACCAAACGTTGGCAAATCTACTCTTTTTAATAAGCTTATCGGTCAGCGTCTGTCTATTGTTGATGACACCCCCGGTGTCACAAGAGACAGAATTTACGGTGACTGTGAGTGGCGTAACCGTAAGGTTATGCTTGTTGATACGGGCGGTATTGAGCCTAAAACCGATGATATTATATTAAAATCAATGAGGGCTCAGGCTAATCTTGCTATTGAAACGGCTGAGGTTATTATTTTTGTTACCGATTTAACCTCCGGTGTGACCGCCGCGGATAACGATATTGCCGCCATGCTTCAGAAAAGCGGTAAACCCGTTGTCCTTTGTGTAAATAAATGCGACAGTCTTGGCAAAACCCCTGTTGAATTCTATGAATTTTATAATTTAGGACTTGGCGACCCTGTGGCTGTTTCGTCGGTGCACGGACATGGTACGGGAGATTTGCTTGACGCTGTTTTTGAACATCTTAATGCAGAAGATAATGAAGATAGTGAGGAAGATATTATAAACGTAGCGGTAATAGGTAAGCCTAATGCCGGAAAATCCTCCCTTATTAACTTTATTTCGGGAGAGGAACGCTCAATAGTTTCTTCTATTGCCGGTACTACCCGCGATGCTATAGATACAAGAATAACTAAGGACGAGGTAGTCTATAATTTTATTGATACTGCGGGTCTCAGACGCAAAAGCAAGGTTGAAGACCAGATTGAAAAATACAGTGTTTTACGCGCCCAAATGGCAATAGAACGCAGTGACGTATGCGTAATTATGCTGGATGGTGTGGAAGGCTTTACCGAGCAGGATTCAAAGGTTGCCGGTCTTGCTATGGAGCAGGGAAAGGCATGTATTATAGCCGTTAATAAGTGGGATGCCGTTGCTAAGGATAGCTTCACTATGGATTCCTACAGAAAGAAGCTTATGAATGATTTCTCATTTATGCCTTATGCTCCTATAATTTTTATTTCCGCTAAAACGGGTCAGAGGGTTGACAGACTTTTTGAGCTTATTCATTTTGTATATGAGCAAAACAATATGCGAATTTCAACGGGTAAGCTTAATGATATTCTTGCCGATGCCACGGCCCGCGTGCAACCGCCTACCGATAAGGGAAAGCGCCTTAAAATCTACTATATGACTCAGGCGTCCACAGCCCCTCCAACCTTTGTTTGCTTTTGTAATAATAAGGAATTATTCCATTTTTCGTATCAGCGTTATCTTGAAAATCAAATCCGTTCTATTTTTGGACTTGAAGGTACGCCTATCCGTTTTGTTATCAGAGAAAGAGGAGAAGATAAAAAATGATAGCTTTAGCCGTTATAGCGCCTGTTGTTTCATACCTTGTAGGCAGTATAAGTTTTGCAGTAATTTTCACAAAGCTTTTTTCTAAAACCGACGTAAGAGACCACGGAAGCGGTAATGCCGGTACAACTAACGTTTTAAGGGTTGCAGGAAAAACTGCAGGGCTGTTAACCTTCCTTTGTGATGCTTTAAAAGGCGCTTTATGTGTTTTAATAGGTATGTTCGTCTACCGTTTTGTTTTTGGTGCTGAAGCTACAGCTATTATAATGTATGGAGAATATCTTTGCGGTATAGCTTGTATGGTGGGACACGCTTTTCCTGTATGGTTTGGTTTTAAGGGAGGAAAGTGTGCTGCTACAAGTGTTGGAATATTTGCCCTTTGCTGTCCTATTGCTATTGTGGTAGGTCTTGCAGGGTACCTCATAAATATGCTTGTTACAAGAATCGTTTCGTTAAGCACTTTGATAGCCACCGTTCTTGTTGTGGGCTTTTCTATAGGCATAAACGGCTTTGATGCAAATGGTTATCCGGACTTTATAGTTATCGGATTAAGCCTTATTGGCGGAATAATAGTTTTTTGGCGTCATAAGGACAATATACTCCGCTTAGTAAAAGGCGAAGAAAAGAAACTTAAAATAAAAAAATAACGGGAGCAACCCGTTATTTTTTTTGCACTTTTTTAAGTCTTATATCGTTTCCTAAGAAGGTTTTAATACTATATTCGCCAATAAAGCGAGATGCAATTCTTGAAGTGTAGCGCTCCTGAATTTCTTCAATGGACAAATTAGTATTTATAATAGTCGGTCTGCCCTTCATAATTCGTGTATTAACGATATCGTAGAAAAGTGACTGAACAAAATTTGTCATAAACTCAGTGCCTAAATCATCAATTACAAGCAGGTCGGCGTTGAGAAGAACGTCAAGGCTGTCGCTTGTTCCACTATAGGAAAAATGCTCCTTTTCAACCTCGCTGAAAAGATTCTGTGCAGGACCGTAAACAACGTTATACCCTTTCTTTATAGCCTCTTTTATGATTGCTATGGAAAGATGGGTTTTACCGAGTCCGCTTTTGCCCATAAATAAAACATTGTCGGAGTCCTTAGAAAAAGTATTAGCGTATTTCTTTGAATAATTAAAAATATTATTCATTTTACCCTTTACTTCCTCGGGATAAAAATCAATATCAAAGTTTCCAAAACTGCATTTATCAAGAGGCATTATTTCTGCCATTTTTGATAGGGCAAGCTCTTTCGCTACGGCTTTTATACATTCGCAAAGCTTTCCGCCGACATATCCCGTGTCTCCGCATACCTTGCAAAAACATTCTTTATCCTTAACTCCGGCTTTTTTGAGCAGTTCTTCTTTTTCTTTTGAAAGGTTTTCGCTTTCATTTCTAAGCTCGTTTATCTTTTGGGTATTGCCGCTTAGCGCCGCCATCATAAGAGAAGCTCCTATTGCCGACAGAGCAGTGTTTATTTCGGCTATACGAGGATTTTTATCGGCGGCATCGTTTAATGCTTTTTCATATAAAGCATCGGCTTTTCTTACGGCTTCTTCCTTTAAAGAAAGGGCAGATTTTACCGCTTCACTTGATAGTGCCATCATTCATCCTCCTTATTCATAATACTGTTTATATAATCTGCATATTCGTTATTATTTTCTTGATTTTTCGGTTTTTCTTCTTTTATATCATCAACGGTTTTGACACCGTCGTTATGCCACTTTTCAAGAATTTTCTTTATGTAGGGGAAAGAAAATTCGCTTATCGTATCAATACAGGTTTCATAGGCTTTCTCAAGTATTTTACGGTCAAATTTCCATTCTTTGACCCAAAGAACCGAAAGCTCAGCTTCTTTTTTGCTTGGTTTTCTCTTAGTGATTCCGAAAGCGGCGGCAACAAGCTTGAAGCACTGGTCGTAAATTAAAGCCTCCTGCATTTTTGCTTCGGCATCGGCAATGGTTTCAACGCCGTCATCAATCCAGCTTATTGCGGTAGATTCTATAAAACGCAGGCTGACTTTTTCCTCTTTTACGGCAAATTTAAGCAGCATAAGGATAACAGAAACGTCCATACCCTCGTCTTTATAAAGCCAAGCTAAAAGGCTGGTTTCAGATTGGCGCAAAGGACGGGCAAAGCAATTTTGGGCTTCTCTGAGTAAGAACTGAAGCTTTTCGTCGGTAGCACCCATTCTTGCGATTTCCTCACGGGTGGGCTTTTCACTTTGAATTCGGGCTTTTTTAGTGTCAGATGCAATAACAACCGAATTTCCTTTTAAAATTCCCATAGAGCTCCAGAAACCGATAGCGTCGTTAACTTCGCTTATATCAATAGAAAGCTTTTCGGCTATTTCGTCTGTGCTAAGCTCGTCGGCGCAAAAGCGGAAAATAAAGAGCAGTACCTTAAGCTGAGTGGCGCTGGCAAGCTTTATGCATTTGTCTACCGCCGCGGCAGGAAAGGAAAAGGTTTCGGTAAAAACCTCGGGATTAATTAAACTATTCATAAAAACTCTCCAAAAAGTCTTGCATTTTAATGTCTTTAAACTTATAATAATAGTAATGTTGGTATAAACTTAAGTTTATTATATCATACATAATTTGCTTTTACAATTATTATTTTGGAGTTGATTTTTAGTGGCAGTTTTAGTTACCGGCGGTGCCGGTTATATAGGTTCTCATACCTGTATTGAGATGATTAAGTCAGGCTATGACGTTATCGTGGTGGATAACCTTGATAACAGTAGCGAGGAATCTCTTAAGAGAGTCAGCGAAATTGTAGGTAAGCCTATAAAATTTTATAAGGAAGACGTTAGAAATAAAGAGGCTTTGAGAAGCATATTCAAAGAGAACAGCGTTGATGCAGTTATTCACTTTGCAGGCTTAAAGGCTGTTGGCGAATCGGTGGCAAAGCCTATTGAATATTACGATAACAACCTTATAAGCACATTAGTACTTTTAGAGGTTATGCGTGAATTTGACGTAAAGAAGATTGTTTTCTCCTCCTCTGCTACCGTTTACGGTGTTGCAAAGGAAATGCCCCTTAAAGAAGAAATGCCTTTAGGTGCTATTAATCCTTACGGAAGAACAAAGCTCTTTATTGAAGAAATGCTCCGTGACCTTTACGTTTCCGATAATAGCTGGACTATTGCTCTACTCAGATACTTTAATCCTATCGGCGCGCATGAAAGCGGTATGATAGGTGAGGACCCTAAGGGTATTCCCAATAACCTTATGCCTTATATTTCTCAGGTTGCCGTTGGCAGACTTGAAAAGCTTAACGTTTTCGGTGATGATTATAATACCGTTGACGGTACGGGCGTCAGAGATTATATCCACGTTGTTGACCTTGCAAAAGGCCACGTAGCTGCTGTAAACTGGGCTGTTAAAGAAACCGGCTGCGAAGCCTTTAATCTTGGTACCGGAAGCGGTACCTCGGTGCTTCAGTTAAAAGACGCTTTCGGAAAAGCTGCCGATATGGAAATTCCTTTTGCTATCGCACCACGCCGCCCCGGTGACCCCGACGAAGTTTATGCCGATGCTTCAAAGGCTAAAAACGTTCTAGGCTGGCAGGCTGAGTATGATATTGAAAGAATGTGTGTTGATACTTGGCGTTGGCAGAAAAATAATCCCGATGGATATAAAAAGTAAAATTCTCCCGTGTGTATTTTGCACACGGGAACTATATGCCCACATAGTTCAATGGATAGAATAAAATCCTCCTAAGATTTAGATGTAGGTTCGATTCCCACTGTGGGTGCCAAAAAACTCTCGTTTACTTGAACGAGAGTTTTTTTATCCATTGCGAAAGCAATGGTATATCATCACGCGTTAGCGTGTATATCATCAAAGGCGGCACACCGCCTTTGTATATCATCACACCTTTAGGTGTGTATCAAAAAAATGCTTTCGCAATGATGATATACAACTTCTTGCAAAGTTGATGATATGCAATTCCTGCGGAATTGATGATATACAATGCTCTGCATTGATTTGACTCTGATATTATGCTATACTAAACCTAACTGGAGATTATATAATTTTTTTATAATTACTGAGAGAAAAGTTATAATAATCCGTCAAATAAATAAAAAGCAACAGTTTTGCCGTTTTGCATAATGTTCTTAATATCGTGTATTGGTTCTAATGATATTAAAAAGGGTGACTAAAAAATGAGTAAGAAAAATATTATAATAATGATAAGCGCTTCAGTGCTTTTGGTTGCTGTTATAGTTACCGTTTTATTGTTATGGTTACTGCCTGATAGCGGTTCGAACAAAAAAAGCAAATCGCCCTCAAGACCTGTAACTGCTTCTTCAAGTGTTACCGCCGCTGTTAAAGAACGTCCCGAAAAGATAAAAGAGGTGTTTTCTTTTAGCGGTAATTTAACTTCTCCCGCCTTCAGATATGAAACCTTTCATGATTCACAAAACGGTAATGTAATTCCATACCGTTTATATGTTCCTGTAAATTATGACTCGTCTAAAAAGTATCCTATTGTTTTATTTTTACATGGTGCCGGTGAAATAGGCAGTGACAATGAAAAACATGTAGGTAACGCTAAGAAAATGTTTATGAATAATGCAGATTTGATGTGTGAAGCTATTGTTGTTTGCCCACAAACTTATGAATGGTGGAATTTGGACAGAGAGTATCCGGGCGACCAAAAGGGGACTTTAGGCAGCGTATTGCATTTACTTACCGAAATACAAAAGACTTATTCCTGCGACAGAAACCGTATTTATGTAACCGGTCTTTCAATGGGTGGCTATGCAACGTGGAATTTACTTTCGGAGTATGGCCATATATTTGCGGCAGGTATGCCGGTTTGTGGTGGCGGCGATTCGAGTAAGGGTTATGAGCTAAAGGATATACCAATAAGAATTTATCACAGCAAAGACGACCCCACCGTATCTTTTTCCGGCTCAGAGAGAATGTATAATGCCATTATAGCCGCAGGCGGAAAAAAGGTTAAGTTTATTCGTCTTGACGGTTTGGGACATAATTCTTGGGACTATGCCTATTCTGACAGAGAAGGCTTTTGCTGGATGTTTGCTCAGAATAGAACCCAAAATCCGACAGGCACATATGAGAGTGTACCTTATTTCAGAGTGGTAGATTCAAACGGTAAAACTGTTATTTCGGAGAAAAACGTACAGTTCGTTTTTTCACGGGTTATTTTTGGTGAAAATAATGCCACTACTGTAGATTTGGTTTTAAGTAAAACTGGAGAAAACAAACTTAAAACTGCTTATGAATCAAATTCGTCAAAAGAATTTACGGTTTATTGGCATACTGAAAAATTATATACCTTTACCGTAAGCGGTCCGCCAATAGATAATACTTTTTCTATTGCAGGTATTTTTGATGCTGAATCGGCAAAGGCTTTTTGCACTTCTATTGAAAAACAAATAGCTCAAAACTAAATGGTAGATAATAATATTGCTTTTAATAAAAACTCCATGAAACATGGAGTTTTTATTAAATTTTTAAAATAAGTGAGAGAATTTACAATATAATTCGTCAAATAGGTGAGTAAATCGAAAAGGGGAAAAACGTGGACATTGGAGAGAATTGTTATCGCCGTTTCCTTGACGGCGATGACGAGGGACTTACATTGATTATTAAAGATTACAAAGACGGACTGATTTTGTATATTAATAATTATGTTAATAATATTTACATAGCTGAGGATTTGATGCAGGAAACTTTCTTTAAAATTGCAGTTAAAAAGCCAAATTTTAAGGGTAAAAGCACCTTTAAAACCTGGCTTTACGCCATAGGGCGAAATGTTGCCATTGATTATTTAAGACGCAACTCAAAGGTTTCTTCTTTATCGGCTGATGATATGCAAAATTATATTGAAGACAAAGCCAATCTGGAAAACATGTTTATCAATAACGAAAGAAAAGCGACCTTACATAAAGCAATAGCAAAGCTGAACCCTGAGTATAGACAGGTTTTATGGCTTATATATTTTGAGAATTTTTCAAACCTTGAAGCCTCACAGGTTATGAATAAGTCGAAAAGGCAAATTGAAAATCTGCTTTTCAGAGCAAAACAAAATCTTAAATCCATACTTAATAAGGAGGGAATAGATTATGAAGAACTATAAGGAAGTAGCAAATAATGTCTTTGAGCGCAGAAACAAATATATAAAACAACGAAAAGAGAAGATAAAAATTGCAATAGCCGCTTGTTCGACTCTGCTTTGTAGCTTTATTTTACTAACAAGTTTTGGCTTGTGGAAGGGCGGATTTTTCGATAATTATATCGGCGTTACCCGAAATCCACAAAAAGAAAACTCCTCAAAAGTAAGCGGTTCGGCAGAAAAATACCCTTATTTCGAGAACAATTCCTCAAACAATTCCTCATACGATAAATATTCCTCTTCTTCGCCGTCTTACGTAAATCCCGATAATCCGTCCTATCAGGAAAATTCCTTTATTGACAGTATTGATAAAGTTAATTTCTATTCGGCTAAAAAAATAATAAGCGAGAATTCACTTTTGCCTATTGGAATGGGTGCAAATGGCTTAACTATGACAAATATAACTAAGCTTGTTAATACTTATGCAGAATATCCTATTGATAAAAACAAAGTATTTACAATAACAATGGTTACTTACTTTAAAATTGAACTTAATAATGAAAAAGGATTTTTAGCTCAAAAGCTTGGAGGAACAGGACTAGTTGAGGTTGTTGTTACCGAGAATAATCTAGAACAGCTCGGTCAAATGATAACCTTTAAGAGAAATGATGAATATTACACTTGTCTTATGAATAACGGAGAATATAATGATGGGGGCAAAAAAAGCTACGGATTTTCTTCGCACAAATATATAAAGGGCTTCAATCTGGTTAAAAATGAAGAACAAGAAAATTATAGATTTACTGTTCATTATGACGGCACTAAGGTTGTGGGATTTGACTGTGAACCTTATCATAGCGAGCCTAAAAAATATGTTGTTGACGATGTAACGCTCGTTGAAGATTATTGTATAGTTTTTTATACCAAACAAAATTTCACTATAGGCCAATTAGAGTATTATTATAAAAATGAGGAAAAGGACGAAACGTTATGAAGAAATTGATTTCGGTTGTTCTTATTCTGATTATAATGTTTAGCTTCACAGGCTGTCATAAAAAGAGTGGACAAAACAAAAACGGTAGCGGATATAGTGAGTCTGGGGATAATACAGTAAAATCTAATAATTCTTCCGGACAGGATATTTCAGAAGACCAAAACGGAACAAATGATTATGCGCTAAACAGCATTAAAATCCAAAATGTTAAAATCGATAGTTTGGATAAACTGAATTTTTATGCAGTAAAAAAAGCAATTGCTGAAAACGGTATTACGCCCATGTCGTATACGGCAGAGCTGCCAAAGGCATCTACACTTACTGACACCGGTATATACAATTTACTAAACCTTACAAGTACAAAAGTTACAGCTATAAATCCTAACTCATCTTTTGTTATAACGATGTATAGTTATTTTACTGTTACTATCAGTGATTCGAGAGGCTTTTTAGCGCAGAAATTGGGAGGAACTGGTCAAGTAGAGGTTGTCATTACGCAAAATAATTTTAACAATATGATAACCTTTAAAAAGGGTGAAAGATATTATTCTTGTTTCCAAACCTCGCTGACCGAAAATGCAATGTCATTTTCTTCTCATAAATATGTGGATGGATATAAATTGGTTGAGAATTATGACCAAGAAAACTATGAATTCACGGTTTATTTTGAGGATGATAAGGTTATCGGTATGAACTGTGGCCGTTTTAATCAAGGGAGTAATTACAAATATGTGGTTGACGATATAAAGTATAACGACAATCTTTGCTTTGTTATACACAAGAAACAAAGCTTTACTGCCGAACAGCTAGAGGGACTTTTTGCAGGGAATAATTCCTTTGTTGATGACGGTGTTGTTTTAAATGACGGAAGTATTTTATTTGGTAAATCTTCTGTAACAAATAATTCGGTGGCTTTTAAAAATAAATCCGGCTCATCTGTGATAACCAATAAACACATAAAGCAAATAAGTGCTATGTATAATAAAGAGTTAGGATTCTGCATAAGGTTGGATTTGGCGTCGAATATAAATATTTCGGGAAATATAAACCTTAATTTTTATCTTAATAATTCTATTGTCAGAGAGTTGACACTTAAAAAGAAAGAAACGGCGGTTTATATTACAAATCTTGATAACAAATCCCGAATGTCCGATATTTTTTATAAATTAACCGCTGTTAATACAAGTAATATAATAGACAGAATTATTGATAATAATGATTTTGTAAGAGAAGTATCTAAAAGGCTTAACCTTGATAATTATAATCTTTTAGAAGAGGACCATAGTTCGAAATTTGGTAATGGTCTTAAAATAATAGATTATACATATGATTTGAAATTCGGCAAATCCATTAGTTATAAAGTATCAAATTATAATGTTACAATTGATGGTATAACTTTTAATATGCCCATAAAGGTTTCAGATTTTTTAAGTAAAGGGTTTACTGTAAAAGAGAAATTTTTTGATGACCGTATTTTACAAGGTGGAGCTTTCTTTACATCGCCAAGCGGAAACAAAGTTGATGGATATATAATGAATTTCTATGGAAACTCAAGGAATTTTAATGACTGTTATATTACACAAATCGGCTTTATGTGTTATGAAAACACAGTTAAGTACCAAGAAGGTATAAGCCCGACACGTCCTGACTTTGAAATGATTGAAGGAATAAACAAGGATTCCACTCTTGATGATATAATCTCAAGACTTGGCGAACCAAATAAAATAATCCTTATGACTACAGATAATCAAGCGATGAATTATAAAGATTGTATTATTCAGCTTTACTATAAAGTAGCTACACCTTCGTTACCAAACGGAGAGTTGGTGTTTAATATCAGACCGGTTTTGAATAGAAAAGCTCCGGCTGATTTTCTGACTGATGTCAGCTTTGCTCTGCAATAAACTCTAAATTTATATGTTGTTTTTGAAGGCGCATTTTTTAGAATTATCATTTCTCCTTTTGATTTATTTTTATCTCACATTATATAGCGCCTTCTCCTAGAGATGACTTCCCAATAGGCAAGGGAAGTCATCTCGGTAGGGGGTTCCAAATTTATCAGATTTATTTTTCCAAAAACATACAAAAAAATCTAATTTTTATGCAAAAAGTGTAAAAATGCGCATTGACTTATTTAAAAAATTATGCTATATTAACAATATAAAACTATCCGAAAGGAGAACTTTAAAATGAAAAAAACTCTAAGCTTTTTACTTGTAGGCTGTATGCTATTCACTATGCTCAGTCTTCCTGCAATCGCCGTTGAGAAGACACAAGTAATGGTAGCAAGTTATAACGGAAATAATGGACACATTAAAGTTAATGGCAGCGATGTGAATTTCAGCACCAGTAATACTGTTAAAGGTACTACGGTAAAATCCGGTTTAGGTCCGCTTCTTAAAGAGGGTAACGGGTATAAAATTATTCCTGCCTATGCCAAAATAATTAATTGGCCCAACGGCGTTACCGTACCTCATAAGGGTAACGTTTCATATATAGATAGAGCTACGGCTGCTATAGGTTCATTTATTTGTTCTCCGAACACTCCTGAGGATACCGAAATCGGTTCTTTGAAGATGGTTTCTTCAGCAGGTTATGACTGTTATGTAGCGACACTTAAGGATGCCGACGGTAATCCTGTTATTGCAAAAGCAAATACTGAATATGTTGTCAGACTCGCCTACGTTCAGAAGGGCGCAGGCGTTACCAGAGTAAATATCAGTGCGGGTAGAAAGGCTACTATGGCTTCAAAAACGCAGGAAATACAGCAAGACGGTTTGATGACCAATTTTTCAACTGCCACTGCTGTTGAAAACAGCATATTTGATGATTTTAGCGTTTCTAAGGGAACATTCTTAGGCCAACTTTGCGAAACCTATCCTGAAGGTGTTCAGTATGCCACCTTTAACTTTACCACCGGTGATATGGCAAACGCTGTTCCTGAATTCAACCTCGTTATTACTCCTCAGGGTCTTCTTGGCAGATATGAAGGAACTCACTATGCCGGTGTTCCTCAGGATGAATATGGCGGAAACAAATGGAGCTCTTCTAACTGGGGAAGATATGAAGTAGTAGGAATTCCCGAGTTCGAAATTAAGAGCATTGAATTCTTAGAAGTTAACGATGGCGAAACCGTTATTAACTTCATTAAAGCGGATGAACAAATTTTAAAGAAAGCTGTCGCCGGTAGCTCTTTTGAGGGCATTGCACCCGCTAACTTTGAAGGAAAATGGTATAAGACCACCGATAATAACAAAACAGGCAACGTGATTTCTACTTTCCCTTATATCCATACTAATGTTTATGACTTTAGTGCGCTTGAACAGGACCATTCTAAGAGAGAATATTTAGGCTCCCGTGGTATGTACGTAACTAAGTACGACGGCAGAGAAGTACTTCAGTACAGACCCTTTACCTACGAAGAGTATAATGAAAAGTACGGTACCGGACTTGCTACAGGTGCATATGTTCCTAATCAGACTATTGCCAAACAGTTAGAAATAATGAATAAGGTTTACACAACTGAACTCTGGAATATGTACCGTGTACCTACTGCTGCTCTTGTGAACGGTAAGACCTATAAGGCTACCGTTACCTATAAGGCTCCCGTAGCTCCTAACGGAATTTCTATTCAGTTTACTACAGGTAATGACGTTTCTGCCGTTGCTGATAACAATTACCTTGATAATTTAGAGGTTCAGCAGACTAACGAATGGGTAACCAAGACTGTTTACTTCGTTGCAAACCTCCCCACCACCGTTACAAAAGCAACCGACGGTCTTGACGATACCTTCACCGTTAAATCCAACCTTCTTTACATTAATCCTTATAGCGAAATCAAAGAAGCTGATATCTTAGATAATGCAGGCGTATTGGAATTTGCTGAAGGCAAACGTCCTGAACTTTATATCAGCGACATTACAGTTGAAGCTGTTGACGATGCTCTCACCGTAGGCGGCGCTGCTTGTCTTAAGGATGAAGTAGCCGAGGCTCAGGGTGAACAGGCTATCCGCGTATTCTTCAACTATAAGACAAACGCTAACGGTACTAAGATTGTTATCGACGGTAAGGAATTCAATATCGTATCCCGTGGTGTAATCTATAAGAGTGGCGATAGATATACATTGAATAATACCTTTGACCTTATTAACAATCGTAAATCTTCTGAATTTAATGTAGATAATAATGCCTTAATTTCAAAAAAAGAAGATAACTTTACAAATTGCTGGAAATACGATGAAGAAAGCGGTATGCTTACCTTCTCTAACTATATCGTAGACTTCGACCTTGAAGCTCAGTTAGATACAAGACTTATCGCGCGTGGCTTCGTTGAGTACGAGGGTGAAGACGGCGCAACCCATATTCTTTACTCTGCAGCAATCAACCGTAGCGTAAACGGTATTAAGTCTGCAAACGGAAATACTATCGAAAACTTCGAAAACGAAGTAGGATAACGTCCGATATAAACTAAACAAAAAGGGAACTCAAATTGCTTTGAGTTCCCTTTTAATTTAACAGTTATCATATTCCTTGAAAAATTCTTTTGTAATATTTTCGTATCCCGTTTTGTCTACAAAGTAGCTCATACCGTGGGCAGCACCGGGGACAACAAAAAGTCTTTTTGGCGCGGTGCAGGCTTTATAATTTTCATATGTCATTTCTATAGGGACGAATTTATCGTCGGTTCCGTGAACGAAAAGCACGGGAACGGTACAATTGTTTAACGCCTCAGTGCAAGAATATCCGTCGCTTGCCGACTGAATTTTGCGTTTGCAAATATCGTTAACTACGGCGCTCATAAGTCCATATGGTATTTTAAGGTTATTTTGTGCAACGTGCTTCCATATAGCATGGGGAGATGTAAAACCGCAATCGGCAATTATACCCTTAACGCTTTCAGGAAGCTCAAAGCCTGACGCCATAAGTACGGTAGTAGCACCCATTGAGACACCGCACATATAGACAGGAAGCTCTCCGTTTGTTCTTTCATCGACCCATTTAACCCATTCAAAACAGTCGTAGCGTTCCAGTAATCCAAAGCCCATATATTCGCCTTCGCTATTACCCTGAGCGCGCTGTTCGGCATATAAAACAGCGCAATCGTTTTTGTGCCAGAAGGGTGCTATAACACCGAAATCCTGAGACCAACCCGAACGCCAACCGTGCATAGCAACGATAACACGCTTGGGATTTTCCGGACAGTACCAATGTCCTACAAGTTTTACCCCATCAAAGCTTTCAATTTCTACATTTTCAAAGGATTCCTTTTCAAGTTCGGCAGCAGCTTTAAGCATTACTTCAAGCATTTTGCTGTATTCGTCCGAGCCGGTAATACGCTTTTTATCTCTCTCTTTGGCTTTTGGCTGACTTCTGTCAAGAGCAACCTTTAAAAGATAATTTGCGGTAGTAAGATATGCGGCGACAGCGCCTGAAATTACGGCGGTTACACCGGCGGCAACAAGCAGACCCTTTTTGCGTTTTTTCATTCTATCAGCCTTCTTTTAAGTCTTTTATTGTCCTTTGCTTTTGTGGAGAGGAAAGATAATTAAATATTTCCTCCTCATTATTGGATATAAAAAATAGTTCAAGACAGTCCTCTTTGATAAATTTTTTGCTTACTGCCTGTTTCATTGTTTTAAAGAGCTCGTCATAGTACCCTAACTGATTATAAACGGCAATAGGCTTATTATGTCGGCAGAGCTGTTTTAAGGTGAGAATTTCGAAAAATTCCTCATATGTGCCGATACCACCTGGAACAACTATAAAAGCATCGGAATTATCCTCCATTATCTGCTTTCTTTCCCGCATAGTTTCAGGGGTTATAAGCTTATCGCAAAAATCGCAGATAGCTTCAATATTTTCGCTATCAAAAAAAGAGGGGATAACTCCAAGGATACTGCCGCCTGCTTTTTTAACACCTCTGGCAGCAGCTCCCATAAGACCGTTACCGCCGCCGCCGAAAACAAGGCTATGACCTTTTTTTACCATAGCTTCACCCATCTTTTCGGTAAGCTCAATATATTTTTTATCAATAGACGGGGAAGCAGCCCCATATACACAAATCCTCAAAAAAATCAAACCTTTCAAAGTTTAGTTTGTATTTAATTTTCAAAATAATACCTATATACAGGCACTCTCGAAAATTGTTCCTTAATTAAATTATATACAAGAATATTTAATTTCGCAATATTTTTAATTTACTTTTAGAAAATATACGAAAAGACTTTCAATATACAACAACCGCTATTGCTTTTTGTCTTGCCCTGTGATAGAATATTTAAAGTAAAATAATTTGCAAGGGGAGTTTAATATGAAGAAATTTTTTCAGGAATTCAAAGAATTTGCTATGAAGGGTAATGTTCTTGATATGGCTGTCGGCGTTGTTGTCGGCGGTGCTTTCAAGGAAATCGTGACTGCGTTGGTTAACAATATTATTAACCCTCTTATCGGCGCTCTTACCGGTCAGGGTAATCTTTCCGACCTTAAGTACGTTATTTCAAAGGCTGTTATTGAAAATGGTGTTGAAGTAATTCCGGAAAATGCTGTTACATACGGTGTTTTCCTTCAGTCAATTATAGATTTCCTTATTATTGCTTTTTCTATCTTTGTTGCTCTAAAGGTTATGATGAATGCAGAAAAGAAACTTGCTGAGCTTCTTACAAAGAAAAAAGAGGAAGAGGCTGCAGAAGAAGTAGCAGAGACGGTTGCGGAAGAAACCGAGATAGCAGTATTAAAAGAAATCCGCGATATGTTAAAAGAAAATAAAAAATCCGAATAAATTGAATTTATTTTATTGACAAATACCATAAGATGTGATAAAATACTTTTGTTAAGTGAGTTATGGAGATGCAAAAACTACAGGGAGCCCCCTGTGGTTTTTGTGTTTTTTTATTTTCTGATGACAGTAGGAGTGGATTTTGTGACTTTAAAAGAATTTAAAGATTCCTTAGAGCGTTTCCCTGTAATAGCAACTGTCCATAAGCAGATGTTAGAAAAAGCTATAGTTTCTCCTGCAGAAATACTTGTTCATATGAATGCCGATTTGCTGAGTATTGAGGAAGACGTAAAGGCAATACACGAAAGCGGTAAATATGTTCTTGTGCATATTGACCTTGCCCAAGGTATTGCAGGAGATAAAACCAGTCTTCTTTATCTATCAAGTCTAGGGGTTGACGGTATAATAAGCACAAGGGGTAAGCTTATTCGTCAGGCAAAGGAAATGGGACTTATAACGGTTCAGCGTTTTTTTGCTCTTGATACCCAAGGCATTGAAAGTATAGAGGAAATGCTGACCATTTGCTGTCCGGATTTTATGGAAATAATTCCCGGAGTTATAGGTAAGGTTATTTCCCGCTTTTCTTCCAGAGGCATACCTGTAATTGCGGGAGGACTTATAGAAAGCAAAACCGAAATAACCGAAGCGATTTCTTCGGGTGCTTCGGCTGTATCAACTGGTAAAGAAGAACTTTGGTATGTGTAGGTGAATAAACATTGTTACCTGAAAATTATATAGAAATTATCGTAAGGCTTGTCCTCACTATTGTTTTTGGCGGTATAATAGGGCTTGAACGTTCGGGAAGCAACCACGATGCAGGACTTCGCACCCATATACTTGTGTGTATGGGCAGTGCCGCTGTGATGCTTATGAGTCAGGAAATTTCTGTTCAGTACGGCGGAGATGTTATGCGAATCGGCGCTCAGGTTGTCAGCGGAATAGGATTTTTGGGAGCAGGCTGTATACTTGTACACGGCAAGAGAATAAGAGGCCTTACTACTGCGGCGGGACTTTGGGCAACAGCCTGTCTTGGTCTTGTTATAGGCTCTGGATTTTACTTTATAGCAATAGTGATGTCACTTCTTGTTGTTGCGGTTATGCTTGTTTTGCGTCCCGTAACAAAATATTTGCAGGAAAGAAAAAGTAAAAAGGTTTGTAAAATTAAAATTTATCCCGAAAAGCCTGAGGATTTTGGTAATGCTTATAAATATATAACCGAGAGTGCTTTCCATATAACCGCTATGGTAAGAGAGGACGACGGAAGTGTTTTGGTAAGCGTTCGTGACACCGACGAAAATACCTCTGACCTTATAATATCAACCTTGCTTACCGATACCAGTATAAGAAAAATTGAAAAGGTAAATTAAACCGCTTCGGCACAAGTAAATTCACTTGTGCCTTTTATTTTTTAAATAAATACTTGTTTATCTATGTTATTTGTGTTAAAATTAATGAGAATATATTTCTCTTTTTAAAGGGGTTAATTGTTATGTGTACAGAAACACAAAAGAAAAAAGTTTTAAGCTGCATACAGCCCAGCGGAATTCCTACGTTAGGCAATTATCTCGGCGCGCTTAAGAATTGGGTTAATATGCAGGATGAATATGATTGTACCTTTGCAGTGGCTGATTTACACGCCATAACCGTAAGACAGGAACCGGCAAAGCTCCGCGCTCAGATTTATTCTATGTTTGCGCTCTTTTTGGCTTTGGGTCTGGATAGTGAAAAAAGTACTTTGTTCATTCAGTCGCAGGTGCCTGCTCACAGCCAGCTTGCATGGATACTTTCCTGTTATACTCAGTTTGGCGAGCTTTCCCGTATGACGCAGTTTAAGGATAAGTCTGCCCGCCACGCTGATAATATAAACGCAGGTCTTTTTGCTTATCCCGCGCTTATGGCGGCGGATATACTTTTATATCAACCTGATTTTGTTCCCGTTGGCGACGACCAGAAACAGCATCTTGAAATTACCCGTGATATCGCCACCCGTTTTAATCACATTTACGGGGACGTATTTACAATTCCGGAGCCTCTTATAAGCAAAAGCGGCGCCCGTATTATGTCGCTTCAGGAACCTACTAAAAAAATGTCAAAGTCGGACGAAAATGCCAATGCATTTATATCGTTGCTTGACAGTCGAGAGGATATACTTCGTAAATTCAAACGCGCCGTTACCGACAGCGAGGCAAGAATTTGTGTTGCAGAGGGTAAAGACGGCATAAATAATCTTATTGATATTTACAGCACTGTTAAAGGTGTTTCGGTAGCGGATACAGTTAAGGCATTTGAAGGTGTTGGCTACGGTGAATTTAAGCTTGCGGTAGGCGAGGCTGTTGCAGATGCTCTTTGTCCTGTGAGAGAACGCTATAACGAATATATAAACGATAAGAAAAAGTTAGAAGAACTTGCTAAAACGGGTGCTGAAAAGGCTTACTATACATCCCGTAAAACCATGAGCAAGGTAATGAAGAAGGTCGGTTTTGTGCTATGATGTTCCCACTTGCAGGAAACGAAGGTGTAAAATCATCTCTTGAAATTGCACTAAAAACCTCACGAATTCCCCACGCCATTATTATTGAGGGGGAAAGCGGAAGCGGTAAGTCTGTTCTTGCGCGGTATATTATAGCCGCCAGGCTTTGTGAGGAAAGAGATGAACCCTGTGGTGTATGTAAAAACTGCCGTATGGTTTTAGCTGGAACACATCCTGATTTGATAAACGTCACCTTAGCCGATAATAAGAAAAATATCTCGGTTAACCAAATCAGAAGTATGAGGAATGAGGTATATATAAGGCCTCAGATGAGTAATTGGAAGGCTTTTAATATTGATTATGCGGACACCATGAATGCAGAAGCGCAGAATTCTATTTTAAAGGTTTTAGAGGAACCTCCGGGAAACGTACTTTTTATTCTTCAGGTGCGCTCCAGAGCAGGACTTTTGCCCACCATACTTTCAAGATGTGTGGCATATTCCCTAAGAGAGCCTAAGCTGGAACAATCGGTGCAATATCTTTGCAAAGAAAAGAATTTAACAACAGAAGAAGCAAAAGAGCTTTTAAATCAGAACGGTCTTCAAATAGGTAAGGTTCTTGCCAGTCTTGAAAGCAAGAAAAAGGATATTACCTATCAGCTTGCCGTTGATTATATCGATACTGCAGATAACGGTAGTTTATACGATATGCTTTTACTTACCTTTATCCTTGAAAAAGATAGGGTAAAGGCATCAGCCTTTTTTGAGCATATTTCTTATATTTTGCTTTGTATTATGAAGGAAAAAGCTAAAAAAGGCGAGGAAATTAAAAAAATATATTCAAGATACGAGCAGACTCAAAAAGCAATAGAAATGCTTAAAAGCAATATTAATCTTTCTTTGCTGTTTTCAAGTTTTGCGGCAGAGTTTAAATGATAAATTTATTGTAAGGAGATAGTTATGACCGAGGTTATATCTATAAAATTCAAAGACGACGGTGCGGTTTACTACTTTGACCCCGATAACAAATCGTATACCACGGGAAGCTACGCTATTGTAGAAACTTCTCAGGGTATTGAATGCGGTATGGTCAGTGAGGGTAATCACAGCGTTGATGACGAAAAAATCGTTCAGCCTCTTAAAAAAGCCTTGAGGGTTGCCACTAAGAAGGATATGGAAAAGGTAGAAGAAAATAAGGTTAAGGCGGCTGAGGCTTTTAAAATTTGTGAGGAAAAGGTATTAAATCATAAGCTTGATATGAAGCTTATTGAGGCTCAATATTCCTTTGATGCAAGTAAAATTATATTCTTTTTCACCTCCGACGGCAGAGTTGATTTTCGCGAGCTTGTCAAAGACCTTGCGGCAACCTTCCATACAAGAATTGAACTTCGTCAAATCGGTGTAAGAGATGAGGCAAGAATGTTAGGCGGTCTTGGTATATGCGGTCAGCCTTTCTGTTGCTCTCGCTTTTTGAACGGTTTTCAGCCCGTTTCTATTAAAATGGCAAAAGAGCAGGGACTTTCGCTTAATCCTACTAAGATTTCTGGTAGCTGCGGCAGACTTATGTGCTGTCTTAAATATGAACAGGACGCCTATGAATATCTTTTAAAGAAAACTCCCTCAATCGGTTCTACCGTTGATACAGAGGCTGGTGTGGGCGTTGTTATTGACGTGAATGTTATAACAGGTAACCTTATTGTAAAGATAAATGAGAATGAAGGTTTGCCCTTTAAAACCCATAGAGATAAGGTGAAAGTGCTTTCACGCGGTAAAAATAAAAAGCCGGTAGAAGTGTCGGAAAATGACGAAAAATAAAAATACTTGCAATTTTTAAAAAATGTAGTACAATATATAAGAGATTATTAAATCTTTTAGCTATTCAATGTGACAGGAGGTGTTCCGGAATGGCTTACAAAATTACTGACGATTGTATCGGTTGCGGTAGCTGTGCAGGCGGTTGCCCTGTAGAAGCTATTGCTGAAGCTGACGATAAATTTGCAATTGATGCTGATAAGTGCATTGATTGCGGTGCTTGTGCAGGCGGTTGCCCTGTTGAAGCTATCGTTGAGGCTTAATTTGTACTTAGCGTTCCGGTTAAGCTCTAATCGGGAAATATTCGCACGGAGAAGCAAATTCTCTGTGCTTTTATTTTGACTTTTCTTTATATTAGTCTTGATTTATGCTTAATATTAGTATAAAATATAAAGGTAATAATTTTGCATCTTGCAAACGAAAGGAAGAAAATAAAATGTTAGTATCAGCAAAAGAAATGTTAAACAAAGCTAAGGCAGGAAAATATGCTGTAGGTCAGTTTAATATCAATAACCTTGAATGGACAAAAGCTATACTTCAGACTGCTGAGGAACTCAAATCTCCCGTTATTTTGGGCGTTTCTGAGGGCGCAGGTAAGTATATGTGCGGCTATACCACTGTTGTAGGTATGGTTAACGGTATGATTAAGGAACTCGGTATTACCGTTCCCGTTGCTCTTCATCTTGACCACGGTTCTTATGAAGGCGCAAAGGCTTGTATTGCTGCAGGCTTCTCATCCGTTATGTTTGACGGCTCACATTATCCCATTGAGGAAAACATTGAAAAAACAAAGGAACTTGTTGCAACCTGTAACGAACTTGGACTTTCTTTAGAGGCTGAGGTTGGCGCTATCGGTGGCGAAGAAGACGGCGTTATCGGCAGCGGTGAAGTTGCTGACCCCAAGGAATGTAAAATGATTGCTGACCTTGGCGTTACTATGCTTGCCGCAGGTATCGGTAATATTCACGGTAAATATCCTGAAAATTGGGCTGGTCTTTCCTTTGATACTCTTGATGCTATTCAGCAGCTTACCGGTGATATGCCTTTAGTTCTTCACGGCGGTACAGGTATTCCTGCAGATATGATTAAAAAGGCTATTTCTCTCGGTGTTTCCAAAATTAACGTTAATACTGAATGTCAGCTTGCTTTCGCTGCTGCTACCAGAGAATATATTGAGGCAGGCAAAGACCTTCAGGGCAAGGGCTTTGACCCCAGAAAGATTCTCGCTCCCGGCGTAGAAGCTATTAAGGCTACCGTTAAGGAAAAAATGGAACTCTTCGGTTCTATTGGCAAGGCTTAATTGAAAAAGGAAAAGAAAACCGTTTCTTCCTGTGATATATGCGCTAATTTTGCATATAACGAAGAAACAGAGGAATATGAATGTATGGCAAGTATGGATGAGGATGAGGTTATGTCCTTTTATACCACTAAAAATTGCCCCGCTTTCAGACTTTACGACGAATACGGCGTAGTCAGAAAACAAAACTAAAAGAAGTGTGGAATTTCCACACTTCTTTTTTTAAACTGAATTTCTATATTTTCCGGGGGGCATTCCCATTTGTTCTTTAAATACTTTATTAAAAAAGTAAACATCGGTAATTCCTACGAGTTCAGCAGTTTGCGTAACGTTATAAATGCCCGACTTAAGAAGGTCACAAGCATAGTTTATTCTTAACTGAGTTATATACTTTTGAGGAGAAATACCGAACTTTTCAATAAATATGCGGCTCAGATAGGAATAGCTTATATTACAAAGTTCTGCTAAATAAGGATAAGAAAGATTACTGTTTGTAAAATTATTGTTTATATAATCGATAGCCGGCTTTATAAGAAGAAACTTTTTTTCGGGAATGTACTTTTTTCTTTGTAGTTCGGAAATTATGTCGTATATAATACCCATACATTTATAATAATAACCGGTTTCTCTGGCGGATGCGTGTTCCCTACAGGCGCATTTGTTGTTGATAAAACCTTATATGTTTATTATGGCGCCAGTGATAAATATTGTTGTCAGGCAACCTGCGACGTTGACGAATTATTAGATTATCTTTTGACTGAGTGCAAATGTGATTAAAAATTTTATTTTAGCAATAGAAAAACGGATGTGTGGAAATTTCTACACATCCGTTTTTAAAATAGCATTATTGTGATATATTGAAATGCAATTTGAGATGTTATACTTCGTAAAATTCGGTATGGCTGCCTAACAGTAAACGACTAGGTTGGGAGTTTTTGTATAACATATTTATCCATATTTTACTTAAATTTATTAATAATATTTACAATATGCTTCATTAAATAATAAGGAAGTGCTAATATTAGAACAGCGATTATTATTGGAAAAAATAATATTGTCAATAAGCGTGTATAAAAAATCCGTTTTTCGATAACTACAGTTTTGGTGTACCTGCCACATTTTTCACAAGTATCATAAGAAAGTATAAAATGTTTTGATTTATAATTTGTATTAAATATTTCATTTACACAATCTATGCAGTATTCAGCCATTTTCATCACCCAAATCATTATACCAAATATGCATTGCGATTGCAATGCATATTTGGTATAGGAATTGCATTACACTATAAGCAAGACGATTGTATTGCGAGGTGTGGAAATGGAAAAGTTTAAAATCCCTGTAATTCCGTCTACAACAAATAAAACTATACGGTTTCCTAATGATGTTATAGAAGAAGTAGAAAAGGCAATCAGAGGTAAAGAATGTACCTTTTCTGCTTTTGTAATTGCAGCTGTAAAGATGGCACTTGAAAATATTGATGAATAAAAAATGACGGTTTTAAACCGTCATTTTTATTTTACAAATTTTTCATAGCCTTTGCCGTATTTAACGCAGCTTGAAATACGGGCAAGGGTGGCGCTTGCAATTCCTGTTTCTTTTATAACCTCGTTGTAAGTGGATCCGTTTTTAAGAAGCTTTGCCGCATATATGCGCTGTGCCATATTCTCAATTTCTTTATGAGTGCAAAGGTCGTCAAACAGCATTTTACATTCCTCTGCAGTAGTTAAATTGGCTATAATCTCATATAAATCATTAATTTTGTCTTCAGGAACTTTTGCCATAGAAAATACTCCTAAATTTCTTCTAAAGATTTTGCAAGGAAGGCTTTGGTTTTAGGACTTTGAGGATTATCAAAGACTTCGGCAGGCGTTCCTGCTTCTTCAATAACACCGTCAGCCATAAAAATAACCTTATCGGCAACGTTTTTTGCAAACTCCATTTCATGTGTAACAACTATCATAGTGTTGTCACCTGATTTAAGGGATTTTATTACCTTTAAAACTTCGCCTGTAAGCTCAGGGTCGAGGGCGCTTGTGGGTTCGTCAAAGCAAAGTATACGCGGATTCATAGCTAACGCTCTGGCTATGGCAACACGCTGCTGCTGACCTCCGGAAAGCTGACAGGGGTAAGATTCCAGTTTGTCTGAAAGTCCAACCTTTTCAATGAGGCTTAAAGCGTTTTTCTTGATTTCTTCATCAGAGCCACGCTTTAAAAGGGAAGGGGCTAAGGTGACGTTTTCTAAAACATTATATTGTGGGAAAAGATTAAAATTCTGGAAAACAAGTCCAAAATGAAGTCTGTTTTGCCGTATAGCTTCATCGTTCAGGGTTGAACTGTTTCCACTGTCGTAAAGAATCTTTTCGCCAACGGTAATAGAGCCTGTATCAGGTGTTTCCAAAAAATTAAGACAACGAAGCAGAGTGGTTTTACCACTGCCTGATGAACCGATAATGGCAAGAACCTCACCCTTATTAAGAGAAAAATCAATTCCCTTCAGAACTTCGGTTTTTCCAAAACTTTTCTTAATATTTTTAACTTCTAATACTGCCATATATTAACTCCTGAAATAACTAAGTTTCTTTTCAACTTTACCCAGAACTACGGTTAAAATTCCAACAAAAATTAAATAGAAAACGCCTGTATAGAAAAGAGGCCAAACAAGTGCTTGTGTGGCGGCAAGTTCCTTTGCTTGCTTTATGATTTCGGGAATCATAATGCAGTTTGCGAGGGCAGTGTCTTTAATAAGGGTTATTATTTCATTGGACATAGGCGGTACTATGCGCTTTATAACTTGCTTCAGGACAATCTTCTTAAATACTTGTGATTTAGTAAGGCCTAAAACATAGCCCGCTTCATATTGCCCCTTTGAAATGCTTTCAATACCACCCCTGTAAATTTCTGAAAAATAGCAGGCGTAATTAATAGAAAAGGCAATTAAAACAGAAACGAGTCCGCCGGCGTTAACGAGCAATAATTGAACTAAACTACCGTCGGTAGGTATGTTGAAATTAGCAATAATATATCTGTCTATCTGGCTGAAAACCGGATAGTTAAAAAGCAGACCGGGTACATAGTAGATAATAAATATCTGAAGCATAAGAGGGATACCTCTTACAATCCAAACGATTATCTTTGAAATTGTTCTAAGGGGTTTAAAACGGCTCATAGAACAAAAAGCTATGGGAAGCCCTAAAGGAATGCCTAAAAGTAATGTAACGGCAAAAATTATAAGGGATATAACAAATCCGTTTGCAAGAAACACCGTAATATCAAGAAAAGACATTTTTTTACTCCAAAATACAGTTTTGCTGACGGGAAAATTTCCCGTCAGCGTTAGTTTTTATAATATAGAACTTTGCTTATTAATTATTTTGCCTGGTCAGAGAAATCAGTGATAGCGGTAGTAGCTACACCGTATTTTTCAGCAAGCTTAGCAATGGTGCCGTCTTTGCCGAGAGCAGAAAGCTGAGCGTTTACGTTCGCGGTAAGTTCACTGCCTTTTTTGAAGCCGATAGCATAGTATTCAACATCGCTGGAGAGTGCATCAACAATCATAAGGTTAGCATAGTCGCCTTTACCAACGTAGCTCTTAGCAAGCTGAGCGTCAACTACAGCAAAATCAGCAGTAGAAGAATTTACTTCAAGAAGGGTGTCGGTCTGCTTAACAGCGCCTTTGAAGACAATACCTTCAAATCCTTTTGCATAAGCTTCACCGGCAGAACCACTTTCTGCAAGTCCGATTTTACCGTTAAGGTCAGCGGCAGCAGCAATACCGGAATCCTTCTTAACAACTACAACCTGACGGTTTTCCATATAGTTATAAGAAAAGTCAACCTTGTCTGAACGGAGAACACCGTCATCATCAGCAGTGTTGCAGGTAAAACCGTTCCATATACAGTCGATAGTATCGGAGTTAAGGTCGGTATATTTGTTTTCCCACTGAATCTCTTTGAAAACAACCTTGTAACCGAGATTGCCGAAAACAGCTTCAGCAAGTTCGGTATCGAAACCAACAAGTTTACCGCTTTCATCAAGGTAGTTCATAGGTTCATAAATAGTGTAACCAACGACTATCGTTTTTTCTTCTTTACAACCTGCGAAGCAGCAAACAATCATCATTACCGCTAAAATAAGTGCTAAAATCTTTTTCATATTAAATCTTCCTTTCATAAGTAGCGAAGTTATCGCGTGTTGATTGTGTTATTATTATACTTCACTACGATGAAGTTGTAAAGTATTTTTTGCTGTTTTTTTGAAGTTTGTGAATTATAGATATTATGCATAAAAATAAAAGAGCTTTATTTAGCAAATTTGACTAAATAAAACTCTCTTTTTGCTATTTGAGGGCTATTAAAGCGGCTAAAACTCCGCGCTGTCCGCCGGTAAAACGATGAGAATGGAAAATATCGGGGTTGCAATTTGTACATAGGTCGGTAACATCAATATGCTCCGGTAAAATACCGGAATTAATAAGAATCTGTCGATTGGTTTCCCAAAGGTCAAACATATATTTATCTCCGTATTTATGTGTGAAAACCGTATCCTTATCAATATAAGGAATTTCACAAATCGGTTTAAACACGGGGGAGTCAACCTCATAACAATTTTTACATATCGATGGCCCGATTGCCGCGATAATATCCTTTGGATTACAGCCGAATTCACTTTTCATCTTTTCAACCGTAATTCTGCCGATTTCTCCAGCCGTGCCTCTCCAACCAGCGTGAGAGGTAGCAACAACCTTTTTTACTGGGTCGCAAAAAAGTAATGGCGTACAGTCGGCATAGTGAGTAACGAGGCAAACACCTTTAATATTAGTTATAATGCCGTCAACATCGTCATAGTCCCTCTCCTTTGAAAAGCCTTTGCCAATGTCTTCTTTGGTTATAATACGCACGTTCGTAGTATGAGTTTGTTTTGAAAGGGTGACCTTATTAATATCTACATTAATAGCATTACAGATTCTCTTATAGTTTTCTCTGACAGCAACGTCATTATCACCTAAATTAAAACTCATATTCATTGAAGAAAATATACCTTCGCTTACACCGCCTAAACGGGTAGTGAATGCGTGATTGACTAATCCTGTTGCGTCAAGCTTAGGGAAAGTAATGTAATATAGGTCACTTTTGTTTCTTATATTCAGATTATTTGATTTAATCATCAACATTTCCTTTCAGTGTAGTTTCTAATTTTTGAGAATTTTTTATGCACTTTACTAGCTGAGAATGAAAAGATACTCTTAATTTAGAAAAAGCTTCATTAAAGCATACAGGTCGTGTTTCAATATTATGAGCATCGGAAGCGATAAAACTAACCACGTCTTTCTTTAAAAGGTAATTAACAGGCTTTACAAAGGAATTGTCAAAAATGAAATCGGTGGATATCTGAGCCTTGGCATGACCGTTCTTTATGATTTTTAAAAGCTTTTTAAAAAGCTTTTCACCTGCATATCTTTCGATATGAGCAATAATAACTGATAATCCTATATCCATATCGAGCTTAACGATTTCATCTAACATATTTTGAGTAAGAGGAGAAAGAAAAGGAAGCTCCAGGAGTATAATGTTAGTGTTTTCAAAGCAGAATTTATCTAAGTCAGTACAATGGGAAATTCCGGAGAAATACTGAACCTCATAACCTAAATAAAGCTTTGGAAGGTCCATATCTTTAACGGCATCCTTTAAGCTTTCGTAACTTGCTTTGCATTTTTCAAGGTGTTCGTCCATATTATGAAGATGGGGATAGAAATGAGGGGTAAGTACAACAGATGTAACACCGTTTTCTTTTTCCTGTTTTAATAGTGTTATAGCTTCATCTATAGTCTTAGCTCCGTCATCAACACCGGGTAGAATATGTGAATGACTATCAGAAAATCCCATAATTGACCTCCAAAAAAACCGATAGGATAATCCTACCGGTTTTATCTTTAATACTTGTACTGATATTTGTAAGCGTAGCGGTAGCCACCGTATTTATATTTACGGTAAGAATATTTACGGGAATTTTTGGGGTCTACGCAGTTGATAACAGCACCTAATATATTAATGTTAGCAAATTTACAAGCCGAAAGAGCATGATGAACGTCATCACGTCTTGTAGTACCCTCAAGTACCAATAAAACAAGACCATCGGTTTTTGGAGCAAGAGAAATAGCATCAGAAACTATATTGATAGGAGTAGAGTCAAAAATAATATAGTCGTAATATTCCTGTAAACTGCTTAGAAGCTCGGTAAGAGCAACAGATTCAATAAGTTCAATAGGATTAGAGGGAAGGGGACCTGAAGTTAAGACATCAAGGAATTTATTGGAATGTTGTATACATTCGTCAATAGAAGCAATGCCGGAGAGAACCGAGCAAAGACCTTTTGTGTTGACGAGCTTTAATTTTTTATGAATAGAAGGACGGCGTAGGTCAGCGTCGATAAGAAGAACTTTTTTGCCAAGCTGTGAAAAAGCAACAGCCATATTAACAGCGGTTGTTGACTTGCCTTCTCCGGGAACCGAACTTGAAATTACAAAAGAACGGCAACCATCTTGAGGCAGAGAGAAAGACAGATTGGTACGTATAGTCTTATATGCTTCGACAACGGCAAAGGGAACCTTCTTGCTATTTGTGGTATCTACAGGCTGTTGAACAGTTTTATTAGTATTTTCCATAATTACTGACCTCCTGCCGTAGTAGAAACATTACCGGACTTAGCTTTATAAGCATAAGTCGGGCTGTTATCAAAATCGGGAACGGTTCCGAGAATCGGAATGTCAAAATAAGATACGAATTCTTCTTCACTCTTTATGGTCTGGTCCATAAACGAGATAAGTAAAATAATAGCACAGGAAACGATAGCACCTATTAATGCAAAAATAAAGGTGGTATTAATAGTCTGGGGGAAAACTTTATTTGCAGTATCTGCTTCTTCGAGAATTTCAACCTTAACCGAGGGAAGAATAGCCTCAATACTTGAAGGAACAAGCTGTGTAAAGGCGTTAGCAAGAAGAATGGCTTCACTTTTGTCGGTGCTTCTGAAAGAAATATTTATAAAAAGACTGTCTTCTTCTTTCTTTTCAACTGTAAATCCACTTTTAAGAGATTTATAATTATATTTATCGGAAGTAGCAACAGCAAGTTCCTTATAAATTTTTTGTGACTTAAGTATATCTACACAGGTATTAACAAGGTAGATAGAAGCAGAAAGGTCGCCAGATTTGATGGTATCGTCACCACTTTCGGTAATAACACCACCGTTGGTTATAAGTATGGAAGTAGTCGCTCTGTATACGGGTTTAACAATGAATTTGCAATAACTGAAAGCAATAGCAGCGCAAAGTACGGTAACAATGATGATTAACCAAATGCGCTTAAGCAATGCTGCAAATATACCCGAAAGGGAAATCTCGTTCATTTTTCGCACTCCGTTTCAACAAATTGGCGGAATAACCGCTTTTAACATACAAAAACATTATATAACAAAAATATTATTAAGTCAAGGAACTATTTAGATTTTTAGGTGGCGTTACAAAAAGAGTTTTTTCGTTTGTATAAATTACCATACCTGGCTTTGCGCCGCTTGGCTTTTTGACAAACTTTATCATAGTATAATCTACCGGAACACTTGAAGAAAGGGTGGCTTTCGAGTGAAAAGCCGCAATAGAGGCGGTGAATATCAGGGTTTCTTCATCAATCGGCTGTCCGTTTGTGATTAGTACTGTATGACTGCCGGGTATGTTTTTGGTGTGAAACCATATATCCTGTTTAGACGCTACCGAGAGTGTTAATAAATCGTTTTGTCGATTATTTTTGCCGACAAGAATTTTCATTCCGTTTTTAGAGGTATACTCTCTAAAGGTGTTATCCGGTTTAGCCTTTTTAACATTTCGGTTAATGTAAATAATACCGGTATCGGCAAGCTCCTGTCTTATTTCGTTAAGCTCGGCAATACTATCGGCTCTTGTTATGCTGTCAAGGACCGATTCGAAATATTCAAGGTCTAATCTATCTTTTTCTATGAGCGAAGTTAGCATTTTTTCGGCAGTATAGCTTTTTTTATATTCTTTAAAATACTTATCCGCATTAGCGACGGGTGAAATTGACGGGTCTAGGGGAATGGTTATTAAGGCGCAGTTTTCGTCATAGTAATTTTCAGCTTCAAAATAGCTAAGCCCTGATTTTATACGGTAAAGATTAGCCTTAATAAGCTCTCCGTAAATACGGAATTTTTCTCTGTCGGAACACTTTTTAAGTTCTTCTTTTCTAAGCTCGGTTTTCCTTTTTGTACGGGAAATTAAAAGGGTAAGATGCTTATATAGGTCATGAGCGTTTTGCTTTATACGCAAAGTGTGTTCTCTTGAAGAATAAAAGGTGTCAAGAGCTTCGCTGAAAGAATTAAAAGTTTTAGAGGTATATTCCGGCTCGTACTGTTTTATGTTTGTGAAACTAAAATCTTTTGGTGAAGTATCGCCTATAATAACGGGATTTGTTCTTTCTGTTATATCCTTTATTATGTTATTCAAAGCAATTTTTAACTCAGCTCTTTGTGTCTGTGTTAATTCTTCCGGCCTTTTTTCGATATCATTACAGCAATAAAAGGCAATCTCTCTTGCGGTAAGGGGAGAAAAGCCCTCAATAGCGTTGAGAACAGCTTTCCAAAGAGGGAAATTGTTATTACTGCATATTTTTTGAAGTACGGTATCAAGACTTACGTTTAAGATGTTTAGCTTATCGGTAGCTTCTATGTCTTTATAGCGTGCGCCCGGTTGTATTAGACGAGAGGAAGTTTCAATATCACTTCTGTGGAGAGCATCGGTTATTATTCCGTTTTGGTTAAGGAGAATAACATTGGGTTTACTTCCGATAAATTCACAAACAAGGTTTAATAAAACTGTATCTCCCATTTCGTTTTTGCCTGAAAATACAAGGGTTATAACCCGTTCAAAGCCATTTTGAGTTATATCGATAAGCTTCGCCGAACTGAGATGTTTTCTGAGCAACATACAAAACATTGGCGGTGATGACGGATTTTCGGGCTTAGAGGATGTGAGATGAATTCGCGCTGCGCCCTGCTTTGCGCTTATAAGAAGACGAAAAGCGCCCTCTTTTGAACGCAACAAAAACACCAGCTCGTCTTTTGACGGCTGGTAGATTTTATCGATATGAGCTTCTTTAAGGCAAGACAGTTCGTCTTTTAATTTATAAAGATAAATTCCGTCTAATGGCATCTTAAATCTCCAGTAAATTATTTATGTAATTTTTTATTTCTACGTATTTAAAAACCGACTTCAAATTATCTGTTCTAGAAAGGTCGTTTATGCAGTCGTCTATCCGGCGAAGCTGTTTTTCAATATAAGCTCTGCCGTCAGAAGTTTTAGCATTAATTTTACCTGTATAATAATATCCATCATCAAAAGAAATAACCTTACCTGAGTAGAAAGCTTTAATAACGGTATAGATTTTTCCGTTTTCAGAAAGGGGAACTTCAAGGGAAATTTCAAACCCGTTTTTGCATAAATATTTCCTAAGTACCTCGGCGCTGGTCATGGGCTGAAGTAAAAGGGTGATGTCTGAGTTTTTAATCCAAGGGCAAGAACCGATAATTCCCGAAATCACATCTCCGCCCATACCGGCAATAATAACGGTATCGACTTCGCCGGATTTTATAGGTTCAAGGCCGTTTCCAAGACGAGTTTCAATATCATTTACAGAGAATTTTTCTATATTTTCTCTTGCGTTTTCAAGAGGTCTTTCCTTGATGTCACAAGCTATTATTTTACTGCATTTTCCACTTAGAGATAAAGCAATAGGAAGATAAGCGTGGTCAGTGCCTATATCGGCAACCTTTGCTGATACAGGCACTAGCTGAAAAATCGCTTCAAGTCTTTTACTTAACTTGTGCATTATTTATCTGCAAAATAATCGTTAAGCTTTTTAACGAGAGCATCGCAATCGGTGTTGTGAACGGCGCAAGCCTGTTCGATAGATTCACCTCTGGAAGCGGGACAACCAAGACAGTGCATACCTATTTCAAAGAAAAACTCAGCACAGCCGGTATCAATATCAAGTACATCGCCGATAAGCATATCTTTTGTAATTTTCATGATTTTTTATCTCCTTTTTATTATTGTTAGAATAAAATTGTTGGTTTATTCAAATCGCTTTTTCCGTGATTATAAAGCTTACGGTTATCCATAGACCAAAGTCTTCCGGTAAACTCGCCTGCATCCACACCTTCAACAGCGTCCTTCATTTCGTAAATTCTGGCGTCAAGCATATCAAGCTCGCTTAAAATTTCTGCCTCAATAAACATAGGTCGCACAGCCGCGCCAAACTCAGGGTCGCCGTGGTGAGAAAGAAGCATATGTTCAATAAGATTAGAGGTTTCCTCGGAAACGCCAACCTTTTCGGCGGTTCTTCTTACAATTATAGCGCCTTCGGCGAGATGACCGATAAGATTACCCTTAACGCTATAACCGGTTGCAATACCGCTATCAGCGACTTGGAACTCACCAATTTTTGCAATATCGTGAAGCATAGCGCCGGCAATAAGAAGTTCCTTGTTTATAAAGGTGTAAATATTGCTTATATTCTGACAAAGTCTAACTATAGACAAGGTGTGGAGTAGAAGTCCACCTCGTATAGCGTGATGAAGCTTGAAAGCGGCAGGCCAGTAAAGCAGAGCAAGACGGTGTTCGTTTAATATTGTTGTAACGAGCAGGGAAAGCTCTTTATCTTCAAAGGAAGAAGCGATATCAAAGAGCGCGTCATACATAGCGGAACTGTCGTAACCAGCAGATTTTACAAAATCTTCAATTTTAACGCCGTCTTCATCGTTAATCGGACGGATACGCTCAATTCTTAATTGGTCGACTCCGTTATATACCGAAATAGTACCGCGGATTTTAACCAAAGAATTAGCCTCATAAACACCGTGAAGATTTTCGTTATAGTTCCAGAGCTTAGCGTTAATTTCACCATGACTGTCGGCAAGGGTTAAATCAAGATAGGTATCACCCTTGGAGGAGGTTTTTTTATCAACGCTTTTAACAAGGCAAAAGCCTTCAACAAGACCTTTTGAGTCAATAGATTTAAAGTTCATAAAGTTGATTACCTTTCAAAGATATCTTACTCTAAGTATTATACAACAATAGTTATTTATGTGCAATACTAAAATAAAAAGAGCCGTAAAGGCCCTTTTTATTAATCGGCTAAATAGTACTTCACAAGATTTTGAAGCAAGGTGTCGCGGTCAACCCGTCTGATAAGATTACGGGCATTATTGTGAGTAGTAATATATGTGGGGTCTTCGGACAAAATGTAACCTACTATCTGATTGATAGGATTATAACCCTTTTCTTTTAGCGCTTCGTAAACCTGCAAAATTATTTTGCGGATTTCGAGTTCTTCGTCATTTATTAAAGAAAATTCCATGGTTTTATCAATCATACTTAACACCTCTTTTAATATATTACAACACTTTTTCAAAAAGTACAAGTAAATTTTTTGTTAACTTACATTCTGAGTGTTGCGCCCATAGCTTCAAGCTTTTTAATTATTTTCTTGCTTACGCTGTCAATCTGCTCATCGGTAAGGGTAGCCTCTTTGCTTCTCAGAGTTACGCTGAAGGCAACACTCTTTTTGCCTTCGGGAATCTGATTGCCCTCATAAACGTCAAAGAGGGTAACGTTTTCACAAAGCTTGCCGGCTGCAATGCACATAGCCTCTTCTAAATCGCCGACAGGAATTTCTTTATCACAGAGAAGCGCAAAGTCTCGGTTAACAGCAGGGAATTTGGGCAGGGGTTGATATATAGTTTTTTCGGGAGTTGTGGCAAAAAGCTTATCAATATAGATTTCTGCAACATAAGCTTTTGTGCCAATGCTGTATTTATCAAGTACGTCGGGATGAACTTCACCTAATATAGCAACACAGTCTTCACCAAATTTAGCTTCAGCCTGTCTTCCTGGGTGGAGGAAGGGCTTATCACTCTTAGAGAATTTACCCTTAACTTTAAAGAGGTCAAAAACCTCCTCGACAACGCCTTTGAGGGTGAAGAAATCTTCCGCGGTACCGTACATACCAATACTCATAGTCGGTATTTCTTTCGGTGCATCTTTAAGAGGGAGTGATTCGGGAATAAAGCGTTTGCTTATTTCAAAGAAACGAACCTCAGGTATTTTGCGGTTAAAGTTAGTTGAAAGAACACTTAGCATACTGGTAATAAGCTGAGTTCTTAAGGTTGAATATTCATCTCCAAGGGGATTAAGAAGCTTTACAGACTGGCGCAAGGCATCATCTTCGCTGAGAAGCAGAGTATCAAGAGCTTTTGAGGAAATAAAGGAATAGGTAGCGATTTCGTTCATACCAAGGGAAATCATAGCTGATTTAACAAGGTCTGATTTAATGCGCTCGTCATTTTTTCTGCCTCGTCTAACACTTCCGGTCATAGGAGTGCTCTTAATATGGTCATAGCCGTATATACGCATGATTTCTTCTGCAAGGTCGGCTCTGCCCTCAATATCGTCACGGATAGAAGGAACGCTTACGGTAAGCATATTACCGTCAAGGGTGGTATCAAGACCGAGAGCGTTAAGAATTCTAACCATTTCAGATTCTTCTATAGAAAGACCCAAAAGGGCGTTTATAGAATCGGTAGTACAATTTAATATACGATTTTTGGGCAATGAAAGATTTTTATCAATAACACCGTCAATAACGTCGCCGGCATCAAGGACATTAATAAGATTAAGGGCGCGGTCCATAGCAAAAGAGGTATTATTGATATCAATACCTTTTTCGAATCTGCCGGAGGATTCGGTGCGGATACCGAGAGCTCTGCCTGTACGGCGGATATTATCTCTCTTGAATTTTGCAGACTCAAGGAAAAGGTCGGTGGTGCTGTCGGTAATTTCACTTTCAAGACCACCCATTATACCTGCAAGGCAGGAGGGCTTTTCTCCGTCAGCAATAACCAGCATTTCTTCATTCAGCTCGTATTTTTTTTCGTCAAGAGTCTGAATGAATTCGCCCTTTTTGGCTTTGCGGACGATAATATGCTTATCGGCAAGGTCGTTATAGTTGAAGGCGTGCATAGGCTGACCGGTTTCAAGCATAACGAAATTTGTTATATCAACGATATTGTTAATAGGACGCATACCGCAGGTTTTAAGCACCTGCTTCATCCAGTCAGGAGATTCTTTGATGCGAAGGTTTTTAACTACTCTGCCGACATATCTGGGGCAAAGCTCAAAATCCTCAACGTCGATTTTAATATGTTCGTTTATGTCGCCACCAACGGTTTTATAACTGCTGTCGGGCATTTTAAATGGAACGCCGAGAACAACGCTTACTTCTTTGGCAACACCGATAATGCAGTTACAGTCAGGACGGTTAGCAGTGATTTTAAAATCAATAACGTAATCGTTAAGTCCGAGTATATCGCGCATATCGGTACCAGGAGCATATTCGTCCTTTAAAATAAGGATACCGTTAACCGAAGCACCGGGGTAATCAGCATCAGTAAGCTCAAGTTCTCCGCCGGAGCAAAGCATACCGTTAGAGGCAACACCGCGAAGTTTACCCTTTGTAATGTGAATTCCTCCGGGAAGATGGCTGTCATGAAGCGCTGCAGGAACAAGAGCGCCTTCAAAAACGTTCTGTGCGCCTGTAACTATCTGAACGGGTTCGCTTTCACCAATATCCATCTGACAGATAAGGAGATGGTCACTGTTTTCGTGGGGAGCAATAGAGAGAATTCTTGCTGCAACAACGTTGTCCATTTTATCTCTTAAATTTTCGATAGATTCTACTTCGAAACCTGCCATAACCATTTTGTCACAGAGTTCTTCTACCGAAACGTTTATATCAACGTAATATCTTAGTGTGTTAAGTGCAATTTTCATTTTTACTACTCCTTTCCTTAAAACTGGTCAAGAAAACGCTTGTCGTTTTCGAAAAGTAGGCGTATATCGCTTATCTTATAACGGGTGGTGGTAAGACGGTCGAGACCGATACCAAAGGCAAAGCCGGTATATTCTTCGGGGTCAATACCGCAATTTCTCAGTACGTTGGGATGCACCATACCTGCACCGAGAATTTCTATCCAACCGGCGCCCTTACATACGCGGCAGCCTTTACCTCCGCATTCTGAACAGGTAACGTCAACCTCAACGCTGGGCTCGGTAAAGGGGAAGAAGGATGGGCGGAATTTAACCTTTGTTTCAGGACCGTAAATTTCGTGAGCAAACTGCTCAAGAACACCCTTAAGGTCGCACATAGTAATTCCCTTGTCTACAACAAGACCTTCAATCTGATGGAAAACGGGAGAATGGGTAGCGTCAACCTCATCTGCACGGAAAACTCTGCCGGGACAAACCATACGGATAGGGGGCTGAGTTTTTTCCATAGTACGAGCCTGAGCCGCGGAAGTCTGGGTACGGAGTAAAAGAGAATCGGTAATATAAAAGGTATCCTGCATATCTCTTGCGGGATGGTCGGCAGGAACGTTTAACTGTTCAAAGCAGTAGTGGTCGGTTTCGACTTCAGGACCGTCAACAACGTCAAAGCCCATAGACTGAAAAATATCAAGCATATCGTCAAGAACCTTATTAAGAGGATGAAGACTACCGATTTTTCTCTTTTTAGAGGGCATCGTAACGTCGATTTCTTCTTCCTTTAATTTTGCATTTTGTTCCTCTTTTTCAATATAAGAAACCTTTTCGGTTATTGCACAGTCGATAGCAGAGCGAACTTCATTTGCCATTTGACCTACAATGGGGCGTTCCTCAGCCGAAAGGCTTCCCATAGATTTTAAAATAGCAGTGATTTCGCCTTTTTTGCCGAGATATTTGATACGGATTTCCTCAATATCATTTCGGCTCTTACTGTTTTCAACGGCAGAAAGAGCTTCAGCCTTTAAAGTAGATAGCTTTTCTTTCATTTTATATCCTCCAAAAATAAAAATAGTCCCCGTCCCACACAATAGGGACGAAGACGAGAATTCTCCGCGGTACCACCCACATTTTTGCATCAGAGCAAACACTCTTTGGAAATATAACGTTTTCCTCTCCGTCAGCGCTTACTTTAAATTCGGCACTGCCGCTCAAAAGGGAACTTCAGTAAAAGGACGGTTTGCATTTTTCAGCCGGGAATGCAATCTCTGTAAAGGTCGTATTTTACTTACTTTCCTTCGTCATAGCGTTTAAACTATATAAGAATATACCACAAAAATAAATCAAAATCAACCTTTTTATTAAAAAAATTGAAAAACTAAGGCTTTTGTGATATACTAGGCTTCGGAGATGATTTGATGTTTAAGGAACTTGAAAAGCAAAGCTATAACGCTGTTAAGGAAATTATTGAAAAAGCGGGACTTAAAAAGGGAGATATACTGGTAATCGGCTGTTCTACGAGCGAGGTGCTTGGCAGTAAAATCGGAACTGATTCTTCTCCCGAGGCGGCAGAGCTTATGTGCAAGGGTGTATTGACCGCCGCTGAGGAAGACGGAATTTATATTGCGGCACAGTGCTGTGAGCATCTTAACAGAGCTATTATTATAGAGAAAGAAGCCGTAAAGGACTGGGATATAGTTAACGTAATGCCTCAACCTAAGGCGGGGGGGAGCTTTGCCACGGCTGTATACAGTGCATTCAAAAATCCTGTAGCGGTGGAAGAAATTTCTGCTGACGCTGGAATAGATATCGGCTTTACTATGATAGGTATGCATATAAAAAAGGTTGCCGTACCTGTAAGACTTGAAAACAGCAAAATTGGCTCTGCAACGGTGCTTGGTGCCCGCAGCCGTCCTAAATTTATAGGCGGAGAGAGAGCTGTTTACAACAAAGAATTACTTTAAAAAAATGAACGTAATGAAAGTTTCTCGCTGATTGATAGGTGGGAAACTTTTTCTTTTAACTGGGCTGATTCTTTTAAGAAGTCTTCTTCGTCACCTGCTCTGACCATGCTTATCGAAACTCCGATTTCTTCTATACTTTCGTGGTTTGTAAAAATATATAAAAGTGGCTCGGCATTTTCCCATATATCTTCAATATCATCTAAGTAAACATCAGTGCTTTCTCCATCTTTAAAGGCTATTTCGCTTTTATTTATAAGGGTAAGTATAGTATCGCAGTATTTATCTATAATATTAGCGCTAGTCACCGTCAGCCCGATGATAATTATAATCATAACAAAAGCCACAATTAGTCTTTTCATATTTATTTCTCCTTAAAAATTATTTCTTTTGTTCCTGCTGCATCAAGTGTCATAAGGAAAATATCCTGAGGCAAGGCAGGAAAAATAATTTTTTTGAGCTTTTCAGGAGAAATATTAAGATTTATAAGGGATTCGTTTATAATTACCCCGTCGCTTATGACTGGGATAGGCAGAGTTGCAGACTCGGGTTCAAGATTTTCAATATCGCCCGTTTTAAGAGGTCTGTACTGAGCTTTTTCAATAACGCTTAAATCCCCGTTAACCTCAAGAATGGCAAAGGCTATTTCCTCAATTTTAAAATAACCTTGCTCTCTTAGAAGCTCAATAAGGTCTATAACGGTAAGCCTTACCTTTTTCATCATCTTTTGGTCTATTATGCCGTCGTTTATTACTACAACCGAATTTCCACTCATAATTTTACGCACCGCAAGAAATTTCATAGCAAGAACGGAAATTATTATTTCTATAATAACCAGCATAAAAATAGCTACTACTCCGTTAAGCACTGGCTGTGTGCTGTCCTGCAGGGGAATAGCGGCTATTTCAGAAATGAGCAGAGTTACTACAAGTTCATTGGGCTGCATATCACCGATTTGTCTTTTGCCCATAAGCCGTATGGCAAGGGTTACAAAAAAATAAACAACTGCGGTTCTTATGACAGTTACTATCATTTTAATCACCGCAGTTATTGTTTACTTATTTGTTTTTATTATTCATATTATAAGAAAGTGTCATTAATTTATCACCGAAATGAACGTTTTCAACCGAAACTTCAGGATAAGCAAGACCTAAATCGTAGTGGCTAAAATTAAGGAAACCCTTAATACCAAGCTTTACAAGCTTATAGGATAAAGCTTCAGCCGCTTCTTTGGGTATACAAAGCACGGCGGCGGTAGGCTTATTTTCTTTGCAGAACTCGTCAAGAGAACTCATTGGCCTTATGGGCAGATTATGTACAACCTGACCTATAAGAGATTCTTTTTGGTCAAAAAGACCGATAAGTTCATATCCTTTGTTGTCAAAACGGATATGAGTGGATATAGCGCGACCTAAATTACCCATACCTATAATTATTATTTTCTGGTTTTTATCAATGCATAGAATTTTCGAAATTTCAAGGGTTAGGGAATCAACGTTATAACCATAGCCCTGCTGTCCAAAACCTCCGAAGCAGTTAAGGTCCTGACGAATCTGACTTGCAGTAAGTCCCATTCTTCTAGATAACTCGGAAGAAGATATTCTGGTTATACCCTGATTTTTTAAATCCTGTAAAAATCTATAGTATCTGGGAAGTCGGCGAATAACCGAAGGAGAAATAGAACGGTAAGCCATATTGTACCTCCATACAGATTGCTTTATTCTACTATTATGTAACAAAAAATGTGATTTGTCAATACAAATAGTGCGGCTTTCATTGACAAAAATAATTAAAAATAGTATACTTTATGTAAATAAAAATTAAAGGTTGGTAGAGATGAAAAGAAGTCTGGCTTTATTAGTATGTATTTTACTTATGATAACTCTTTGCGGTTGCGCAAATATAAATGATATGAAAAAGAATCTCGAAAAAGCGGGATACGAAATTACCGAAATGAGCGAAAGTAAAATTGCTTCTTTAAACAGTGATATGGTCTACACATATAATGGAAAAGGTACGATAATAAGCGGTTGCTACGGTACCGACAAAAATGGTAACAATGTTTTTATGGTAGAACTTACCGACAGAGATGATGTTACTATTCTATACAGAGAATTGAAATCTCAGCTTGATAACGGCCAGATAATAGATATCAAAGGCAAAGTCATCGTTTACGGGTATGCAGACGGTGTAAAACAAGCTATTAAATAAGCCTTGAATAAGGTAAAACATTGTGTTATACTTTGAATGTTATTAGTTTTACCCCTTGGGGTAGAAAGGAAGTAAAAAATGCTGGATATTAAATTTGTGAGGGAAAATCCCGAAATTGTTAAAGAAAATATCAGAAAAAAATTCAAAGAGCATAAGCTGGCTCTTGTAGATGAGGTTATAAGACTTGACGAAGAAAAGCGTTCTGCTCAGACCACTGCTAACGAGCTTCGTGCTCTAAGAAATAAGGTAAGTAAGGAAATCGGCGCTTTGATGGCTCAGGGTAAGCGTGAGGAAGCCGAGGAAAAGAAAAAGCTTGTTACTGCTCAGGCTGAAGAACTTGCCGCATTAGAGGCTAAGGAGACCGAGCTTGGCGAGGCGCTTAAAAATAGTATGATGAAAATTCCTAACATTATTGATGACAGCGTTCCTATCGGCAAGGATGACAGCGAAAATGTTGAGGTTAAACAGTACGGTGAGCAGACAAGCGTTGATTTTGAAATTCCTTACCATACCGATATTATGGCGCTCTTTAACGGTATAGATAAAGAGTCTGCTGGTAAGGTTGCCGGCGAAGGTTTTTATTATCTCTGCGGTGATATAGCCCGTCTTCACAGCGCAGTAACCGCTTATGCGAGAGATTTTATGATTGATAAGGGATTTACATACTGTATACCGCCCTTTATGATTCGCTCAAACGTTGTAACAGGTGTTATGAGTTTTGAAGAAATGGACGCTATGATGTACAAGATTGAGGGAGAAGACCTTTATCTTATAGGTACGAGCGAGCATTCAATGATAGGCAGATATATTGATACCATAACAAATGAAGAAAAGCTTCCCTTAACCCTTACAAGTTATTCTCCCTGTTTCAGAAAGGAAAAGGGTGCCCACGGTATAGAGGAAAGAGGTATTTACAGAATTCATCAGTTTGAAAAGCAGGAAATGATAGTTATCTGTAAGCCTGAAGAAAGCATGGAATGGTTCGACAAAATGTGGAGTTACTCGGTTGAACTTTTCAGAAGTCTTGATATTCCCGTAAGAACCCTCGAATGCTGCTCCGGTGATTTGGCTGACCTTAAGGTTAAATCCTATGACGTAGAGGCCTGGTCTCCTAAGCAGAAGAAATATTTCGAAGTTTGCTCCTGTTCTAACCTTGGAGATGCTCAGGCAAGAAGACTCGGCATAAAGGTTAAAGATGTAAACGGTAATAAATACTTTGCCCATACCCTTAATAATACCGTTGTCGCTCCCCCCAGAATGCTTATTGCTTTCCTCGAAAACAATCTTCAGTTTGACGGTGAGAAATATTCAGTAAGAATTCCTGAGGCTTTAAGACCTTATATGGGCGGTAAAGAAATTATTGAATAATAAAAGCAAAATAAAAAATCTCGGTTCAATTTCGAACCGAGATTTTTGTTGTTTACAATCAGATTAAATCTTCAAAATTGGTTATTGCACCGGCGAGATAGAGCTTGAGCTGAGCAAGGTCGGTAACGTTTACGGATTCACTACGATTAACATTGGCAACATCAAGCTGTTTTTCGGTGAGTTCCATTGCACCAACGAGATAAAGCTTCATAAGGGCTAAGTCGGAAATATCTACTTCACCGCTGTCATCTATATCACCGAGAAGTCTCTTTACGGTAATTTCACATTCTGCAGAATAGATAGTGCCGTTATATTCGAAGGACACGGTAACTGTTGCAGTACCAACAGTTTTAGCAGTAATTACACCGTTTGCTACGGTAATAATATCTTCATCGTCAGATTCCCAAGTAACCTGTACACCTGCAGGAACGGTGTCGATAGTTAGGGTTTCTGTTTTTCCTTCGATAATAACTGCAGAGGTTTTGTTTAGTGTAACAGCAGGAGTCTTAACAGTAGCGGTTACAAAGTTATCAAAGCCTTCGTAAGAAATCTTAACCTGTTTTTCTCCGGCAGTGCTGAAATCGTAATTGGTGGTGTAGCCTTCTTCTACATATTCTACTTCTTCGTTATTGTAGGTTACTTTAAGAGAAATAGAATTGATAACTAATTCATCATCTATAAAATAGGTGTTTTCATAATCAATTTCGTCGATTTCTACCGAAACGATAGAAACGGGTATAACGGTTATAACGCAATCGGCAGAATAAGTGATTCCGTTTTTAATAAAGGAAGCGGTAATTGTGGCTTCGCCTTCGGCAACAGCAGTAATAACGCCGTTGTCGACAGTTGCAACAGAAGTCTTACTTGATACCCAAGAAACCTGTGCATCTGCAGGTACCGTTGTTACGGTAACTGTATGTTTTTCTCCTACTATAACAGTTTCGGCATTATCCGAAAGAGTAATAGAGGGAGAAGCAACAGTTACGCTGAATGTATCGGATTTTCCGCCGTAATTGACAGTTACGGTTTTTGTGCCGGCAGTACTGAAGTCGTAGCTGGTTTCATAACCGGTTGTAATGGTTTCTTCATCGCCGTTATTATATGTAACCTTAATGGATATAGAATTGATTTTAAGAGAATCGCCGATATAGTAATTCTCAACTACATCCTTTTCTAAAATTTCAACGCTGCTTACGGCAATTTGTTCTACGTTAACGGATAAGCCTTTTGAATTAGCTATAGTAATATCGGTAGCGTAGGGATTTTCCGTAATAATCCTAGTACCGTCTATAAAAGTAAGACCGAAATTATAGGTGTTGGTAGGAACAGTTTCTTTAGCTTTAAATGTAATGGTAGCAACGGTACCGTTAGCGGTAAAGTTGTCAGTACCCTTGTTATCCCAAAGCATACGGATTTTGTTGCTGGCTGTTTTATTGTAAGAGAAATTAGGGGAGTTTTGACTTTGTATTGACTCATTGCCAACAAAATTTCCGGAAGCGCTGGCGGATACAAAATCAAAATATTCGCTGTTAAAGGTTAAATCTGAACGCCAGGCGTAAATGCCTGAATTTTCGGAAATATTCACAGAAACAGAAAATGTCTGACCGGGATAAACGGTGACAGGTGCGCCGGTAAGTTCCATTACAATACCAGTCGCTACGGGTGCGTTTGCAAAAGCAGCCATAGGTACAGCAGCAAGAAATAAACATACCGATATGATAATTGCTAAAAGTTTTTTCATTATTGGTGACCCTCCTTAAGATAATACATATACATTTCAAATTATAATACTTCTGTTTGGAAAAGTCAATATTAACAAAAACTTTTAAGATTTATAATATTTGTTGAGCTATAGCGACAAAAAGCGGCATTGTTATTATAGAAAACAGTGTGGAAACCGATACGAGCTTTACTGAAAGAGCGGTATCACAGTTATGCTTTTCCGAAAAAATTGTAGTAAGGGCGGCGCAAGGCGCGCTTGCTGCAATAACAAGAGAAACGGCAATAGTGCTGTTAACGGCAAGAGGTGTAAATTTAAGGGCGTAAAGAAGAGCAATACAAATCAAAGGTGAAATAACAAGCCTTGATATTATAGAAACCCATATTCTAGAATCTGTAATTGCCGAAATAATTTTAGATTTTGAAAGATGGTAACCGATTATCATCATAGGAATAGGGGTATTGAGATTACAAATATGATTTACGGCAGTCTCAATAGGTGCCGGTATATATTTCGCTAAATTAAATATAAATAGGATAATACCTACCGTAATGCTTATAACACCGGGGTTAAATATAAGCTTCGCAGTGGTTATCTTTGTGCCCTTTCCACCCATAAGAATAAGGCCGTAGGTCCATACGATAATATTAAAAACTACCACGTAGGACGAACCGAAAAAGGTTCCGTCTTCGCCTAAAATTGCCATTTGAAGCGGTAATGACATAAAACCTGCATTAGAGAAAATCACGGCAAATTTCTTGACCGAATCAGAACCTATATTTTTATCGTGGGCAAAAATATAAGCAACTGATAATGTGATAATATGAAAAACCGTAGAAACAGCAAAGGCTATAAGCAGTTTAAAGAGCATTTTGCTGTCAAATGGTCGGAAGAAAGATGCAATTATAACGGCGGGGGTAGTAAAGTAGAGACAGATATCAGATAGACCTTTAGACACAGAATCGTTTATTATCTTTACCTTTCCGCAAACAAAACCTACTCCTATTAATATGAAAAGTATAGCAACCTGTTGTGCTACGGTTAAAAAATTAGTAATCATATATTAATACACACCTTAATTGCGCTGTTATAATCAACGCTAAAGTTTATATCTTTAAATTTTTCTGTCAGAATATTAGATAATGGTTCAAGAATCACGGCTTCGGTAGGAAAGTGACCTGCATCAATAAGAGTAAAGTTTTGATGTTCTGCTGAAATAAAATGGTGATGCTTTACTTCTGACGTGACTAAAGCGTCACAACCGAACTTTATGGCGTCTTTTGAATATTCACTTCCCGAACCGCTGCAAACCGCAACTGTCTTAACCATAGTTTCGCCAACGTATTTAACGGCAGTATCAAGTTTCCTGCCGACATAAGCGGCAAAATCGTCACTGTTCATTTCCTCTTTTAATGTGCCTATTCTTAAAGGAAAATTATCAGAAGCCGTTACTGTTTTTATATTTTCAAGGCAAAGCGTGTTTGCAAGAGCGTCACAAACTCCGTCTTTTCCTACATCTAAATTTGTATGCATAGAAATTACCGCTATATTGTTTTTAATAAGACGGTAAATGATATCGTCCTTAGTGATATTTGTGATTTTATCAAAAATAACGGGATGATGGGTAATTATGAGCTGCGAACATGTGCTTATAGCGTGGTCGATAACATCATCGGTACAGTCAAGAGCCAAAACAGCAGACTTAACGTCTGCTGTTTTATCACCTATAAGAAAACCGACATTATCATAATCCACAGCGCTGTCAACGGGGAATTTCTCGTTTAGAAAATCGAAGATTTTTTCTGCGGTCATTAAAACACCTTATTTCTTGAAAGAATCCTTAAGGGCTACGATTCGGTTAATAACAATATTGCCTTTAGTAGTGTCCTTATCAATTGCAAAATAACCCTGACGCATAAACTGGAAACGACTGCCGATTTCGGCATTTTTTATGTCATTTCCAACCTTGCAGTTATTTATAACCTCGAGGGAATTAGGGTTAAGGTTATCGGCAAAGGAGGAAACACCTTCTTCATCAGAAGGATTTTCAACATTAAAGAGCCTGTCGTAAAGACGAACGGTAGCATCGGTACAGTAATCGGCGCTAATCCAATGAAGAGTACCTTTAACCTTTCTGCCGTCGGGGGTTTCTCCGCCAAATGACTCGGGGTCATAGGTGCAGTGAACAACGGTAATGTTGCCGTCCTTATCAGTTTCGTGAGAAGCGTATTTAATATAGTAAGCGCCTTTCAGACGAACTTCCTTTTCGGGACAAAGACGGAAATATTTTCCGGGAGGCTCAAGCATAAAGTCGTCCTGTTCGATATAAAGAGTTTTTGTGAAAGGAACGGTGTGTTTTGCAAGTTCAGGCTTGTTGGGGTTAACTTCAACCTCTATATTGTCAACCTTATCTTCGGGGTAGTTGTCTATAACTACCTTTAAAGGACGAAGGACAGCCATAGTGCGAGGAGCGTTAATATTAAGCTCGTCACGTACGCATGATTCAAGCAAAGCGTAGTCGATAACGCTGTAAGCCTTTGATACGCCGATTTTTTCAACGAAAGCACGGATTGCACTTGCAGGGTAGCCACGTCTGCGCATACCACACAGGGTTGCCATTCTGGGGTCGTCCCAACCGTTGACAAGACCGTCATTTACAAGCTTTAAACATTTGCGTTTGCTGGTTAAGGTGTAGTTAACGTTCATTCTTGCAAATTCAATCTGTCTTGGAGGCATTTTAATATCAAGGGCGTTAAGGAACCAGTTATAAAGAGGACGATGGTTCTCAAACTCAAGAGAGCAAAGGGAATGGGTTACTCCTTCTTTGGCATCAGAAAGGGGATGGGCAAAGTCATACATGGGATAAACACACCACTTGTCTTTGGTGCGATGATGATAAGCCTTCATAACACGGTAAATAATGGGGTCGCGCATATTAAGATTAGGGGACGCCATATCTATTTTTGCTCTGAGCACTAAAGTGCCTTCGTCAAATTCGCCGGCAGTCATACGGGCAAAAAGGTCTTTGGTCTCTTCAATAGGTCTGTTCCTAAAGGGACTTTCTTTGCCCGGCTCGGTAAGGGTACCTCGGTACTCTCTTATCTGTTCCGGGGTAAGTTCATCTACATAAGCAAGACCTTTGTCTATTAAAGCAAGAGCGCATTCGTAAATATAGTCGAAGTAATCGGAAGCGTAATAAACGTTGGCATAGTTAAAGCCTAACCATTTAATATCTTCCTCAATAGCATCAACATATTCGGTATCTTCTTTTGTTGGGTTAGTGTCGTCAAGGCGAAGATTGCAGATACCACCGTATTTTTCAGCGGTAGAAAAGTCAATGCATATAGCCTTGGCGTGACCTATATGAAGATAACCGTTAGGCTCTGGAGGAAAGCGGGTCTGCACTCTGTCATACACACCTTCTTCAAGGTCCTTATCTATAAAATCGTAAATAAAGTTTGACGGTTTCTCGACAACTTCGGGAATATTGTTTTCGTTTTCCATTAGTATCTCTCCAAATTAAGCAAAAGCAGAAATTGCTTTGTCTATTCTTTCCATACATTTATCTTTACCCATAACCTGCATAATACTGCAAAGGTCGGGGGTATTTCTTCTGCCGGTAACAGCTATACGTAAAACGGTAGATAAATCACCTGCATGGCCTTTGTATAGTTCGGGGTTTGCTTTATAAACCTTTGTTTCAGCCGCAAAGCCTAAAGCATCACATAAGCCTTTAATCTTATTAAACCATTCTTCCTTAGTGTCGGTTTCATCATAAATCTCTTTATAGGCTTTAAGAAAAGCTACGGCATCGGAAGAATTTAAGTTTTCGGGAAGGTTGTAATCGGGATTGAACAGAGGCTCAAAGAAGTAAGAAACGTAATCCTTGGCATCCTTCCATTTAGAAATATCCTTACGGGGCTTAGCACAATCACGGTCGATTGAAAATACAGCCTTTGTAAAGTCTAAGTCTTTAATTAAAAGGTCGTAAAATCCGCCGTCATATTCCTTAGCCCAGGCAATAATTTTTTGGCTGACGGTTTCGCCCGACATTTTTGAAACCACATTTTTACTTACGTCAATAAGCTTGTTCTGGTCAAAAAGGGCACCTGAAACGCTCATTTTTTTAAGGTTAAACTTAAATTCGGTGTAGGGCTTATCGGGATTGGCACGTCTGAAATCTTCAAAATCGGAAGCGGCAATAGTCATAAGATATTCAACCACCGATAACGCGTCATAGCCTTCTTCAATAAAGAAGTGAACGGCGGCTTCGGGGTCTTTTCTTTTGGAAATCTTTCGTTTTGCGCCGTTTTCAAGCTTCATAATTGGGGAAACGTGGGCAAATTTAGGAACCTTAAAGCCTAAAATTCTGAATAGCTGAATGTGTTTCGGTACCGAAGAAATCCATTCGTCGCCGCGCATAACATGAGTGGTGTGCATAAGATGGTCGTCAATAGCGTGGGCAAAATGGTAGGTGGGAATTCCATCGGATTTAAGAAGAACGAAATCTTCATCATTTTCGGGCATTTCGATTTTGCCCTTTATCATATCTTCAAAAACAACCTTGTTTTCTTCATTACCGGGAGATTTAAGACGGATAACAAAGGGCATACCTTTATCTATGTTAGCTTTTGCCTCTTCAAAGGTAATATCTCTGTGAACGGCCCATTTGCCATGATAACCTGTTCTTATGTTATCTTTCTCCTGAAGCTCTCTTACCTTTTCCAGCTCCTCAGCAGTACAAAAACAAGGATAAGCGTAACCTTGACGGATAAGCTCTTTAACATAGGTCTGATAAATTTCGGCGCGCTTACTTTGCTGATACGGGCCGTAATTACCTTTTTCTTCCTTGCCGCTTATGAATCCTTCGTCAATGGCGATATTAAAACGGCCGAGGCCGTCAATAATATTTTCAATGCCGCCCTCAACCTCACGCTTTTTATCTGTGTCTTCAATTCTTGTGAAGAATATACCGTCGCTTGAGGTAGCGGCGATGCGGTTTACAAGGGAAGTAAAAAGAGTACCAATATGAAGGTATCCGGTAGGACTGGGTGCAACACGGGTAACCTTAGCTCCTTCTTTTAAATTTCTTTCGGGATAAAGGGCTTCGTAATATTCGGGCTTTTTATCAATTGAGGGAAGCAAAAGCTCCGCCATTTTTTCATTATTAGTCATAAATTGCCTCCGCGGGATTATTTAATAAGGGTAGAAAGCTCCTCCATAAAGGAAGAAATATCGTTAAAGCGGCGATATACCGAGGCAAAACGAACATAAGCAACCTCGTCAACCGATTTAAGCTTGTCCATAACCATAGCGCCGATATGTTCAGAGGTAACCTCTCTGTCGAGAGAGTTCTGAATAGAAAGCTCTATTTCATCAATAATTGTCTCAAGAGTGCCTAAAGTTACGGGACGCTTTTCACAAGCGCGAAGCAGACCGTTGAGAAGCTTTTCTCTCTTAAAGGGCTCGCGGGACTTGTCCTTTTTTATAACAATAATGGGAAGACTTTCAACTATTTCGTAGGTTGTAAATCTTTTAGCACATTTAAGGCACTCGCGTCTTCTTCTGATTTTTTCGCCTTCATCGGTAGGACGGGAGTCGACAACCTTGCTTTCTTCAAAGCCGCAAAATGGACATTTCATAACAATATCTCCTATCTTTGCACAATTATCTTTAAGTATACCACAATATATAGACGGTTGCAAGTAGTATAAATAAAAAAATTCCCTATTGAAAAGGGGAGAAAAGGCTGTTAAAATAAGGGTAAACAAGTTATGAAAGGATGAAAAATATGCTTAAACAAATTTCGCCTGCCGAAAAAGGCGATACCATAGCGATTATGAGTACCACAATGGGCGATATAACCATAAAGCTTTTTGGTGATATTGTGCCTAAAACCGTTGAAAATTTTACTACTCATGCAAAAAACGGCTATTATGACGGAATTATTTTTCACAGAGTAATTAAGGACTTTATGATACAGGGCGGTGACCCTACCGGTACTGGTATGGGCGGCGAGAGTATTTGGGGAAGAAGCTTTGAGGATGAGTTTTCCAAAGAACTTCACAACTACCGCGGCGCACTGTGTATGGCTAATGCTGGTCCTAATACCAACGGCAGCCAGTTCTTTATTGTTCAGGCAAACACAGTTCCCACTAATATGCTTATGCAAATGAGAGAACTTCCAGATAACTTCCCGTCTGAGTGCGTAGAAGCTTATAAAGAACTTGGCGGAACTCCGTGGCTTGATTATCGCCACAGCGTTTTCGGACAGGTTATCGAAGGTATGGACGTTGTAGACGCTATTGCCAATGCTAAAACCGGCGCAGGTGATAAACCTGTAGAGGAGATTTCCATTAAAGGAATAAAAATTGAAACAGTATAAAAAAGTACCGACCTTGTGGTCGGTATTTTTTTGCGAGTTTACCTGTAAGCCGAGTTCTGTCGTGGACGACTATCTATCTCGAAAGACTGTTGCCAATCTTCTCAAGCCGCTTTTCACGGCACATCGAGCAAATGTATTGCCGTAGTCAGCGTTGCTCCGGATAAGGTTTACAGGACCGTTATGTCTCCATAAGGTCGGTGAGCTCTTACCTCGCCTTTCCACCCTTACCGAATAAATTCGGCGGTATATCTCTGTTGCACTATCTCTAAGGTCACCCTCGGCGGCCGTTAGCCGCTATCCTGCTCTGTGGGGCTCGGACTTTCCTCATACGAAAAAATCGTACGCAGCCGTCTGGTAAACTCGCAATGGTATATTATCACAAAAAGCACCAAGTGTCAAAGTCTTTTTTTTTGCATATAAAGTAATGTAGGGCTATAGCTTTAAATTAATTTGAGAGAGTGTGCTTTTATGTTACTTAACAGTTTACCGAAATTTTTTCTTGCCGCAAACTCTGCGGAGGGCTTTATTAACGGATTTTCGTCTGCTTTTGATAAAAACGACGGCTACAGCGTTTATCTTATAAAGGGAGGTCCCGGTACGGGTAAATCTTCCTTTATGAAAAGTGTGGCTGAATATTCGGCACTTAATGGATATTATACCGAAATAATACCCTGCAGCAGCGATATTTCTTCTCTTGACGGTGTTATAATAAGGGATAAAAAAATTGTTATTTTAGATGCTACTGCACCTCATACTCTTGACCCGGTTTATCCCGCGGTGTGTGAACATATTCTTAATTTCGGCAAATTCTGGGATGCTGATAAAATCCGAAAACACAGTGGAGAAATAATCGAACTTACCGATAAAAACAAAGCACAGCATAAAAAGGTTTCGGGGTATCTTTCAGTTATGGGAGCAGTGCTCAGGGGAAGTATGAGAATTCAGCTTCTTTCCACCGATATTGATAAGGTTTTTGATTATGCCGATAAGCTATGCAAAAGGTATTTAAAGGAAGATGGCAAAAACGGTAAGGAACAAGTCAGATACTTAAGCGCAGTAACAAATGACGGTTATGTTTTTTATGGAGATACCATAGATAAGCTTTGTGAGAACAAGGTTATTATTAAAGACGAAATCGGTACCGTTTCTAATATGCTTCTTATGGCAATACGCGACGTGCTTACTAAAAAGGGTTATGAAATAATTACAATTAGAAACAATATTTTGCCCTCTGAAAAAATAGAACATATAATTGTTCCGCAAATTTCTCTTGCTTTTTGCACTAAAAACAGTTTTAATGGTATTGAAGACGAAAACGTGAGAGTGATAAGTTCTACCCGCTTTACCGACAGAGAGGTATTGAAAAAAAGTAAGAATAAGCTTGTTTATCTTAGGCGAATGTATGACGCTCTTTTGCTTTCAGCTTCAAAAAATCTAAGTGAGGCAAAGTCTACTCACGATGAATTAGAGGCGTATTATATAAGCGCTATGAATTTTAACGAGCTTTCTGATTATACCGAAAAATTTATAAAGAAAATTTTAGGATAGGAGTAAAAATGGGAAGTAAAAAATATAAAATACTTATTGTTTCGGCTCTTTCTATGGCTGTAGTGTTCTGCACCTTGATTGCCGCCGCCATTGTATCGGAAAACTATAGAAAAGGCGGCAAAGAGGAATTTTTGCAAACTCAATATTCTTCTTTTCACGAAATAGCTTCTGAAGCTGTTTCAAGTAGCAGCAGTTCACAGCAAGAAAGCTCTGACGACAATACAAGCAGTGAACCCATAGTGGCTGTGTATCCTGCAGGAATATATAAGGATGAGAATAATTCGGTGACTATTTATTCCAGTGAAAACGGTTTCGTAGAAGGAAATGTCCTTTGCGGAGAAATAACTATGGAGTTTTCAGGTCAACAGGTTGACGGTGTACTTGTTGTGACTTCAAATGACAGCCATAATAACACTATTGAACTTAAGCTTACTTATGAAAACGGAAAAATCACGGCAGACAGTAAGGTAGTTGCTCTTAGTGAAGAAAATGCAGAATATCTGAGCGTTTCGGGAATTTTTGAATAATTAAAACGGCTATGTAGTTTAACATAGCCGTTTTTTTTATTATACTTGATTGATGAATTTTAAAAATGCTTTTCTGCCGACTTCTGTGTTTTTGTAAACACCTGCATCACTTAATACCTTTAAGAAAACAAGACCAATTTCCTTTTCTATTATATCGTCAATATTCTCTTTAGTAATGGTATATTTATCGGTAATTTCTTTTGCCCAATCGGCATGTTTTGAAAGAACCTCGTCATTATAAATATCCTGACCGTTTAAAAGAGCTTCTTTTAACAGGTTCATTTCTTCTTTAAGTCTTGAGGGCAATACTGCAAGACCCATAACCTCTATAAGACCAATGTTTTCTTTCTTTATATGGTGAAGCTGACTGTGGGGATGATATACACCGAGAGGATGCTCGTCGGTGGTTATGTTGTTTCTAAGCACAAGGTCAAGCTCGAAATTTTCTTCGTTTTTACGGGCAATAGGAGTTATGGTGTTGTGGGGAGTATCGTCTGTTTTAGCAAAAATAAAGGCTTCATTGTCGGTATAATTTCTCCAACTGTTAAGAATTCTGTTGGCAAGATTAACCAATCTGTCGCTGTCCTTTGAACTTAGTCTAATAACCGACATAGGCCATTTAAGTATACCTGCATTAACATCCTCAAAGCCCGTAAAACTGACAGGAATTTCGGTTTTAGCTTTAGCCATCGCAAAGGTGTAATTACCGCCTTGGAAATGGTCATGGCTAAGGATTGAACCGCCGACAATGGGCAGGTCTGCATTAGAACCCACAAAATAGTGGGGGAAAAGTTTAACGAAATCAAATAGTTTTACAAAGGTGTCACGATTTACCGACATAGGTGTATGTTCACTATTAAAAACAATACAATGCTCGTTATAGTATACATAAGGTGAGTATTGGAACATCCAATCGCTGTTGTTTATGGTAATGGGGATAATGCGGTGATTTTGACGGGCGGGGTGATTCACTCTGCCTGCATAACCTTCATTTTCCTTGCATAATTGACATTTTGGGTAAGCGCTTTGGGGAGCGTTTTTAGCAGCAGCAATAGCCTTGGGGTCCTTTTCGGGCTTGGAAAGATTTATTGTAATATCAAGGTCACCAAACTCGGTAGTAGTAACCCATTTTACATCTTTCTTAATACGGTAACGTCGGATATAATCGCTGTCACAGGAAAGGTTATAGTAATAATCGGTAGCTTTTTGTGGTGAAACTTTATAAAGCTCTTTAAAAGTATTTATAACTTCAGAGGGGCGGGGGAGAAGTATGCCCATAATTTTAGTGTCAAAAATGTCGCGGTAAACCCCGCTGTCTTCACATAGCCCTTCTTTAACGGCATAATCAAGAATATCTTTTAAAATATCCTCTAAATCACGGTCTTTAGAAAAGGAAACTTCACCATCAAAATCATCAAGATTTAAAGCCGAAAGAAGACTATTGGTAATAAAAATTTCATCCTCTTTTTGGAAAAAGTTTTTTGTTCTTCCATAATATATAAGTTCTTTTATCGCTTTGCTTATCATAAATATCACCTAAAACAAAAAGCAACCACGATAACCCCTAAAAAGATTAAGGGATTATGTGGGTTACTCTTTTTTTGAAACCTTCTTTTTAGTTCCGTCGGGATAAAGAATAGATGTGTTTTCAAGCTGAACTTCAAGACTTCTTTTAAAGGAGTCTATATATTCACGGCGAAGTACTGCCTGTTCAGCTTTTTCTTCTTCACTAAGCCCTTCCTCACGGCTTTTTTTTGCGAGAAAATTAATTCTGTCAATTTTTGCTTGTTCCATTATATTTCGTTTCTCCCTTCAAGAGCGCGGGTAAGGGTTTTTTCATCGGCATATTCAAGGTCGCCGCCCACGGGGATTCCGTAAGCTAGACGGGTTACTTTAAGACCTAAGGGCTTTACCATTCTTGAAAGATAACTTGAGGTAGCCTCTCCCTCGACGGTCAGGTTGGTCGCCATTATAACCTCTTTGACAGTATTGTCGGAAAGCCTTGCCAATAGCTCTTTGATTTTCAGCTGTTCGGGTCCGATACCGTCAAGGGGGGAAAGGGCGCCGTGAAGCACGTGGTATTTACCGTTATATTCGCGGGTTTTTTCAAAAGCCAAAACATCTTTGGGGCTTTCAACCACACAAATAACAGAACCGTCACGCTGAGCGTCACTGCATACCGAACAAAGGTCAGTATCGGTAAGAGCTTGACAACAACTGCAAAAATGTATTTTTTCTCTTGCGTCCACAAGTGCTTTTGCAAAGTTTTCGGCTCTCTCAGGAGGTTGAGCCAAAATATGAAAAGCAAGACGCTGAGCAGTTTTTTTACCTATACCCGGCAACTTTTCAAACTGCTTAATAAGCTCGTTAAGTGAAGATATACTATAAGCCATAATTAAAACATTCCCGGAAAATTAAGTCCGCCGGTTATAGCTCCCATTTCTTCTTCGGCAGTCTTTGAAGCTTGGTCAATAGCTGCATTTACAGCAACGGTAACAAGGTCTTCAATCATTTCGGTATCATCAGGGTCAATAATAGAGGGGTCGATGGTTAACTTCTTTATTTTGTGCTTACCGTCCACAATAACACTGACAGAAGAACCGCCGGCAGTACCCTCGTATTCTCTTTGTTCAAGGTCTGCCTGCAGAGTTGCCATATCCTCCTGCATCTTTTGAGCCTGCTTAATCATAGCGTTCATATTTGAAGGACCGCCGGAATTTGGGATTCTGACTTTCATTAATTATTACCTCCGTTAAGGTTTATATTATTTAGTTTTTCGGCAACGGCGCTAAGTGGGTCAATACCCGAAGAAGCCTTTGCCTGTTTTTTATATGGACCGAGTCTGTAGGAACGACCGAGTTTTTGCTCCGCTACCTGACGGATAGAATTACGCATAGTTTCGTTACTGTTCATCATAGAACGGAACATTGGGTTTTTAGCATCTATTAATAGAAAATCACCGTCAATGTAGGCTTTTGAATCATTAAGTATGCCCATAGCCGGCGGGCAGAGCAGGAAAACTTCTGCGAGTATTTCTTCCCAGCAGTTCAAAGGACCGTTTTCGATTTTTTTATTATCTTTCTCGGGTTTTTCAGGTATAGAAGTTACTTTTTCATTAGCTGCGGGTGTTTCCTGTTTTTCTGCGGTATCTGCTTTTTCGTTTATAACAGTGCCACTGAGCTTTTCTTCAAGGGTAATTATACGGCGCAGCAGGTCGGCAGAGGTTGTATTGCTGTCGTCTTTGCCACAAAGGCGGATAAGTGCCATTTCCATTTGAAGACGGCGGTTACCTGATTGCATAGCAGGGAAAACCTGCTGTAAAATTTTGAGAGACCACATAATATCTCTGAGAGGATAATTCTCAGCCTGCTTTTTAAGCTTTTCCATATAGTCGGGAGAGCATATTATAGGATTTTTATCGGAATTCACCGTTTTGACTATCATAAGGTCACGGAAATGCTCGGTAATTTCGTTTAAAAGGCGAAGCATATCTACCGATGAATTATGGATACTGTCAAGCAAAGTAAGTGCGGCAGAAGCATCTTTATTTTTAATAGTTTCGCAAAGGTCGATAAGATAGTCTTTACCTGCCATTCCGCAAGCCGAAGACACAACCTGCTCATCGATAGTTTGTCCGGATGAAACACAAAGGTCGAGAAGACTTAGCGCGTCGCGCATACCACCGTCAGCCGCCGCGGCAATAAGGGTAGCAGCCCCCGAAGTTAAGGTTATATTTTCTTTTTCTGCAACAAAGGCAAGTCGTTTTGAAATAATAGCACTGTCAATGCGGTGGAAATCAAAACGCTGACAACGGGAAAGAATTGTAGCAGGGAGCTTATGCACTTCGGTAGTAGCAAGAACAAAAATAACGTGGGCAGGAGGCTCTTCTAATGTTTTGAGCAGAGCGTTAAAGGCGTTGTCGGAGAGCATATGTACCTCGTCGATAATATAGATGCGGTACTTAGAGTTTGCAGGAGCAAAATTAACCTGCTCACGCAGACTTCGGATATGGTCAACGCCGTTGTTGGAAGCTGCATCAATTTCAGCAATATCTGTGTTTTCTCCATCTAAAAAGCCCTTACATGCTTCACATTTTCCGCAAGGGTCACCGTTTACGGGGGAGAGACAGTTTACCGCCTTTGCAAGTATTTTGGCGCAGGTAGTCTTACCGGTACCGCGGGTACCGGTAAAGAGATAGGCGTGAAAAATTTTATCCGAGCTTAACTGATTTTTTAAGGTTTCGGTAATATGCTCCTGACCTACAACTTCGGAAAAGGAAGTAGGACGGTATTTTCTGTAAAGCGCCTGATAAGCCAAAATTTTTTCTCCCTTCAGATTATTAAAAATGTATCCGAGTGTACGAATGGACCGATTTACTGCGGCGCACGAAAAAATCCACTTAATGCTGCTCGGTTCCCCGCCTGACATGGTTCATGGCATTCCGTCGCACAGGACCCGCCCATTCGCACACTCGGATACACATCGGTTACATTATATACTATTTTTGTTTGTTTTACAAGTATTAAAGTGAAAAACTTTTTAACTATAAATTAAAAAGGTTGAACAAACGGGAATTTTTTGGTATAATAACGGTAAGTTATATTTAAAAAGCGGAAATATCCGCTGGAAGAGGAACGCCGAAAATGGAAAAATGGGATATTTTAGATTCTACCGGTAAGGTTACCGGCAAAACGGCTGTTCGCGGCAGGTATCTTATGCGCCCCGGTGAATATCATCTTGTGGTGCATATATGGGTGATATCGGATAAAGGTGAATTTTTAATTCAGCAAAGAAGTAAAGAAAAGAAACTTATGCCGGGTGAGTGGGCTGCTACGGGCGGCTCAGCTATATCGGGTGAGACGTCTTTTTGCGCCGCACAGCGTGAATTACTTGAGGAACTGGGAATAAACTGTACGCAACGTTTTTGTAAAAAAATGGCGCGTATAAAAAAGAGAAATTCCTTCGTTGACATTTGGTTTACGAGAAGTAACGTTCGGATTTCTTCGCTGCTATTACAGTCCAGCGAGGTTGCCCAAGCCCGTTGGGTAACTGAAGGAGAACTTCGACAAATGGTTATTAATAAGGAATTTCATAATTACGGAAAAGAATATTTTGATATGATTTTCAGGTTTGCAAAGGAATATAATAATGAGTTTGGAAATTAAAGGTGAAAGCTGTCCTATATGTCACGCTTATTTATTTGAGGAAGATGAAATTGCCGTTTGTCCTACCTGCGGCGCACCCCATCACAGAGAATGCTTTGTCAGTGCGGGTAAATGCGGTATGGAGGAGTTCCACGGCACGAATGAGCAGTATGACAAAGTAAAAAAAGCAGCTAAAGAGGAAAAAGAAAATAAGGAAAAGAAAGATACTGATGAGCAACAAAATATTATGGTAGAATGTCCTTCCTGCCATAACAGATACAGTATTAAGCAATCAAACTGCGATAAGTGCGGCGCTCAGAATATTTACGGCAGAGCCGTTATGTTGGGCTTTGATTATTACGGCGGTGTTAAGCCTAAGGAAAATTTAGGTGAAGGCCATACGGCAGAGGAAGTCAGAAATTTCGTGGCTGTGGGCACAGACCGTACTATCCCTTTGTTTAAGAAATTTAAAAACGGTAAAAAGGTGAGTTTTTCGCTGTGGAGTTTTCTTTTCCCTGCGGCTACATTTGCTTCACGCAAAATGTATCCTGCCGCAATTTTTACCGCTGTTCTTGAAATTGCTGCAGAGCTGTTTCTTATGCCCCTTTCGGCCTTTATTGCAAGTACTGATGTAAAAAGCTATGTAGAGCTTTATACTGCCGTTTTAGCCGGCAATCCTAAGCTTTTAACGCTGGCTTATATCGGAAGTTTCATGTATTTGACTATAAAAATTGTTTGCAGTTTGATTTCAAACCGAATTTACTATAAGCACACCCTAAAAAGCCTTAGAGAGATAAAAACTGAGCCGCTGACTGATGAGGAAAGATTCGCTTTATATCGTAAAAAAGGTGGTCTTAATCTCTTGGCTTTTGTTATAACCTTTTTTGCGGTAAATTATTTACCCCAAATAATATACGCTTTAATAGCTTAAATCGGAGGTGTTTATATGAGAATTTGCAGTATTTGTAAAACCGAAAATGACGATAGATTTTTATATTGTAAGAACTGCGGAACGAAGTTTCCCGCGGAAACTTTGCCCGTTACTCCTGTTAAAACTAATACCAGTGTAAATAATCAGGCTGTGGCCTTAGTTCCCGTTATACTTAATTTACCAAGTATAGATGACCCTAAGGTGCTTATGCCTCAGACTGTATACGTTACTCCTGCCCAGAAAATTGCAATTGAAAATGCTCTGAAAAAGGATATTAAGGGTAATGAATAAATATACAACCCTTCTGTTCGACCTTGATAATACTCTCCTTGATTTCTATAAATCAGAGTATCTGTGTATAAAAGAGCTTTTTAAAATAAACGGTCTTCCTTTTGATGATGAAGCCGTAAATTTATACAGTGAAATTAACGACGGATACTGGAAAAAATATGAGCGCGGAGAAATAAAGGCAGAGGGTATATACGAAAATCGATTTATTGATTTTTTGAACGAAATAGGGGTACAGTATGATAGCAAAAAGTTGCTGCACGGGTATCCGAAGCTTCTGTCAAAAAGCGCAGTTAAAATGCCCTATTGCGACGAAATACTACTGTACTGTAAAAATAAAGGCTATGATATGGCTGTAATAACCAACGGACTTGCTTTTAACCAACACAGCAGAATAAAAATTTCAGGAATAAAGGATTATATTTCCAATACCTTTATTTCGGAAGAACTGGGCGCGCAAAAGCCTGAAAAAGCCTTTTTTGACAGGGTCCTTGAAAAAACCAAAGAAAAGGATAAAAGTAAAATTCTTGTTATAGGAGATTCGGTAACTTCCGATATAAAAGGCGCATTTAATGCAGGAATTGACAGTTGTTTTATTGGGGATAAGGATTGCGAAGCTACCTATAAGATAAAACAATTAAAAGAACTTAAAAATATAATTTAAGACAAGGCTTAAGCCTTGTCTTTTTTTGTGCATACTAATAAAAGAGGTGAAAAAATGAAGAAGTTTATAAAGAATGCATTTTTAGGTCTTTTAATAGGTATGGTAAACGGTATGCTTGGCGCAGGCGGCGGTATGTTGGCTGTTCCTGCTCTTAAAAGTAATAATATGTGTCAGAAAGAGGCACATGCAAATGCGGTGGCGGTAATTCTACCTATTTCGGTTGTGAGCGCCGCTCTTTATGTGTTTCGGGGAAGTGTAGAGATTACCGATGCCGTCCCCTTTGCAATATGGGGAATACCTGGTGCGATTCTTGCGGCACTGATTCTTAAAAAAATATCTCCCGTACTGCTTAAAATTCTTTTTGGCGGTTTTATGGTATGGGCAGGAATAAGGATGTTGTTTAAATAATGAATTTAGTTCAGATTATAGCAGGTTTTTTATCGGGAGTTATAGGCGGAATGGGATTTGGCGGCGGCGCGGTTTTGCTTATATATCTTCGTGTTTTTGAAAATACGGAACAGTTAAAAGCGCAGGGAATAAATCTATTGTTTTTCATTCCTATAGGTATAACCGCCGTTATAGTTTACGCTCTTAAAAAACAGATAAAATGGAAAACGGTAGTTCCTCTGTTTTCTTTCGGTATACTGGGCGCAATACTTGGAATAATCCTAACAAAAATTATTGGCGGGGGAATGCTTAATAAGTTTTTCGCAATTTTTTTGATAGTTTTAGGTCTTATAGAAATAATTAAAGGTTTTCTCTTGAAAGTTTCAAAAAAATATGATAATATAAGAAAAGAATAAATGTTCGTCAGGAGAATGTGTATGTCAAGACCTGCTCTTTCAGAAAAACAGGAAAAGGTTTACCGCTATCTTGTTTCAAGTATGGCTGAGGGACTTCCGCCTACTGTAAGAGAAATTTGTAAAGACTGCCTTATAAAATCCACCTCAACGGTGCACGGTATATTGGATGCTCTTGAGGAAAAGGGCTATATCCTTCGTGACAGCCATTCTTCCCGCGCTATTAAAATTGCCGATAATATGGCGGCGGCAAGAGTTCCGGTTATAGGTCGTGTTACGGCGGGTCAGCCTATCTTAGCGGTTGAGCAGATTGAGGATTATATACCATATCCCACTAAAGATTCAGAAGGCCTTTTTGCTTTAAGGGTTGTGGGGCTTTCTATGAGAGATGCAGGTATACTGGACGGTGATATTGTTATTGCCGATAAAAATGCGCCTTGCAAAACAGGGGATATTATTATTGGTATGGATGGTGACTCTGCTACTGTAAAGCGCCTTCTTATAAAAAACGGTCAGGTGATTTTTTTGCCCGAAAATCCTGATTTTGACCCCATTTATCCCGAAAAGCCATACGTTCTCGGTAAGGTTATAGGCAGTTACAGGAAGTACTGATTATGAAAAGTGTTGAAATTTTTACTGACGGTGCCTGCTCTGGCAATCCCGGACCGGGCGGTTGGGGTGCTATATTAAGATATAACGGTAAGGAAAAGGAGCTTTCGGGCGGGGAAAAGGAAACCACTAATAACCGAATGGAACTTACCGCCGCTATTATGGCTCTTAGAGCCCTTAAGGAACCCTGCAAAGTTACTCTTACTACCGATTCTAAATATCTTTCTGACGGAATTGAAAAAGGCTGGGCAAAATCCTGGCAAAAAAACGGGTGGCGAAAAGCAGATAAAAAACCTGCACTAAACGTTGATTTGTGGGAAGAAATTCTGGAACTTTTTGATAAACATGAGGTGAAAATCGTTTGGGTCAAAGGGCATAACGGTCATCCTGAGAATGAACGCTGTGATGCACTTGCCGTAGCTTATTATAAATCTTTATAAATAAAAAATCACTGACAGTGTCAGTGATTTTTTACTTTATTATACTGATTACTGTGCCGTTTTCACAGTAATGAACAGGAGAAAGGGCAGTATATGGAGTTTCCTTAATTTCATTATAACTTTTCTCACTAAATTTAAAATATGCTTCTTTCGCCGTCCATATTTTATAAAAGTCTAAAAGTTTGTTTTTGCTTCTTCTGATAATAGAAACATCGTCGCTACTGAAGATTTTATCTATCAATTTAAGGTCTTTTTCCTTTATAACTTCAATATCAATTCCGATAGGCGTATCATTTACTGCTACGGCTATATAACGGCCTGAATAACTAATGCTAATATAAGCCGTATTATTTTTTATATATGGCTTACCCGTTTCACTTCTTAAAATTTCTATTTTATCTATAGATGTATTAAGAAATTCTGATACAAGTTTCTTAGTCAAAAATTCTGCTACTATAGAAACTTCTTTTCTTTCATCACTTAAAAAGCCGTTAATGTATTCTTTACGGCTGTCACTCATAAAAGATAGACAAAGTTCTTTATCTTTTTTGCTTATTTCATTAACGCTTTTAATTATCCATTTCATAATAAATACTCACTTAAATAACTTTAAAAATATTATATCATATTATAAAATGCATTTCTACAGTTAAAACATAAGTTTGATAAATAAACCACCCTGAACAGTTCTGTGTCTAAAGCCTTTCATTTCAGAAGTATCGGCAAAATACCAATCGGTCATGGGAACTCTGGTTCGCATTGTATTATACGCAGACCAAAGCGAATCTGAGAATAGTGCAAAATCATCATTATTTTCGCAAAGAGACGCCACCCAGATAAGCCAGTCGGATTTAGTATATTTCTCTCTTGAATCAAGCGGAACACCATAGGGTAAAAGTTCTTTTTTGTAGCGCTCAATTTCACCTTTGTAAAACTCTTCAGGGAAGAGATTCGTACCCCAAAGTTTATCCCAGACAGCGTTATATTTGAGAGAAAAGGTTTCAGGCTTATCATAGGCGAGGCGGTAACTTCCGTCACTGTTTTTAGCTCTGTCCAGTAATGATTTTGTATATTCTTTAGATGTTTCCATTAATTCTTCCGCCTTTTTATTTTCGCCAAGGCGGTTGAGTATACGGCTGTAACCTACAATACCCATAATAGCTTTTATAGATAGATTAACGTTGTGAGCAAGATGACCGGCAAAGTCGTCGGTGCAAAGCTGATTTTCAGGGTCAAGACCGTATTTTATAAGATATTTACTCCATTTGTCTATTGTATCAAGATATGGCTCTACAAAGTCGGTGCTGTTATCCCTGTCACAAATAGCGGAAAAAAGTATAATCATATTGCCGCATTCTTCAACAGGCATTTGCTTATTGTAATCAATAACTCGGTCACTACTCACTCCGTAATGTTGGCCGTTAACGAGAGGGTATCTGCCAACGTCGTGGGGTGCAAAGTCAAAGGTCCATTCATCAGTGTCTGCATATTCCATAACGGGACGAAGCATACCCTTTAAAAGCTCGGTATTATAAATAAGGAATAGAGGTGCTGATGGATATGTAACGTCTACGGTAGCGGCGCAACCATTTGACATACACTCTTTGGATATATAAAGATTATTTCCTTTTTTATCAACAACTAATTTATGTGCCGCCATTACTTGACGAAGTGAGAGCAGTAAAAGCTCTGCATATTTTTCATTACCTTTTGCTTTTGCCTCTGCCTCTAATTTATCTGAAAATTCTTTGCAAAGTGACGTTACTTCATCATAATCATTAAAAGCTTCAATTATAGCTTCTTCTATAGTTTTTCCGTCTTTTCGCCAATATGCTTTTAGTCTTTCGCCTAAATACTCAATACTGTCTATATCGTCATATGCAAAAGCAAAAAGTGCACTGTTTTTAAGTTCTGCTTCTAAAGTTACGGCATACATACCGTTTAATACGGTATGGTCTATAACTCCGACACCTTTAAGGGCAAGATAGAACCATCCCCAGTCAATACGTACGTTGTCGCCGCTTCTCCATAGAATATTTTGATTGCCGTTGCCCATTTTTACGGCGGTACAGTCCTTTATTTCTTCTTTATAGGAGAGCGCTCTGCCTTCGCCTTTAAGATTTAAAACAAGTTCTTCACTAACTGCAAATTTAATTTTAACAGAGTGTTCTTTGCCGTCTGTATTTTCATATTCTGCCTTGCAGTATGAGACAGGACGTGAGGCATAGTAAAGGTTATTGGGCAACAGGGGAGAGGTAAAGCGAATTTTTAGTCTTATATTTTCATTTGTATAAATGATTTCGGTGGAAAAAGCATCAATGTAAGTGCTTTCTACCGTCATATTGGGTATTTCTTTAGAGTCTTTAAAGCCTAAAAAGTGATATTCTTTGCCATCTATAAAAACGTCGCCTGAAATAGTGTTTGGTGAGCCGGTCCAATGGACTGTATTTTCAAGTACTGATTTTTCACACCAAACAGAAAAGTAAGGGTCGATATTTACTATAGGGGTAGCAGGTATGCGCATTTTCATAAAGAAATTCCTCCTTGTTTTTTGTCATTAAGTGTATTATAATATTTATAAACTTAAATTTAAATGGAATTTTTACATAAAAAAGTGAGGAAAACAGTTTTTGAACGAAAAATTTAAGCCTTTTTCACAGGCAGGAAAAAAATCACCATTCTTTATATCTCTTGCAGGTATAACGTATCCGGATAGTAACTATTCTATAACCAGAAAAATTTCTAACGTAAACGTTATAGAATACGTGCTTGATGGCGAGGGGTGTGTTTTTGTAGACGGAAGAGAGCACACGGTAAAAAAAGATACAATTTATATACTTTATAAAGGTCAACCACATAAATATTATTCTGCAGCTAAAAATCCATTCACAAAAATTTTTCTTAATATTACAGGAGACTTTTTCGATAGTATAATTGATGCATACTCTCTTTCTAATAGGCACTTTTTTGAAAATAAAGAATTAAAACCCAAATTTCAAAAAATTTTAGAGATAATAGATGCAAATATTACGGACAGTGAGAAACAGGCATCACTTCAGGGTCTTTTTTTAGAAATTGTCGCTATTTTAAGTTCAGACGTAGAAAACGTTAAATACAGTCACGAGATAAATTTGCTTAAAGACTATATAGACGAGCATATAAGCAGCATTGTCTCTGCCGAGGAATTATCCCGTGTGATTTATCGTTCAAAATCATATTGTCTTAAACTTTTTAAAAAGGAATTTGGAATTACTCCTTATGAATATCAGCTTGAAAACAAAATAAAAACTGCTAAAAATTTACTTGCAAATACTTCCTTGTCGGTGGGGGAAATAGCCGAGAAGCTGGGATACAGCGATATGCATTATTTTTCTAACGTATTTTATAAAAAAAGTGGTATGAGACCTCTTGCTTATCGCAAAAGCAAAAAATAAAAGGACTCGGAAAGGAGACGCTTCGTAAAGAAGTAGTCTCCGTTTTTTAATATAAAAATGACACTTTCGGAATTTGAAAGTGTCATAGTGGGTTAGATACATTGAGCAACCGATATCAAAGTTATTGGATTACAAAGTCTAAACATCTTTTAACCCAAAAACGCAAATTGAAACTATCTTCGATAATTCTTTAATTGGTTTATCACAACCATTTTTCAGCCACTCACTAACGATTGCATTGATACCATTAAGATAGTACATCATCACATATTGCCTGTCGCTCTGCGGATACTGAAATCTATCTAATATGGGATTAAATATGTTATCAAACATTCGCTTATAGACATCGCCAAACCCCAAGGTTTTATTATTTGTTAATGCCGTACCAAAAACTTCTTTATTGTCTTTGATATAAGTGAAATAAGGTGTAAGATACTTATCACAAATAAAAACCAAATCGTTAAGTTCGCAGTTTTTAAGGTTTAGTGCGATTGATTTTGTGTCGGTTGAAAAATACGATAAAAAATCATTTAGTAAATATCTTGCCGTTTCATCGAGCAAATCGCCAATGGTTTCATAATGCAGATAAAATGTTGAGCGATTCACACCCGCCGTTTCACAAATCTCACTTACGGTAATGTAATCAAATGCTTTCTTTTTTAGTAGTGAAATTAAGGCAAGGTCCATTTTAGTGGCAGTATTAAAATATTTGCTTTCTGCTTTATTCATATTACCACTCCTTGCAATACTTTGTTATTCATCGGCAATTTCTTTTGCGAGTTGTACTATTTCATAGGCATATTTTGACTTGCCCTTTTCAAGCATCTTTTTGTAGATGGGATAATTAACACCGCAACCGACAAGTCCCACAATGCCGACGATAATTCCCAATATCATACCTGAGATACCGCCGCCAATAACTTGCATTGCCAAGCACATACCCGTACCAAATACAAGTGCAGAAATAATACCACAAGTGTAAGTGAAAATGGTTGCGGGGTGTTTTGCCTTGTTGTCTAACTTTTTAAGAGCGACAAGTTTTGAACTCTCTTTCGGTGCATAGTCCTTTGCGATTGATTCTGCTATGATTTTGTCTGTGTTCATTTTAAGAACCTCCTTTAAATTTTGTTAATACATTGTACAATTTAAAGAAGATTAACTGAACAACACAAAACATAAAATGTGTTGACTTAAAAATATTATACCATAGCTAAAAAGATTATTAAAGTTTATATAAAATTATGGCACCTTCCTTACGGAGGGTGCCCCAAGAGTCCTTTTATTTTTATTTTATTTTGTTAAATGCTTCAAGCCAGAGTGTTTTAATGAGATAATGTCCGCTGTATGTTGGATGAACTCCATCAGATACCCAATGGTCAGGAGAGGCTTTATCGAGAGCTTTGTCAAAGGCTTCCTGAAGGTCTATGCAAGGGAGATTATATTTAGCGGCAATTTTCTTTGCTACTGCATTCTTCTCGGCAACGTCTTTTCTGAATCTTTCGAGTTTATCCGGCACTTCTTCAGTGTTGCAGGTATAAGGTCCCTCAAGAACAAATGGAGCAATTATAATAAGTTTGATGTTGGGACAAGCTTCATAAATTTCATCAATCATCATAGTATAAATTTTTTCGAATTTATCGGTAGCAACGCCGTTTTTACCGGATATTTCGTGCCATGTATCGTTAACACCGATGTAAATACTTGCATAATCGGGCTCAAGATTAATGAAATCAGCTTTAATTCTTGCATATAGGTCAACGATTCTATTTCCGCCTATACCACGATTATAGAATTCATATTCATTTGGGTATTCATAGCCAAGCTCACTGGCAATTAGTAACGGATAACCTCTGCCTATAGGCCCACCGTTTTGAGTTCTGCCAACGTCGGTTATAGAGTCGCCTTGAAATAATATTTTTTTTGCCATAAAAACATCTCCTTGGGTTTTAATATGGTAAAATGATAGCACCATAAAATATGTTTGTCAATATTCAAGTGCGTTTAATTTTATGAATTTTCGAAAATGTCAAATTATGTCTAGTTTTTTATGGTAATTGGCTAGATATATATACTTCTTTTATGTAAAATGTAATCATAAAATACTTGTTTTAAGGAGAAGCGGTATGATTTATTATGTTAGCGTAAAAGGTTCTGATGCTGCAGCAGGAAGTAAAGAGGCTCCGTTTAAAACAATCAACCATGCTGCAGGTATTGCTAAAGCAGGGGATACCGTAAAGGTTTTTGGAGGTGTTTATCGTGAATGGGTAGACCCAAAAAACAGCGGTAGTGATGAAAATAATCGAATTATTTATGAAGCAGTAGAGGGCGAAACCCCTGTAATAAAAGGCTATGAGGTTATTACTGACTGGGAAAGGGTAGAGGGAACTGTTTGGAAAAAGGTTATACCTAATTCATTTTTCGGTAATTATAACCCCTATGCCGAAAAACTTTTGGCTGACTGGCTTATTGCACCGACACAATATGATGTACATCCAGGTGAAGTATATATTAACGGTAAGGCTATGTATGAGGCAAAATCCTTAGAGGAAGTTTATACTGCGCCTAAAAGAGAAAGAGGTGTAGTGGGAAATCTGCTTGCTGACGCTGAGGGTACCGTATATCAATGGAGAGCAGTAGTAGATAACGAAACTACTACCCTTTACTGTAATTTTCAAAATTTTAATCCTAATAAAGAACTTATCGAAATAAACGTTAGAAAATGTTGTTTTTATCCTAAAGAAACGGGTGTAAACTATATAACCCTACGAGGTTTTGAAATTGCACAGTCGGCTTGTCCTTTTGTACCGCCTACCGCTGACCAATGGGGTATGGTAGGTCCTCATTGGAGCAAAGGCTGGATTATTGAAAACAATCATCTTCATGATGCAAAATGCAGTGCTGTAAGTCTCGGCAAAGAGGCAAGTACAGGAGATAACGAGCATACGAAAACCAGAAAAAAAGCCGGTTATACCTATCAGAAAGAAGCGGTATTTGCATCGCTTCTTATAGGCTGGAATAAAGAAAATATAGGTTCTCATATTGTAAGAAACAACGTTATTCACGACTGTGGTCAAAACGGTGTTGTTGGTCATCTTGGTTGTGTTTTCAGTGAGATTAAGCATAATCACATTTACAATATTGCGGTTAAGCAGGAATTTCACGGTCATGAGCTTGGAGGTATTAAGCTTCACGCTGCAATTGACGTAGTTATTGAGAATAACAATATTCATAACTGTAAATGCTTTGGCACTTGGCTTGACTGGCAGGCGCAGGGTACTGCGTTTGTGCATAATATTTTTGCGGGATTCGTATGGGAAAATAATATTTTAGACAGACAGACTCCGTATCATTTCCCTCATACAACGGCTGTTAAAGGCTGTGAACCGGTATACGGCGGTGACGATAGGTTTATAAACAATATGTTTTTAGGAATTCACACTCCCATTGGAAATTTAAGACCTTTCTGCACTATGTATGATAGATTTTGTCTGCCGGATGAATATTTTGGCATGTTAAAGCCGAAATTTCCTATAAGTGACCACAAAGCATATATGGACATACCTCAATATGTAATAATAGAGGGTAATGCTTATTCAGGTCGTTCAGTACCGTACAGAGCTGAAAAAGACTTTGTTATTACAAAGGGAATGACAGCGTCTATTAGTGAAAAAGACGGTGAGTGGAAATTAAGTCTAACAGTACCGAGCGACGTTCTTGATATGAAACTTTCTCCCGTTACTACCGAGCGTTTGGGAACCCCCAGAATAACCGAATAGCCGTATGAAAATCCCGATGGAACACCTATCGATTTCACTCTTGATATGAATGGCGAAAAGCGTGAGGAAACGGTTGTTCCAGGACCCTTTGCAAAGCTTCAGAACGAACAAATTATGACTGTTTGGAAATAATAAAACATAAAGCACAGTGAAAAAATTCACTGTGCTTCTTTTATTCTTCCCAAGGAAATTTGTATTTTGTAAGACAACATTCGTCGCGTACAAAAGTAATTTCCTTTTGCACCGATTCATTAATCGGTACGCCGTCTTTACGGGAAAGGCGGATTTCATATTCTTTTTCGCCTGCCGTATAAATCCTGTCAGCATTCGGAGCTTTCTTTGAAGAACGCATACTGCGGGTGATTTCGCCGGCTTTCTTTCTGGCAATATCTTCGCCCATAAAGTGCTCCGTGTCAATGGCGATAAACCAATGACCGAGCTGATAGGGGCGGATATTACCTTGCTCGTCTTTTCCGTCAAGAGCTTTTCCGTAAGCGCCGTCCTGAAGAATAGAGGAGAAAAATTCAACTGCTAAAGCAAAACCGTAGCCCTTATATCCGCCAAGCTCTTCGCCTATTCCACCAAGGGTTGTAAGGGCAGCAGAGCCGTTTCTTATCTTTTTAAGGGCGACACCGGCATCTCCCGTAACGGCAGAACCGTCTTCGTTTATTATTGTTCCGGGGGCAACGTCTTTATTAATTCTCTCGTAATATTCAATCTTGCCGTTTTGAGTAATTGAGGTGGCGCAGTCAAAATTGAAGTCAAATGCTTCATCTGTGGGGACACCGATAGTAAAAGGGTTCGTTCCAAACATACCCTCAACACCATTAGTAGGGGCAACCGAGGGACGAGCGTTTGTGCCGGTCATACCGATACAGCCCGCCTTAGTAGCCATAGATGAATAATAGCCTGCAATTCCGTAGTGACAGGAATTACGTACAACAACCATTCCCATACCATATTCCTTGGCTTTTTTTATAGCCATACTCATAGCCTTATAGCCGATAACCTGTCCCATTCCATGATGACCGTCTATAACAGCGGTGGTAGGGGTTTCCTTAATTATCTCGATGTTAGTAACAGCGTTTTGAATTCCTGACTTTATTCTGTCAAGATAAACGGGCTTGAAACGGTTAACACCGTGGGATTCTATTCCGCGTTTGTCTGATTCGAGAAGAACGTCGGCGCAAATTTCAGCATCCTCTTTCGGTACACCGTAGGCTATAAAAGCATCGGTAACAAAATCGGTTATTGTTTTCCAGTCTACAATAGTTGTTTTTGCCATTAATTTACCTCCAAAAAAAAGGTACACATATTCCCTTATGAATAAGTGTACCCCTAAACTCTCTGCAATATTATTTTATCATAAACTAAAAGTTTGTCAATATGAAATTTGTAAAAAAGGACGGGTTAAAAAACCGAGTAGTTTACTATTCTTTTTTTTAACTCTTGTTTGGATTTTTCGATTTTTCGCTTTGCGAAATAAAATCCTAAAATCACAGATATGATTCTAAAAACTAAAATTATTGTGAAAGGAATTATTAATCTAAAAAGCGCAACTTCACGCATATCTGTAACAATTTGATTTAAATAGTAGCTTTGCCAAATAATTCCCAATTCAGAAACACTAACACCTGCAGTATACATATAAAATCCGTTAAAGTAAGAAAGAACAGTATGTAGAAGCATCCCAATAATACAAGGCAAAACGAATTTTTTTAGACCGACGGTTTTAAAATCCATTTTTTCTTTATAAAAACAAATTATAATGCACACTGTTTCTAAAACCAAAGCAATACCAGCAAATATCCAAGTTTGATAGAGCTGATTATTAACAAAAAGCCTTATCGGAGTTATAAATAATAATGAAACAAGCATCGCTATCAATATTGAAACTTGGAACATAAGAAAATACTGCAAACCTTTAAGAAAAAAGTTTTTCATATAATCACCTACCTTTAAGTGTATCATAGCATAAAAACGCCGAAGCCGCAATACTTATTACTTCTTACCTATTACTTATTACTTCCAAAAAATCCCGTATCAAACTTTATTTGAGGTAAGAGTGAAGAGGTAAGAAGTAAAAATCCCGCCCACTTACGTGAACGGGATTTTTGTCTCTCGTGTCCGAAAAAGAACTGGGTGAAAACCGAGGATTTTCTTTATTTTTTCTTTTTTGAAATTATACGCACAATAAT
>SVQC01000030.1 GCA_015065585.1 Oscillospiraceae bacterium
TATACATTCTACCACAGCACTTCTATATTGTCAAGCACTTTTTTTAAGTTTTTTTAAAAAATTTTTTGTGGTGAATTATAAGCCTTTTCCGAGTTGCCTTAGTCTTGCCAAAATGCGCTTTTCCGAACGAGAAATCTGCACCTGTGACATATCCAAAATCTTTGCCACCTGTGTCTGAGTTTTACCCTCATAGTATCTCAGCTTTATAAGAAGCTTATCTTTTTCATCAAGACCTTGAAGCAAACTCTCAATATAGATGCGATTATTGATATTTTCCTCATCGCTCTCATAAGGCAGTTCCATCTCGGTTGTGCCATCTTCATTTTCAACCGTCAAAGATATAACAGGTTGCAGAACACAGGTGGCATCCCTTACATCTTCTAAAGGCAGGTTCATTTTGTCGGCTATTTCGGAAACAGTAGGTTCTCTGCCAGTTTCTTTTTCAAGCTGTTCCCTGACTTTAGCGACCTTAAAGGATAATTCTTTTAAGGAACGGGAAACCTTGATTGCTCCAGTATCACGAAAGACTCGTTTAATCTCGCCCAAGATAGTAGGAACGGCATAGGTAGAAAACATAAGGCCACGATTTTCATCAAAACCTCTCGCCGCTTTAATGAGTCCGATACAACCTATCTGAAAAAGGTCGTCATAATCAATTCCTCTGCCCGTAAACTTTCCGGCGCAAGCACGTACCAGCCCGAAATTATCGGTTATTAGTTTTTCGTTATCAGGCATTTCCTTTTACCCTGAGTTCCAACCTCTTAGTAAGAGTAACTGTTGTACCTTTGCCAACAGACGACTTAACTTTTACAAGGTCGCTAAAGCTTTCCATAACCGCAAAGCCAAGACCGGCTCTTTCTCCACCAACGGTAGTAAAAAGAGGTTGCATAGCCTGTTCAACATTTTCTATGCCGCAACCCTTGTCCCGAATTTTAATTTTTACAATACCGCCGTCTAAAAGCTCTACTGATATGTATATTTTCCCTATTTTTTCCTTGTATGCATGAACTATGCAATTTGTTACTGCTTCAGATACTGCAGTTTTAATATCGCTTAATTCCTCAAGGGTGGGGTCAAGCTGTGTTATAAACGCCGCCACAGCCGCACGGGCAAAATATTCGTTAGAGGAATATGATTCCACCGTCATAGTAAACTTATTAATGTTTTTCAACCTTAAAACCTCCTATATCCATTTTTGCAAGTCTTTCTATGCCTGCAAGTTTCATTACCTTTGTTATCTGGGGAGAAGTCCCCGTGATATGCATTTGCGCTCCAGATTTCTGCAGATTGCGAAAACGTCCCATAACAAGACCTATTCCAGAGCTGTCCATAAAACCTATTCCCGAAAAATCAAGTACCAACAGTTCGGGCATATTCAGTTCAATGGCACCGTCTATCGCCTCCCGCATCTCCCTTGCGCTATGGTGGTCGAGTTCCCCCGAAAGATAGGCGGTGACCACAGAACCCTTTACGCTTATTTTCACTGACATATTTAAAACCTCCTTATTATCAGGACAAGCATTTAAGTACATAGTAGCATAAATAAATTAAAAAACCTGTCACATACTGTCGACAGGTTCAAAAAAATTAAAAAAACGCCTTCGAGAGGCGTTTTTTCTTTTACGTGGTGGATATATATCCATATTAATTATTCAAGAGTTATCGCACCTGCAAGGTAGAGTTTCATCATAGCTAGGTCTCCGATTTCAACGTCGCCGCTTTTATTAATGTCTGCGGCAAGCTTAAAGTTGTCTTCAAGGTCCAAAGCACCGGCAAGATAAAGTTTTAGCTGAGCGAGGTCAGAAATTTCAACCTCACCGTTACCGTCAAGGTCACCTATAATATATTCAGCAGGAACGACAGCCATGTTGTAACCATTAACATATACTTCATAATACCACACTTCATTACCGTTCGTAATATTAGTGAGTATATCATACTCAATTATACCATTTTCAGTTCTTGCGACAATAGTTAATAAATCGTATTGTTGTTTTTTATAAATAATATCTGATGAAACATCTATTATTTCACTAGTACCGTCAGCATAGTTAAACTTGAACTTCACTCCGTTTCCGCCGGGTGTAAAACTTTCAGCCTCAACGCTTATAACAGGAACACCGTTTTCATATTCTATGCCGTCAAATTCGCAGACAAAGCCCTTATAGCTTGCAACGTAGCAATCGCATTCATAATCATAGTAAATGCTAATCACACCGTCTTGAGCTTCTACTAGGAAGGCTATTGGATTACTATAGTAAGCGTACTCATATACAAGGTTATCCTTTGTTACGTCAATAATTTCTGTACTATAGTCACTATGGGTTATAGTAAACTGAGCGCCCACAAAATCAGGAACAAACATATCATTATATTTTGTTTTAGCAGGAAGCTTTGTAATAGCAAAATCCTTTATTGGCGAATCAATTATAGAAATGTTATAGCCTGCGGTTTTACCCATATACTCAAGTTCAATTTCCTTATTACCTATACCCTCACAATAGTCATCAAAGATAAGCTGTATATAATGTCCATCAATATAATCGCCATCTTCTATATCAGCACTCGTAAAGGTCTTATGTGTATTATCGGTATAATAAACTGTAAATGAAAGTCCTGACATATCATAAGGATAAATCCAGTATTCGTCGGCATAGAATTCACCGTATTCTGCATCACCGTAAATGTAAACTCTGCTTGGCGCAGTATTTATTTCAATATGGTCAACGGGATTTTCAACTATATTTACCGCAAGTTTTGCTTTTGCGCCTCTGTACTCAATAGTAACAAAGTTCTCTCCGCCCTTTATCCAGGGCTGAGTAAACTGCTCATCACTGCAGTTAAAATAAGTTCCATCAACAGCGCCATCCATACAAACCGTTTCAGAACCGCCGCCGATATAATTAATCTTAATTGTTACATCCTCAGGCACATTATAGTTGTAATAAAATACTCCGTCGTGTTTATATCCATCACAGTTTTCATAAAGCGTAAGTTCTCCGGAAACAATTTCTATGCTTTCAACTCGGTTTTCTAAAACGGTGATTGGGAGAACAGCTTCTTTATCCGCATAGCGTACTATAGAAACATTATTATTTCCTACTACCCAAGGAGTCACATCCTGATTACTGTCCCAAGTAATTTCATAGCCGTTAACATACTCACCTATTTGTTTAATAACATGAGTACCGTTTTTATAATTAATTTTTATCTTGGCATCATAGGGATATCTCTGATTATAGCGGAAATTACCCATAATTTCATAGCCGTCGCAATTTTCAATATAATTATACTTTGTACCTTCAACAACCTCGATACTGGTAACATCACTATCTGTTACATTAAAGGACATATCAACAGAAACAGTACCACAAGTAATCACCGATTTAATATAATCACCGTCATCAAATATTTCCTCAATGCCTACCTCAAAGCCGCCGATAGTATAATCGTAATTATATCTCCAAAACGCAAAGGTATCGTTAGAAAAAGTTGCTTTAAGCTAAAGACCGTCGTAGTAAAACTCCATACACTCAGCATAGTAATTCATTCTATACGGAAGCGAAATGATTTCTAGACCGGTTACTTCGGGCGCTTCTGACATCTTAAAGGTAAAGCTTCCGGTATAATTAGCCATATATCCGGCAATTATATCATAAGTAACGCCAGCCTGAAGTTCTAAAACAATGCTTTCATAAGCTAACTCGGAAAAATAGGTATCTTCATCATTATTTTCTATCCATACTTCAACCACTTTATCAGAGTTTATGTCGAGCAAATAATTTGCCGTTACTTGTGGAGTAAATTTAAAGCGTCTGCTATCAACATTTTCATCTATTAAAACGTCAACGTCTTCATTGAGAGTTATTGTTTTTGGCGAAAGAGATACGATATTTATAGTAGCCGAAAGTCCGTTTTCGCTTGTAGCTGTGACGGTTGCCTCGCCCTCAGCTAATAATTCTATATATCCGTACTCGTCAACCAAGACGGCATCCTCGTTATCGGACTCCCAAGTTATTTCTTCATATATAGCATTTTCCGGATTAAAGGAAACAGAGAGCATTGTCGTATCGCCTACATAACCGTAGTAGCTTTCGCCCTCAAGTATTTCCATTGAAGTTGCAGGAACCATTTTTTCAATGATGATTTCAAAATCACCCTGTTGTGCCAGCCAATTCGGTTCAGCGCATATAAGATAGGTGTTGCCACCCTCCAATTCCACAGGCAGATTCATAATGTAATCCCAACCATAATTGAGATATTCATCACTGTCTGTAGCGCAAACATACACATAAAGGTTTATTTCGCTGTCAATTTTTACTTGGTAGCATCCGTCTTCCTCAGGAGTAAATTTAAAGGATTTTCCTCTTACGCTTTGAGTTACGCTATCATTCTTCTTTTCATTAACTTCAATTTCTGTTGCGCCTATTACCGTAACGGTAGCGGTAGCAACAAGACCGTTTTCACTTGTAGCGGTTATAGTGGTAGTACCCTCGGAAATATATTTAACCGTTCCGCCTTCAACCGTTGCTATTGCTTGGTTGCCGCTTTCCCATACTACATTTTCGGTTATAGCATTAAATGGAGCAAACTCTACTTCAAGTTGTTCATAAAATCCCTCGTAACCCGTAATGGTATCGGAAGTAATATTCATATCTTCAGCTTCTACTAGTTCTACGGCATTCACCTTAAAACTGCCATTACCCATATCTGCATATGAATAATAGTCGGCTACAATATAGTAAATATCTCCATCAAGCACATCCAAATCAACAAAATCGTAACCGTGTGCTACCCAGCAGTAGTATTCATCATAAACTTCAAACTTTACTTCGTTATCGTTTGATAAATCAGAAGCGTAGAAGCGAACCGTTTTATTACCGTCTGAAATATACTTCATGTATTCGCCCTGATTATTTGTTATTGAAATATTAACTGGGTTTAAAGGACTTATTACGGGCATACTTTTAACCTGAACCGTGCAGGAATCGACGAGACCGTTTTCACTGACTGCGGTTATGATTACCGTACCTTCCTTAAGGAAATTGATACATCCTCCGTCAATAGTGGCAATTTCTTCATCGTTACTATACCAAGTAACCTCCTCAGCCGAGCATTCCATAGGTTCGAAGTCAACGGAATAACATTCCTGTATACCAACAAATGCCGTCTTAAATTCAGGGCCGTTAATTTTCATTGACGAAGCCAAAAGCTGAGGCAAAACCGTAACGTTAATCGTATTCGTCAAGCCGTTTTCACTTGTAACGGTAATTGTAGTATTTCCCTCAGAAATAAACTGTACCCAACCGTCATCAGTAACATCGGCAACAGCAGGATTATTTGATGAGAATGAATACGACTCTTCTATGTGGTTTTCGGGGCCGAATTCTACCCAAAGCCAAAAATCCTCCCCTACTCTGCCCTGCATATCACCATTGCCGATAACAACGGAATTTGCAGGAACTAATTTTTCAATTTTAACAGAATAACTATGGTTTCCTTCTTCAAAGAATGTTGTTATAATGTTATATGCTTCATTAGCTTCAAGCTGTGCAACGAAAGAGGTTACATAACCGCTTGTACCCATAACCTCATAACAGCCAAGTGTATTTACACTTGTATAATTTTCATCATCACATCTAACGCTTATTCTATAATAACCGTTTTCCGTCGGAACAAATTCATACGCGCCTATAGGATTATCAGCAGTTACAAAATTAGTTTTAGTTTCATCGAGTGCTATTTCGTCGGACGTATTCACAACAACAGTCAAGGTATCGGTAAGACCGTTTTCGGTTCTGGCGGTAATCACTGCGCTGCCAATACCAACGGTTTTAATTTCTCCCCAATCGTCAACCTCTACTACGTTTTCGTTATCAGAGTTCCACTGGATATTTTCATTTATACAGCCTTCAGGGTTAAGCACGGCTTCAAGACAATATCTCATACCTCTGTAAAGATTAAGAGTATTTCCAGGTTTAATAGTTACCGATGAAGCAGGAACCTTCTTGTTAAGCTTAACATTATATGTACCGGTCACTAAATTCTCATCGTACGTCACAGTTTTTATATAATACTGAGTATTAGCAGTAGCTTCGAACTGTAACTCAAAAGTGCTGTCACTGATATTAGAATCAATATCATACATATATTCGTCTTTTACGGTAGCACCTACCGAAAATTGCTGGTTATATACGCTGAAGCTATAAATGCCGTCGGTATCAGGCACAAAAGTAAACATAGCAAAGCCTTTATGCTCCGAAACATCAATAACCTTTTCGCTATTTAAAGATATATCTGTGGTAGAAAGCACCGTAAAGGTTTTACTGTCAGAAAGTCCGTTGTTTGTAGTAGCCGTAATAGTAGCCGTACCCTCAGAAGCAAAATACAGCATATAATCAGCTACGTACACCACGCTTTCATTAGTGGATTCCCATGTTTTTGCGGCATAAATACTGCCTAGTGGGGTCTGAGAAGTATAAATATCCTCTGATTCTCCCACAAACCTTGGATATCGGTCGTCGTTGTCTATCGTTATAGAGTCGGCAACAGGCGGTTCTATAACCTTTAATTCATAATGCGCCGTACCGGTTGTTTGGTTTTCTACACAAATGCGGTAGGTTTCTTCTGCATTCAAATAAAATCTAAAATAATAGGCACCATAGCTGTAATACCAATCGTATATATTACCGTTTTCATAATATACCGTGATTTTATAGGAACAGCTATCTTCCTCACTTTGATAAATGTAAACATTGTAATCGCAAGTTCTTTCAGGAGTAAATTGATAGTCCTTGGTAGTCTCATATCCCACAAGGTCAAAGCTCACGGTTTCGCCATACGAAAGGACGGGATACTCACTGAGAGCATTAGCTATTACCCCTATACTTCCAGCAGGGATAAGGGAAAATAAAAGAACTAATGATAAAACGAATGATAATATTTTTTTCATTTTATACGCCTCCGGTTTATTTGGACATTAACGTCCTAAATCTACATTATTATTTTAACACACCGTTTAAAAATCCGCAAGAATTGACAAATAAATAACAAAGAGCAGACACTAAAGTGTCTGCTCACTAAATTTATAGTTGCTTAAGGTCAGCAATACTTTGATTAATAAGTTCTATTTTGTCTTCGACCTTTTTAAGTTTTTCACGTTGTTCTTCAAGAACGGCGGCGGGAGCTTTAGCTACAAAGCCGGGATTAGAAAGCTTCTTTTCAAAGAAGTTTTTATCGTCAAGAGCTTTCTTTAGGTCCTTTTCAAGACGAGCAATTTCAGCGGCGGCATCTACAAGCTCGTTCATAGGAATATAGATATTTGCCGCGTCGGTTACAACGCGCACCGCGCCCGAAAGAGTAAAGTTATCAGCAACCTCAACAACAGAAGCTGAAGCAAGGCGACAGAAATAGGAAGCACCCGCATTAAATACCTCCTCAAAAGAGGTAGCAATACAAACCTTTGCTTTTCTTGAAGGAGGAACGTTCATTTCGCTTCTTCTGTTTCTGATAGCCTTTATAGCGTCCATTATCTTCTCAAAATCAGTTTCTTCTGCCTCAAAGACATAGTCTTTATTATAAACAGGCCAACTGCTTACCATAATAGACTCTCCACTGTGAGGAAGGGACTGCCATATTTCTTCGGTAATAAAGGGCATAAAGGGATGGAGAAGTTTTAAGGTATTGCTGAAAACGTAAACAAGAACACTTCTTGCGTTGTCGGCAAGCTCTTTATTATCACCGTTAAGGCGTTCCTTACAAATTTCAATATACCAATCGCAAAATACGTCCCAGATAAAATCATAAAGCTTCTGAGCGGCAAGTCCCAACTCATACTTATCAATATTTTCGGTAACCTCTTTAACAAGAGTGTTGTATTTTGAAAGAATCCATTTATCCTCAAGTGCCAGATTATCAGGTAAAGCAACTTCCTCGTCGCTTTCCAAATTCATCAGCAAGAATCTTGCGGCATTCCAAATCTTGTTGGCAAAGTTTCTGCAGGATTCAACACGGGAAGGAATATAACGCATATCGTTACCGGGGCTATTACCCGTAACAAGAGAGAAGCGGAGAGCGTCAGCACCGTAATTTTCAATAATTTCAAGCGGGTCAACACCGTTGCCTAAGGATTTAGACATTTTTCTTCCCTGCTCATCACGAACAAGGCCGTGAATAAGAACGGTATCGAAAGGCACTTCGCCGGTATGCTCTATTCCCGAGAACATCATACGCATTACCCAGAAAGGAATAATATCGTAGCCTGTTACAAGAGTGTTTGTTGGATAATAATGCTTAAGGTCTTCGGTATTATCCGGCCAACCGAGTGTTGAGAAAGGCCAGAGAGCCGAAGAGAACCATGTATCAAGAGTATCGGGGTCCTGCGTCACATTATTACTACCACACTTAGCACAGCAGGTTACCTCAGTCTTTGATACGGTTATCTCACCGCAATCGTCACAGTACCATGCAGGTATACGATGTCCCCACCAAAGCTGACGGGAAATACACCAGTCACGGATATTTTCAAGCCAATGGAAATAAACCTTTTCAAAACGCTGAGGCACGAATTTTGTTTCACCCTTTTTAACAGCGTCAATTGCAGGAGTTGCAAGAGGCTTCATTTTAACGAACCACTGTTTAGAAACTCTGGGTTCAACAGTAGTTGAACAGCGGTAGCAGGTGCCTACGTTATGGCTGTAGTCTTCAATCTTTACAAGAGCGCCCTCAGCCTCAAGGTCCTTTACTATAGCTTTTCTTGCTTCATAGCGGTCCATACCTGCATAAGCGGGATAATCGTCAACAATCTTAGCGTCATCAGTCATCACGTTAATAACGGGAAGATTATGGCGAAGACCAACCTCAAAGTCATTGGGGTCATGTGCAGGGGTAATTTTAACAACGCCTGTTCCAAAATCCATTTCAACATAATCGTCGGCGACAACGGGAATCTCTCTGTGAACAATAGGGAGAATTACCTTTTTGCCAATCATATCCTTATAACGCTCATCATTAGGATTAACGGCAACGGCGGTATCGCCCAACAAGGTTTCGGGACGGGTTGTAGCAAGTTCAATATAACCGCTGTTATCGGCGAGAGGATAACGAAGATGCCAAAAATGACCGGCCTGGTCCTCATACTCAACCTCAGCGTCAGAAATCGAAGTAAGACAGTGAGGACACCAGTTTATAATACGTTCGCCTCTGTAAATAAGGTCTTTTTCATAAAGATTTACGAAAACCTCTTTAACGGCTTTATTACAGCCATCGTCCATAGTGAAACGAAGTCTGTCCCAGTCGCAAGATGAACCAAGTTTTTTAAGCTGCTGTACAATTCTTCCGCCGTACTGTTCCTTCCATTCCCAAGCGCGTTTTAAAAAACCCTCTCTGCCGAGGTCTTCTTTGGTAACGCCCTCTTCCTTCATTTTGGCAACGATTTTTGCTTCGGTTGCAATAGAAGCATGGTCGGTACCGGGAAGCCACAAGGTATCAAAGCCCTGCATTCTTTTAAAACGAATGAGGGAATCCTGTAAAGTATTATCAAGAGCATGTCCCATATGAAGCTGACCTGTAATATTGGGAGGTGGAATAACTATAGTATAGGTTTCTTTTCCTTCCTCTCTTTTGGCATGGAAATACTTTCCGTCAAGCCAGGAAGAATATATACGGTCCTCTACTTCTTTGGGATTATACTGCTTAGCAAGTTCTTTTGCCACAAAAGTTTCCTCCGAATCAAATGTTAATAAATCTTAATAATAATAAACCTTATATGTCGGTTTGTCAAATATTTAATGAATTAATTTTAAAAAACGGGTAATTATATTAATGTCGGAAGCATACGCGTTTGCTTTTATTCCGACAGTCGCCGGAGAAAACTCCGGCGACTTTTTTAATCTAATACCATTTCATCCTGAGATGAGCCTAAAGGTTTATTACCGGCGGCAGGCAGCGTTCGTGTTCTGAGTCTATTCTCATTTTCAATAGTACCCTTAACATAAATTTCAGCAGCCTCTATTTTCTGACCGCGTTTTTGGGTCATTACGTTTATACCGCCATTATCCTTAACTCCCTTAGCAGGAACGTTAGCGCTATTTACCAGTAAAACTCTGCCATTAGTGGAACGAAGCATTATTTCGGTTTCTTCCTTTATATATATAGGTGTGAAAATGGGATATTTTTCACAATAAGCCTTTATAAGCTTTTTGCGGTTGGTTTTGGTTTCGTAAGCCGAAAGAGATACCTTGGATATTCTTCCGTTTTCGTAAACGAAAAGCATATATCCCGTATACTTATCAACAACCGTCATATATATGGGAACTTCGCCCTCGTCAAAGTCAAGCTTGGCGGGTATATATTCACCAAGCGCGCTGGCTTTGGTTTCAGCAAATTCCTCAGCAGTAGTTTTATAAACCTGATGTTTACTTGTAAAGAAAAGAAGCTCGGCGGCATTGGTGGTTTCCACCGTCTGAGTAACAAAATCGCCCTCTTTACATTTTTGTTCACTGCTCATTCTGAGAGATTGCGGTGTAATTTTCTTAAAATAACCGTCGTGAGTAAAGAAAACGGTAACGGGAGAGTTATCAACCTCTTTTTCTTCTGTTTCAGTGCTAAGCGCTTCACTTGAACTTACTATCTTAGTTCTGCGCTCTTTTCCGTACTTCTTTATAACCTCACTAAGCTCACCGACAATAATTTTTTGCACCCTTGATTTTGATTTGAGTATATTTTCCATATCCTCAATTTCTTTTTCAAGACGCTCAATATCATCAAGTCTTTTAAGGATGTACTCTCTGTTTAAATGACGGAGTTTGATTTCAGCTACGTACTCAGCCTGAATTTCGTCAATACCGAAGCCAATCATAAGATTAGGAACTACCTCTTTTTCTTCGGCGGTTTCTCTTACGATTTTTATAGCCTTATCAATATCAAGTAAGATTTTCTGCAAACCTTTCAAAAGATGCAGTCTGTCTTTAGCTTTGGAAAGAGAATAATAAACCTTTCTTCTCACACATTCGGTACGGAAGGCAACCCACTCGCTTATAATTTCCTTAACACCCATAACTTTGGGACTTCCTGCAATAAGAATATTAAAGTTACATGCAAAACTGTCCTGTAAGGGAGTAAGTCTGTAAAGCTTTTTCATAAGCTTCTCAGCATCGGTACCTCGTTTTAAATCAATAGTGATTTTAAGACCGTTCAAATCGGTTTCATCACGGATATCATTTATTTCGGTCACCTTTTTAGCTTTTACAAGCTCGACAACCTTTTCAATAATAGCTTCGCTTGTCGTGGTTGGTGGGATTTCGGTTATATCAATACAATTATTCTTTTTATCAAAATTATAAATGCCTCTGACCTTAAAACTGCCTCTGCCCGTTTCGTAAATGCGTTCCATTTCGCTTCTGTCATATAGAAGCTCACCGCCAATAGGAAAATCAGGAGCTATAAGAGTATCAGCAACGTTGATATCGTTATCCTTTATATACTCAATAGTAGTTTCGCATACTTCTTTTAGATTGAATGAGCATATTGAACTTGCCATACCTGCCGCAATGCCCATATTTGAGTTTACAAGTACGGTAGGAAAGGTTACCGGAAAAAGCACCGGTTCCTTCATCGTTGCATCATAGTTATCAACAAAATCGACGGTATCCTTATCAATATCGGCAAAAAGCTCTGCTGATATGGGGGCAAGCTTTGCTTCGGTATAACGGGAAGCGGCATAAGCCATATCGCGAGAATAAGCCTTACCGAAAGAACCCTTTGAAGCAACAAAAGGATGTAGTAATGCCTCATAACCCTCGGAAAGACGTACCATAGTTTCATATATAGCCGCATCTCCGTGAGGGTTAAGCTGCATAGTTCTTCCCACAATATTAGCCGACTTTATGGTAGAGCCGTTAATAAGCCCCATATTATACATTGTATAAAGCAGTTTTCTGTGAGATGGTTTGAAGCCGTCTATTTCGGGTATAGCTCGGGATACGATTATACTCATAGCATAGGGCATAAAGTTAGACTTTAAGGTTTCGGTAACATCTTGGTCGATTATAGTACCTGCCCCCGCAATATAGGCGTTATTATTCTTCTTTTTAGCAGGAATATCCTGTTCCTTGTTTTTTCTTGGAGCCATTCTTTTATTTCTCCTTAACTAATATCAGCGTCATCCATATACAGATAGCCGTTTTCAGAAATATAATCTTTTCTTCCCGCAAGGTCGTCACCCAAAAGCATATCAAACATAATCTCGGTATTCTTTGCATCCTCGGGATTAATTTTAATAAGACGTCTTGTTTCGGGGTTCATTGTAGTAAGGTTCATCATATCGGGTTGGTTCTCGCCAAGTCCCTTTGAACGCTGTAGAGTATACTTTTCATTGCCTATTTTTTCTAAAATTTCCCGTTTTTCATTTTCATCATAAGCAAAATAGGTCATTGACTTCGTGCCAATTTCATAAAGGGGGGTCTCAGCAATAAACACCTTACCCTCGTTTATAAGAGTAGGCATAAGACGGTATATCATTGTTAAAATAAGGGTTCTTATATGAAATCCGTCAACGTCTGCATCGGTACATATAATAATCTTACTCCACCTGAGATTTCTTATATCAAAGGTAGAAAGATTTTTATTAGCTTTTGATTTAACCTCAACGCCACAACCTAAAACCTTAATTAAGTCGGTAATAATTTCGCTTTTAAAGATTTTATCGTACTCAGCCTTAAGACAGTTAAGAATTTTACCCCTTACCGGCATTATCGCCTGAAAAGCGGCATCACGGGCAAGCTTACAGGAACCAAGCGCCGAATCACCCTCAACTATATAAAGTTCTCGTTCGCCCACTTCTCTGCTGCGGCAATCAACAAACTTCTGAACTCTGTCCGCCATAGTATTGTTGGAGGTTAAGGTCTTTTTAATATTAATTCTTTCTTTTTCGCTTTTTTCTCGACTACGCTTATTAATAAGCACCTGGTCAACTATCTTGTCTGCGTCAGCCTTATTTTCAATGAAGTAAATTTCAAGCTGATGCTTTAAGAAATCAGCCATAGCCTCGTAAATAAACTTATTGGTTATAGCCTTTTTGGTCTGATTCTCATAGGAAGTCTGGGTTGAGAAAGAAGATATACATATATTAAGACATTCCTCAACGTCGGCAAAAGAAATTTTGCTTTCATTTTTCTGATACTTGTTCTGCTGTTTAATATACGCGTCAAGCTGAGCTACAAAGGCATATCTTACCGCCTTTTCGGGAGAACCGCCGTACTCCAGCCAACTGGAGTTATGATAGTACTCAGCCATCTTAGTATGATTAGAAAAGGCAACAGCTACGTTAATTTTAACCTTATATTCAGGTTTGTCTTCTCTGTCCCTTCCCTTTCTCTCGGTCTTCCAGAACTGCACGGGAGTAAGTCCCTTTTGGTCGGCAACCTCATGCAGATAATCTTCTATACCGTTCTTATAGCAAAATTCTTTGGTTTCAAACCTTGAACCAACCTGATTTTTAAATACAAAAAGAAGTCCGTCGTTAACAATAGCCTGCCTTCTTATAATATCCTCAAAAAACTGAGCAGGTATATCTATATCATTAAACACCTCACGGTCGGGCTTCCATTTGGTTGTAGTTCCTGTATCTCTGCCGCTATACTCCTCTTTTATAAGACCGCCGATATTAAAGCCCTTTTCAAAATGAAGATTATACTTAAAGCCGTCGCGCTTTATTTCAACATCCATATACTCAGATGAAAACTGAGTAGCGCAAAGGCCAAGACCGTTAAGGCCTATTGAATATTCGTAACTTCCACCATCATTAGTATCGTACTTACTACCGGCATAAAGGGTACAGTAAAGAAGTTCCCAGTTGTATTTTTCTTCGTTTTTGTTGTAATCAACAGGCGCGCCGCGGCCAAAATCCTGCACCTCAATAGAGCCGTCGGAAAATCTGGTAATAATAATTTTATTACCGTGACCTTCCCTCGCCTCGTCAATAGAGTTAGATATAATTTCAAAAGCCGAATGAGCACAACCGTCAAGACCGTCGGAACCGAAAATAACCGCCGGGCGTTTACGCACCTGGTCGGGACCTTTTAGTTGCTTTATGCTTTCGTTTGTATATTCTGCTTTTTTAACAGCCATTAAAGGTTTACTCCTTTACCCTAATAATATTGACATTATACACCATATATGGTATTTTCGTCAAGTTTATATTCCCCTCTTTTGTAGTTGTGCTTTGTATATACAATGTAAGAGTATATATTTTTTTCATAATCGCTAATTTTTATACATATAATATATCAGTCAAGCCCTGAAATATTTTATTTTTCGAAGAACTCCAATATTTAGTGTTTACATAACAAAACGCACTTTATATATGGTATTTTTTTGAAAAAGCGCTATAAAAAATCACGCTATTCCCCCACTTTCGCCACAAAACTTGGTAAAACTGTGGTTTTGCACAACGCTTTTGCTATAAAATGGTAAAATTTCCATTAAAAGTAATGGTTACAAGTTTGTAACTTTTTGAAATCTTTTTGTAATTTATGCATATTGCACAAAATAGAGCCTGCTTTTTTGTTTGACATTTGAACAAATCGTGATATAATGGCATTTGTTCGGTTTATGAGGCATATTTTTTGTGCCAAAATAACAACATTTGCAAGGCTTTTTTCTTGCAAATCAAAAGGAGTTTTTATGTTAAATAAATGTAAGTGTTATGCTCGAAGAGCTGCAGGTTTTTTGAGAGAGCATACCCGTCATATCGGAATTATAGGTATGTGCGTACTTATGACAGTCGCTATGACATTATTTGTTTTCTCGGTTAACGTTGTTTCTATTTCCGACGGTAACGGCACTCATACATTATACACCCTTAAAAGCGACGTTCGCGGAATTTTAGGCTATGCCGGTTATTCCTCTGACTACAATGTTGTAGGAGCAGGCCGTAGTGGCAATAAGCTTTCTATTGAAGTTGTCGCTACCTTCCCCGTTCACGTTACCTATAAGGATAAAACCGTAACTGTAGTTACCGGCCCTTCCAGTGTCAGCGATATACTTATTAATGCTGATATCGAGGTTCAAGAAACCGATACCCTTTCTCATTCTCTAGACCAGATTATTACCGAAGAAACCTATATTGATATCGTACCTGCTCCCGAGAAGAAAGAGCCTGTAAAAAATAAAGTTACTAACAGTAGCGCTGTTTCAGCACCTGTTAATGTTTCAAAACCCGTTTCCTCAAATTCTACAATATCCACCCTTACCCCTGATATCGATATTGTTCTTGACGAAAACGGAATCCCTGTAAACTATAAAAAAGCAACACGTGTTCAGGCTACCGCATATACCTATACCGGTAACCGTTGTTCTACCGGTGTTAACCCTCAGCCCGGCTATATCGCCGTAAATCCAAATGTTATTCCTTACGGAACAAAAATGTATATAGTTTCTGCTGACGGTAAATATGTATACGGTTACGCTATTGCCGCTGATACCGGCGGATTTATAAAGAGCCGTCCTACTAACGTAGACCTGTTTTTTGATACTCAGGCTGCCTGCAAATATTTTGGCAGACGCGACGTTATCATTTACTTCCTATAATTAAAGCATAAAAACCTGTTGAACAAAAAGTTCAACAGGTTTTTTATTTTATGCATCTTCTTTTACATATATTCTTTCTATAGAGCCTATTATAAGATTATGCCAGTCTCCGTCCTTATACCACTTTTCATTAACCGATTTGTCGGTAAGATACTCAGGTGACATTGGTTGAACATATTTCTTTTTGATTTTAAGAATAAGTCTGGCTTCATCGAACCATACGTAATTGTCGTCAAAAACGGGAGTTAATTTTGCGGCGGCGGTTTTATCTGCATTTCTGCCCGAAAGACTACCGCAAACCTTATGAATATCTTTATTATCGCCGTAAAAAGTAATGGTAAAATATTCGCTATCGTTAATAAAATCCATAGTATAACGGGAGGGGCGGACAACAACTGCAACACAGTCCTCGCCCCACATTTCTCCCATAAAGCCCCAAGAGGCTGTCATCATATTATATTTTTCTTTGTTACCTGCAGTAATAAGCATAAACTCGTTTTTAATAATGCTTATTACGTTTTCCTTAAAATCCTTAAGACATATATTTCTTAACATAAAATACCCCCGAAATCAGAAGAAGTTAACAATACCTACTACAAGAATTATCAGTATAAATACGGGCATTATAAAGCGGAAGTAATATTTTAAAATACGAGGCATTTTTGCGCCTTTACCCGTATTGGCTTCCTCGATGTACTTGTCAAAGCCCCAACCCCATTTTGTAACACAAAACAGTAAGAATATAAGTGCGCCAACGGGTAAAAGTATATTGCTGACAACAAAATCTTCCATATCCAGTATATTTTTGCCGTTTAGTGATAAATGACTCCATAGGTTAAAGCCAAGCACACAAGGAACGCTAAGAACTAACAAGGCTATACCGTTTACGATAGAGGCTTTCTTTCTGCTCCAGCCAAGATTATCCATCAGGTTAGCCTGAAGATTTTCAAACACCGCAATTACCGTTGAAAAACTTGCGAAGGTCATAAATACAAAGAATAACGTTCCCCAAATTCTGCCACCCGGCATATTTAAAAATACGTTAGGCAATGTTTGGAAAATAAGGGGAGGTCCTGCATTTACATCTACATTATATGCAAAACAAGCGGGGAAAATTATCATACCGGACATGAGGGCAACAAAGGTATCCAGTACGCAAATTCTTGAGGATTCACCGATAAGGGTGTTTTCCTTGCTCATATAGCTTCCGAATATCTGCATAGAACCAATACCTAAGCTTAAGGTAAAGAAGGACTGGTTCATAGCGGCAACAATAACGTCAAAAATACCGATACCGTTTTCTTTAAGTCTTGAAACACTTGGAATGAGATAATATTTAATGCCATCTGCACCGCCCTTTAATAAGGCGCTGTTAACAGCCAGAATCACCATAAGTATTAAAAGAGCTATCATCATCCATTTGCTTATGCGTTCAAGGCCTTTTTGCAGACCGAAGCTGCATACAACAAAGCCTAAAATAACCGTAATTGCCATCCATATAAGCATTTCATAAGGATTAGACGTCATTTTTTCAAATACGCCGTTAACCTGCTCGGTGGTCATACCGCTTTTAAAGGTACCTACGGCGAATTTAACAAAATAATTACTCATCCAGCCCGAAACGGTAGTGTAATACATCATAAGCAGATAGCAGCCTATAGCGCAAAGCCAACCGTGTAAATGCCACTTCGTGCCTTTCTTTTCAAGAGCCTTAAATGCTCCGAGAGCGTTTTTCCTTCCTGCTCTGCCTACCGCCAATTCCATAGTAAGTACGGGTATACCCATACAAATAAGGAATAAAAGGTAGAAAAGCACAAAAATACCGCCGCCGTTTTGTCCTGCAACATAAGGAAAACGCCAGACGTTACCTATACCAATTGCACACCCTGCGCTAACAAGAATAAAGCCGAGTCTGCTTTTAAAATTTTCTCTTGCCATATTTTTCTCCTCTTTCTTAAATTACCCATTTATTATATCACTTTATAAAAAAGAAAATCAAGTGTAATATAATAAAAAGGAAACCCTAAATAAATAATTTTCTAAGAAACACACTGTAGGTTTACAATAGATGTGTTACAGTAGGCAAAAAAATAAGTGACGAATGGAAAATCCTGTGTTACAGTTAAGTT
>SVQC01000031.1 GCA_015065585.1 Oscillospiraceae bacterium
TCAGTGGACTTTCAGTCCAGCCAGTAACAGCGGCTTATAGCCGCAGAGCAAACTACCGGCTTAGCCGGTAGTCATGACTTTATCAAACTTTTATACTTTTATAATACCAAAAGCTTCAAGTACCGAAAAACCTAGAATAAGAATAATACAAATAGGCGCGATATAGCGGATAACTACAGAAAAAAACTTTTTGCCTTTGAACTCAGCCGAAATCTCTGCTTCTTCAATAAGGGTTTTGGGCTTAATAATATAACCTACAAAAACACAGGTAAGAAGAGCGACGATAGGCATTAATACGCTGTTACTGATGAAATCAAAGAAGTCTAAGAAGGCAAAACCGAAAATTTTAATGCTTTCCCAAACGCCGTTACCGAGAGATGAGGGAATTCCTAAAATAACGCTTCCTGTAAATACGATAAGACATGTTACTTTTCGGTTTAACTTAAACTTGTCCTGAATTACCGAAACAACTGTTTCCATAAGGGAAATTGAGGAAGTAAGTGCAGCAAAAAGCACCATAAGGAAGAAGATTATGCCGATAATGGTACCGCCGGGCATACTCTGGAACACCTTCGGCAGAGTAATGAACATAAGGGAAGGACCTTTGCTTAAGGCGTCCTCACTGCCTCCTGAGAAGGAAAATACGGCAGGAACAATCATAAGACCTGCAAGGAAAGCAATTCCGGTATCAAATATTTCAACCTGATGCACAGATGAAACTACGTTAAAGTCTTTTTTCATATAGGAACCGTATGTTATCATTATACCCATAGCAAGACTCATTGAGTAAAATAGCTGACCTAAAGCGGCAAGAACGGTGGTGACGGAAAAATGACTGAAATCGGGAGTGATATAATAAAGTACACCTTTTAATGCACCGGGCATACAAGCAGAATAAATTGCAATAAACAACGTCAGCACAACGAGAACGGGCATCATTATTTTACTTGCTTTTTCTATACCTTTTTCAACACCGAATAAAACTATAAGAGCGGTAATGCCGATAAAGAGCAAAAACCAACCGATAGGCTCGTAAATTTTGTCTATAAAACCGGTAAAGTAACCATCTCCTGCAGTAGCTGTTGCCTGCCCTGATGCAAAAGCAAAAAGGTATTTAAAAATCCAACCGCCGATAACCGAATAGTAGGGGAGAATAATTATTGGTACAATAGCTGCCAGCCAACCTACAAAGGACCACTTTTTATTTAAAGTGTTAAAGGCCTTTACGGCGCTCTGACCTGTTTTTCTGCCTATAAGAATTTCGGTGCAGGCAAGAGTAAAGCCAAAGGTCAATACAAGAATAAGATATGTAAGTAAGAACATACCGCCGCCGTGTTTTGCGGCAAGATATGGGAAACGCCAGATGTTGCCAAGGCCAACTGCAGAACCTGCAGTAGCAAGAACAAAGCCTAGTTTCCCTGAAAAATTACTGCGTTTTTGCTCCATTTTCTCAAACCTCGCTTAAATTTTTTATGATTTTCAGTATTTCCTGTTTGTCGCTGTCAATAGCTTTTTGAAGTTCAGATAGGTCTGAAAATTTCTTTTCTTCCCTTATAAATTGGAGAAAATATATACGAAGGTTTTTTCCGTATAAATCTCCAGTAAAGTCAAATAAATTGGTTTCGCATATTGGTTTTTTTAAAGGATAGGTAGGGCGTATGCCCACATTGGTCATACCAAAATAAAATTTTCCGTCAATTTCGGTTTTTGTAAGATAAACGCCGTATTTAATAGGCGTTTTTTTTTCGGGATAGCGTTGATTAAAGGTATTAAAATTTATTTTACGACCTCTTTTATCGCCGTGAATTACCTTTGCGCAGATAGAAAAGTCCTCATAAAGCAAACCGTTAGCTTTGTAGACTTCGCCTTTACTTAACAGATTTCTGATGCGGGAGCTGGAAACAGTATCGCCGTTAACCGAAACCTTTTGGATAATTTTAAGCTTTATATTTTCTTTATCGCAAAGCGATTTCAGTAAATTGGTATTTCCAAGACCGCGGTTTCCAAAGCTATAGTTATAACCGCATACGATAACAGCTGGATTATATTTTTCTTTTATGCTGTAAAAGAAATCTTCAGCGCTAATTTCTTTAACCTTTAAAAAATCAATATAATCTATTTTTTTAATTCCGCTTTTCTTTATAAGGGCGGTTTTCGTTTTTTGGTCGGTGATTACCACACCCTCGCCCTTTAAAAAGTATTTAGGCGGAACTCTGAAAGCTACGGCAACCGAATATAATCCGCTATTTGCCGCCGCCTCCAAAACAACTTTGTGACCGGCATGTACGCCGTCAAATGTGCCAAGGGCAACTGCGGTTTTGTTCATATCGGTCACTCCTTTTTTTAAAATATTGGGTTGATAAGACATTTAATTCTTATTTCTCTATTTTCTTCATCGGCATAGCCTATGCCGATGAAGCGGTCCTTTACCTTTACTCTGTAATGATAGCCGTCAGATATTTCGGTATTTAATCTGTCAAAAGAGAGCTTTCCGCCGTTTGAAAAGCGAATTCCCTGTTTTTCTGTGACGGAAAGAATTGGTAGATGACTGACAGCCATTTCTTCGTCCAGTAAAACCTGCTCTATATTGTCGGCGGTAATCTGGTCAAGGTCGGTGCAGTTTTCCAAGGTAAAACCGCCTGTGGCGGTACGGGTCAGCGCCGTCATAGTTGCACCGCAGGAAAGATAATCTCCTATATCCCTGCAAAGAGAACGGATATATGTACCCTTAGAGCATAAAACGTCAATTTTAAAGGATATATTATCCTCAAACTCTAAAAGCTTTATAGAATGTACCGTTACTTCACGGGCGGGTATATCTATCTCTTTTCCTGCACGGGCAAGTTTATAAAGGGGAACGCCATCCTTCTTGATAGCCGAATAGGCGGGGGGGATTTGAAGCTGAGCGCCAATAAAATTATTGATAGCTTCCTCCAGCCGTTCTCTTGAAACAGAGGGTACAGCTTCTGATAAAACATTACCCGTAATATCAAGGGTATCGGTGATTATTCCCAGCTTTACGGTGGCAATATACCGCTTGTCCGCATTTAAAAGGTATGGACAAAGGGAGGTAGCCCTGCCGACTAAAAGGGGAAGAACACCCGTAGCAAGAGGGTCGAGAGTTCCGGTATGGCCGACCTTTTTGGTATTGGCGCATTTTTTTATACAGGATACAGCCTTAAAAGAGGTTATACCCTCAGGCTTATTAATCAGCAGAAGTCCCTGCATAGCTTTCCTCCAAGGCTTTTTTTATAACCGATAATACCTGTTTTTTGATTTCTTCTATATCGCCGCTAAGTATACAGCCGGCAGCATTTTTATGACCGCCGCCACCAAGCTCTTTACATATTTCCGACGCATTAAGAGGAGGATAGGTGCGAAGAGAAACCTTATAGCTTCCGTCGTCCTTTTCCTTAAGGGAAACACCTGCAAGTACACCTTCAACGGAGCGGGAAATTACTGCAACGCCTTCAAGGTCGCTGTCGTTACAGCCTGTGGCTTCTTTCATAGCGTTCGTGGCGTTAAGAAGCATACATTTACCGTCAAAATGGAACTCGGCAGTATCAAGAACCATTCTTTCAAGCTCAATTCTTCCGCGGGATTTTGTATCAAACATAAGGCGGCTGATTTCAGCAGGCTCAAAATTATAGGAATAAAGCTCTGCTGCAATTCTATGGGTTTTAGCCGTGACGTTTGAATATTTAAAAGAGCCCGTATCGGTAGAAAGACCGGTATAAATAGCCGAAGCAGATATATCACTAAGAGCCATAGGTAAAGCAGCAAATATATCGTAAATACATTCGCAGGCTGCCGCGGCGCCTGAGTCTAAATAAAGATAATCTGCGAAATGGGTGTTTGAAATATGGTGGTCGATACACAGGTCTACTTTTCCGTCAAAATCCTTTGAAATACTTCCGAGTAAGACTATATCGGCGGTATCAACGGCAATTACCGTTTTATAGTCGATAGCCTTATTCTCAAAGTGACAAGTAAAGTAACTGTATTTGCTAGGTATGGCATCAGCGCATTTTAACATACACTTTTTTCCTATACTGTTAAGCCCCATAGCTAAAGCATAGCCTGAGCCTAAGGTATCACCGTCAGGGGTGGCATGACAAAGAATAAGGTAATCGTCATGCTCCTTTAAAAAATCGCACACACCCTTGAGAGTAAGTTCAACCGTTTTGCTCATCAGTTGAAGCACCGCCTTCCTCAAAAGAATCAATTATAGAGGAAATATGGGCGCTGAACTCAATAGAATCATCAGCAACAAAGCGGATTTCGGGGGTTTTGCGCATCTTCACTCTGGAGGCTAGTTCACGGCGGATATAACCTGCCGCGCCTTTTAAAGCCTTAACAGATGATTCGGTCATTTCTTTGCCCTCAATAGCACTGACATAAAAGGTAGCGTAGGATAAATCGTTAGTTACCTGCACCTTTATAATGCTAAGCATTTTGCTGACTCTGGGGTCTTTGATGTCGCGAAGTATATCAGCCATTGCAATGCGTACATCAGAGGTTATTCTGTCAATCTTATAACCTGCCATCAGTCTCTGTACTCCTCAATGATAAAGGCTTCAAATACGTCACCGATTTTAATATCGGCGAATTTTTCAAGACTGATACCGCATTCGTATCCTTGAGCAACTTCCTTTACGTCGTCTTTAAAGCGGCGTAGCGAAGCAATGGCATCTTCAGCTACTACAATACCGTCACGGACAACTCGGATAGAAGCGTTTCTTGTTACTCTGCCGTTTGTTACGTAAGCGCCTGCAATAGTACCGACGTTAGAAATCTTATAGGTATCTCTGACTTCGATGTCGCCTATAACTACCTCTCTGGTCTTGGGCGCTAACATACCCTTCATAGCGGCTTCGATTTCATCAATACAATCGTAAATTACGCGGTAAAGACGAATGTCAACGCCGTCTCTTTCGGCAATTTCCTTAGCAACTGGGTCGGGACGAACGTTAAAGCCAACGATAATGGCACCGCCCGTACCTGCAAGTACAACATCGGATTCGTTAATAGCGCCAACACCACCGTGAAGTACCTTAACGCGCACTTCATCGTTTGAAAGCTTAACAAGAGAATCCTTAACTGCTTCAACAGAACCCTGAACGTCGGCTTTAATAATAACGCCAAGCTCTTTAATTTCACCTTCGCTTAATTTTCCAAAGAGGTTATCAAGAGTAACCTTTGTTGCGGCATTGAATTCTTCTTCCTTAATCTTAGTTTTACGTTGTTCGACAAGCTCACGGGCAAGTCTTTCGTCGCTGACAGCGTCAAAAGTATCACCGGCAGCAGGAGTTTCGGCAAGACCTGTAATTTCAACAGGAACGGAAGGACCGGCTTCCTTTAATGCTTTTCCGTTTTCGTTAGCCATGGTACGAACTCTACCTACGGAAGTACCGGCAACGATAATATCACCGGAATGGAGTGTGCCTGCCTGAACGAGCAGAGTAGCAACAGGACCGCGACCCTTATCAAGACGGGCTTCAATAACGGTACCCTTAGCCTTACGGTCGGGATTGGCTTTAAGCTCCATAACGTCGGCAACAAGGAGGATATTTTCAAGAAGCGTGTCAATACCCTCACCGGTTTTTGCAGAAACAGGAACACAAATAACGTCACCGCCCCATTTTTCAGGAACGAGTTCGTGCTCGGTTAACTGCTGTAAAATACGGTCCGGATTTGCTTCTGGTTTATCCATTTTGTTTATAGCCACTATAATCTGAACGTTAGCGGCTTTTGCATGGCTTATAGCCTCAATGGTCTGAGGCATAATACCGTCATCGGCGGCAACAACAAGTACTGCAATATCGGTAGCCATAGCACCGCGAAGACGCATAGCGGTAAATGCGGCGTGACCGGGGGTATCAAGGAAGGTAATATTGTTGCCCTGATAGTTTACTCTATAAGCACCGATATGCTGGGTAATACCACCCGCTTCGGTATTGGTAACAGCACTGTGTCTGATAGCGTCAAGAATAGAGGTTTTGCCGTGGTCAACGTGACCCATAACAACGATAACCGGGTCTCTCGGCTTCAAGGTTTCTGCGGTATCCTCGGTATCGTCAATGATACGGTCTTCAATGGTAACGATAACCTGTCTTTCAATACGCGCGCCCATTTCGGTTACTACTATTTCGGCAGTATCGTAGTCAATTATCTGATTAACGGTTGCCATCATACCAAGCTTCATAAGGGTTTTAATAACCTCGGAAGCGGTTTTCTTTAATTTTTCGGCAAGCTCGCCTACGGTGATTTCATCGCCAACGGTAACAAGAATGGGGGTTTTCTTGATTTTTTCAAGCTGAAGTCTTCTGAGCTTATCGGCTTCAGTTTCTCTTTTTGCGCCTTGAGGACGCTTATAGTCCTGTGACTTCTGACGGATTTTCTGCTTTTTGGAGAAGTTATCCTTCATAGAGTTTGCAGGAGCAATGTTTTCGTATTTTTCGTTGTATTTTTCCATATCAACGGTGTTGGTACGGGTATCAACGCGTCGAATTTCAGCAGGACCACGGTTAGGGGTTGAACCTGCATTTTCTTTCTTTTCACGCTTTTTGAAGGGATTGGGATCAGAGGGCTTAAACACCTTTTCTTCCTTAGGCTGTTCCTGCTTTTTGACAGGCTCTTTCTTCTGTTCAGGAGCTTTTTTAGGTTCTTCAGCCTTTTTCTCAACCTTTTTGACAGGCTTATTTTCCTCTGCTTTTTCAGTCTTTTTAACTTCGGGCTTAACTTCTTTTTTTGCTTCAGGCTGTTTTTCGGCTTTAGGAGTGTTCTGAGCTGCCTGAGCTGCCTTTAACTGCTCAAGAATAGCCATCTGGTCGGCAAGCTTCTTTTCCTTGTCAGCCTGACGCTGAGCCTCCTTTTTCTCCTGAGCCTCGGCACCTGTTGCAAAATAGGCATCGAAATTCTTAACAGCATTTCTCGCTGTTAATTTATCCATAACCAAGTTAAATTCATTTTCATCAATGCTGCCTGCACTCTTTTTTTCACTGCCGGTACATTTTTCAATGAATGCGGCAAGTTCTTTTGCAGACATATTGAGGTCTTTAGCAAAATCACTGATTTTTATTTTAGCCATTGGCATTTCCTCCTCGTATTGCATTTGCAAAACCAATTTCGTTAACGCTTATGATACCTGCTCTTTTCCCAATAGCGTGGGAAAGGGTATCAATATCAAAATCCACATCTAGAACAGAAACCGTGTCTTTAGCATAAAAGCAAATTTCTTTTTTGGATTTTTCCGAAATATCCTTTGCTATGACAACAAGCTTCGCCTTATTTCTTTTAAGAGCTTCTTTGACGCTGTCGGCACCGTAAGAGAGGTTGCCGGATTTACTTGCAAAACCAAGTAAAGTCAGAATTTTTTCACTCAAATTAAATAAACTCCTTCTCAAGATTTTCAAGGATTTCTGCGGGAACGGCTATGCCGAAAGCATTATCCAACCGCTTTTTCTTAACGGCTGAAGAAAGACATTCTTTGCTTTTACAAATATATGCGCCTCTGCCGTTTTGTTTGCCCGTAAAATCCAAAACTATTTTTTCTTCGGGAGTCCGTACTATACGGATAAGTTCGTTTTTAGGTTTTCTTTCGCCGCAGCCGGTGCATTGGCGAACAGGAATTTTTTTAACCATAATTTATTCCTCGGAAGTTCCTTCGTAGAAACCGCTTTCTGGATGGATGTCGATTTTCCAACCGGTAAGTCTTGCGGCAAGACGAACATTTTGTCCCTTGTTACCGATAGCAAGAGAAAGCTGAGAATCGGGAACGGTAACTCTGCAGGCTTTGGGTTCTTCGCTGATAATCTCAACCGAAAGCACCTTGGCGGGAGACAGAGCCTCGCTGATAAATGCGGCGGGGTCATCGCTGTATTTAACGATATCAATTTTTTCGCCGCCAAGTTCTTCAACAATCTTGTTAACACGAGCGCCGTGCTGACCGATACAAGCACCGATAGCATCAATTTCATTGTCTGCGCTGTAAACTGCAATTTTTGTACGGGAGCCGGCCTGACGTGAAATGGATTTAATCTGAATAGTGCCGTCAAAGATTTCGGGAACCTCAGCCTCAAACAAACGCTTTACAAGGTCAGCGTGGGTACGGGAAAGCATAACGCGGGGACCTCTTTCGGTTTCCTTAACCTCAACGATGTATACTTTAATGTGGTCGCCCTCTTTAATAACCTCGTCGGGTACCTGCTCACTCTTTGGCAGAGTAGCCTCGGCATGACCGATAAGAATAGAGGCGTTTCCGGTTTTTGGGTCAATACGCTGAACGCTAGCGGTAACGATTTCTTTTGTTTTGCTCTGGAACTGAGCAAGGGTCTGACCGCGTTCTGCATCTCTTACACCCTGATGGAAGTTATTTCTTGAGTTCTGAGCAACAACTCTGCCGAATTTGGCGGGGTCAAGGGGAATGTCAACGAAACCTTGCTCGGCAGCAGCGGGATTAATTTTAACTGCTTCTTCCTTTAAAATCTGGGTGTAGGGGTTTTCAAGCTCATCTACAACTTCTTTTCTTGCTACAACGCTGAAAATTTTATTTTCAGGGTCAATATTGCATTTTACAACGTCGTTTCCGTCATAATCTTTACGGGACGCTACAACGATAGCATCTGCAATTTTCTGGGCAATATATTCCTGAGGAATGCCCTTTTCCTCCTCCATTGCCGCAAGAGCAGCAAAAAATTCGGAATAATCGTTCTCTTTTTTCTTTACGGTTTTCTTAGCCATTTTCCTTTATACCTCCAAAATTATTATTCAAATAGAAAAACCTTAGCAACTGATTTTTTATCAAATTCTTTTATTCCTGCTTCGGTTTCGATTATAAGCTGTTCATCAAAGGAAACGAGAGTTCCTGTGATTTCTTTTTCGCCGTCTACTGCTTTATAAAGACGGACTTTGATATTTTTGCCCTTCATTTTCTCAAAATGCTCTGGTTTAACCAGTTCACGTTCAATACCGGGGGAGGATACCTCCATACAGTATGAATGGTCAATAGGGTCGGCCTCGTCAATAATAGGGTCGATAGCGTGAGAAACATTTACACAGTCATCAATAGAAACACCGTCTTCTTTGTCTATAAAAATACGAAGAAACCAGTCGGCGCCCTCCTTAACAAAACGTACGTCCCAAAGGGATACGCCCTGCGCTTCAACCGTTTCTTTTATGAGGGAAGTAACGGTTTCTGCTATGTTTGCCATAAAAACACCTCGCTAGAGTTTATTGCGAAAGAAAAGTGAGCGGTTTTCACCGCTCACCGAATTTCCTTTCTTACATGATGCTATTATACCACCGGTTTTAAAAAAAATCAAGTATTTTTTATTCTTCCATCTGTTTACCTAAAAATACCGCTGCAACACGTATCAGATTTAAGTCGCTGTCACTGATTTTAGAGGTTTCGCCGTTTATAAGTGCAACACAGCCGCAAAGGTCGCCGCCGCTTATAATAGGCACGGCAAAAAGAAGTTTTTGTTCGCAACCCTCAAGAGCAATAGTATGCTTGTCTTCGGGTATAATTGCTTCCTTGCGCGATTCAATAATTTCTTCAAGGGAAGGGGAAATACGGCGCTCAAGAACCTCTTTTTTTGAAATTCCGGCGGCGGCTACACAACTGTCCCTGTCGCAGATAATAACCGGCATACTGCAACAACGAGTAATCGACTCGGCATATATCCCAGCGTTGTCACTAAGCTCGCCAACGGGCGAGTATTTCTTAAATACTACTTCGCCACCCGTACCCGTAAATATTTCCAACGGGTCACCTTCACGGATTCTCATCGTTCTTCTAATCTCTTTCGGTATAACCACACGACCAAGGTCGTCTATTCTTCTCACAATTCCTGTTGCTTTCATATATACAAATCTCCTTTAATTTCAAATCGTGATACTATTATTTGTCAACGAAGAAAAATTATACTGCTTTTTTAAAATCGTTTGTTGACTTTTTTATTTATAAATGATATCATTATATTATGATTAAATGATATCATCAAAAGGAGGGAGCAAGTTGAGTAGAAAAGCAACATTTCGAGCTGAACGAACAAGGCAAGTTCAGTTTAGGATGAACCCTGATACTTTCAAAAAATTATACATAGCAGTAATAAGCGATGATGATATGCCCAGCATGGCGGATTTATTTAACTCTGCTGCAGAAGCATATCTTGAAAACCCACAAAAATATACTGAACTTGTTTATAAAATAGTAGGAGGAAAGAAAAATGGCTGAAAATAAATTTTATGATTATGCAACAGGAAAAGAAGTCAAAAACAATCCCGAGGAAGCATACCGCCAATTATTTGAGCATATTTTAATTGATGATCTGGGATATCCCAAAGCTCACATCGATATAGAAGTTTCACTTCAGCGTGGAAGCAACAGAAACGCCGAAAAAGTAGATATTGTTGTGTATAACAGTGCCATTCATAAACAAGAAAATGCATACATAATAATAGAAATCGAGACTCCAAAGAAAAAATACGATTTGCAGGCTTTTACTTATGTCACAGCAACAACCGCACCTTATTGTGTTTGGTTTGCAGGCTTTGAAAAAAACAGCGAAGGACCCTATTATCATTATAGAGATTTAGCAAGTGATCCTACAAAGCTTATTGAAATTCCTACTCTTCCTCGATATGGAGAAACACAAGAAACGATAGGAAAATACAAAAAACAAGATCTAAAACCGGCTAAAGCCTTGAAATTACTGTTCAACCGAATGTATTATAAGTTGTACGGAAATGGGCCAATTAAAAGAGAGGAAAACATTGCAATTGAAGTAATTAAAATGCTTTTTTGCAAAATAATGGACGAAATTAGCCCAGATGACCTTTGTGAATTTAGAGCAACGCCTTCCGAATTATCCTCTGAAGAAGGAAAAAAGGCCATCAGAAAAAGAATATCCACCTTATATTCAAAATTATTGAAAGACCCGGATTTTGGTTCTATGTTCAAAGGTGAAACTATCGAGTATAATGATGACTGGGTTGCTTATATCGTAAGTGAACTTCAAGGCATAGCTTTAATGCACGAGGAAACAAATACAGATGCATTGGGTGATGCGTATGAAATTTTATTACCCTCTACCTTAAAAGGCGAAAGCGGTCAGTTCTTTACACCCAGAGAAATCGTTAGATTTGCCATGGACATCATTAACCCATCATATAAGAAAAACGAAGTAATTCTTGATACTGCATGTGGTTCTGGCGGTTTTCTTTCAATAGCAATTGAGAAGTTGCGAAAACAAATCGCAGAATTATATAAAGATCGCGGTTTCTCAAAAGATAGATTAAATGCACTCCTAAAAGACTACGCCGATAAATATATTTTTGGTTGTGATATTGATCCACTGTTATACAGAATATCCAAATCTTATATGGCAATTGTAGGTGATGGAAAAAGCAATATATATAATTTTGATTCTCTTGAGCCATATAAGAATCTGGACAAGGATTTTACAAGACGCATCAAACCTGGAAGCGTAGATGTTATCACAACCAATCCACCGTTTGGTACCAAAATTGATGATACTAGAGACTATGTTTTGGAAGGATATGATCTTGGCCATAGACTTGTTGATGGTATTGCTACAGACATCTTGTTGGATGGACAGGATCCAGATAAATTGTTTGTAGAGCGCGATATCTATTACTTGAAGGATCCTACCGATACCGAAGACGGTGGTCGAATGGTAATTGTATTGCCTAAGCAAAACCTTTCAGGAGCTCAAGAAGAAAGTGTAGAGTTTAGAAAATGGCTAATGAAACAAGTTCAAATTACCGCTATCGTTGATCTTCCTAGAGAAGCTTTTCAACCACACACAGGGACTAAAACCTCACTCGTGTTCTTAAAAAAGGTTAAGACCATTCCTGACAGCTATCCTATATTTATGGCGGTATCAGAGGCGGTTGGACACGATAGACGCGGAAACCCGCTTTATCGAAAGGACGCAAGCGGGTTAAATCTATTGGACGAAAATGAAAACGCAGTCATATGGAACGATTTGCCAGAAATATTAGAACAATGGAATCACTATAATTTAACGGGTACAATCAGTTCTTCCGAAAGTATTTATGAGCATTCTCCAAGTTGTTTTGTTGTTAATTCTCAGCAGATATTGCAAGACAGTTCGTGTAGAATCGATGCTTGGTATTGGGATCCAAACAAAAACAATTTAGCAAAAAATATTGAAGAATCCGTAGGTTCAGACGTTAAGGAGATTGTTAGATTAGGCGATTTGGTTGTTGAGCATGGGATTTTTTATCCAGGCAGACATAAGCGTAATTATATAGATCAAGGCCCTGACAGTGTTCCTTTTTATTCTGGTACCCAAATACTACAGATTAGACCGTTTGATCTTCAATACCAACCAAAAGATTATGCTCCCGCGTCTAAACATTTTGTGGAGAAAGACTGGATTCTCATTACTCGGTCTGGTTCGACTGGCAGAGTTGTGATGGTTACAGATAGTATGGCTGGGGCGATGGTATCAGAGCACGTTATTCGTGTTATATGTGATGAGACGGTTATAGATCCTTATTATGTGTATGCATATTTATCCACAGAAAAAATAGGAAAGGTTTTGTTAGAAAAAGGAATTTATGCTTCTGTTGTTGACCATATAACGCCAAATTTTGTTGCAACAATTCCCATTCCTAGACTATCACCTGAAAAGGAAAAGGAAATTGCTGATGCTGTTCGTAAAGCAGAGGCTAGTAGAGATGAGGCAAACAAAGTTTTTAATCAAAAAAGAACATCAATAGAGGAACTTATTTTCTAAACTTTATAACATGTTAAATCAATAACAAAAGCGAGGTGAACTTCGCCTCGCTTTTGCTATGTATCGGTCAAAATGTGCTGTTTTTCGTCGAAAATTTTTCTTCAAAAATGCTCAGAAACCCAGTATTTATAAGGCTTTTTCGACTTTTGTCCTATTATAACACATTCCTCTATTCTTCTCACAATTCCTGTTGCTTTCATATATAAAAACTCCTTGCTTTACAAAGCCCAACTGTTAGTATCTGTAAAACAAGGAGATTTATACTGCGGCAATTTACTTTTTAAATACTTTGTGATATAATAAAAACGATACTGAAAGGAGTGGGGAAATGAAAATCGCCGATCTTCTCAAAAAAAATACCCTGTCAATTTCTTTTGAGGTCTTTCCTCCAAAAACCGATTACAATTTTGAAAGCGTGCGCGCGGCCGTTGAGGAAATAGCAAAGTTGCGCCCTGCTTTTATGAGCGTTACATACGGCGCAGGCGGCGGAACAAGCAAGTATACCCTCGAAATCGCAAAACAAATTAAGCAGGACTACGGCGTGCCGTCGCTTGCGCATCTTACCTGCGTTTCCTCCACTAAAGAAACCGTCCGCTCCCGAATTAACGACATTAAAAACGCCGGAATTCAGAACATCATGGCCCTGCGCGGAGACCTTGTTTCCGAAAACAGCTTGCAGGATTACAAGCACGCCATCGAGCTTGTGAGAGAGATCAAAGCCGTGGACGCAGACTTTTGCGTTGGCGGAGCCTGCTACCCCGAAATTCACCCCGAAAGCGAAAACCAAAAAGAGGACATCAAGTTTCTCAAAGAAAAGGTTGATGCCGGCTGTGATTTTTTAACCACCCAGATGTTTTTTGACAACAATCTGCTTTACAATTTCCTTTATAAAATACGCGAGGCAGGCATAACCGTTCCCGTAATTCCGGGAATTATGCCCATCACCAACGCAAATCAGCTCGAGCGTGCCATAAAGCTTTCGGGCTCGTTTATGCCGCAAAGATTCAAGTGTCTCGTAGACAAATTCGGCGGCGATAGTGCGGCTATGAAGCAGGCGGGCATCGCCTACGCCACCGACCAAATCATCGACCTGTACGCAAACGGCATAACAAACGTTCACGTTTATTCGATGAACAAGCCCGACATCGCAAGGAAAATACAGGACAACCTCTGCGACATTATAGGTAAATAGGCTTATGATTTTAACTAAAACCTACAGCGAGCCGCCTTTTTGCGAAAAGGAAATTTTACGATACGCAGGCGGCGACAAGAGCGAACTGACCCTCGCTCTCGTAAGAGAATGTATAGAAGAGGCACGCCCTCTCCTTAAATATAAGATCTGCTACCGCGAACTTGAAGTTAAACTAAACGGCGAGGTTTGCGATTTTGGTCTTTTTCGCCTTGAATCGAAAAACCTGTCGCAAAATCTTAAAGGTTGTAAAAAGGCTATCGTTTTTGCGGCAACAGTCGGCATAGAACTTGACCGACTTATTGCAAAATATTCACGGCTCTCTCCGGCAAGGGCGCTGATACTTCAAGCCATCGGCTCTGAAAGAGCCGATGCGCTTTGCGACGCTTTTTGCGCCGATATTGCAGGCGAGTGCGCCTCTGTCCGCCCACGCTTCAGCCCCGGATACGGAGACCTCTCGCTCGAAAGCCAAAAAATCGTTTTTTCGGCTCTTGACTGTGAAAGGAGCGCAGGGATTACTCTTAACGATAGCTTGTTGATGTCGCCTTCAAAGTCGGTTACGGCATTTGTTGGGTTAAACGAAAATACACTTTCAGAGGTATAGTATGAATTTTAGAGATTTTTTGAGGAACAACATAGTCTGCCTTGACGGCGGTATGGGAACACTGCTTCAGGCGCGCGGGCTAAAGCTCGGAGAATACCCCGAGCGCTGGAATTTATCCCACGCCGAAGAGATAATCGATATACACAGGGCTTACTTTGACGCAGGCAGCAACGTTGTCTGCACCAACACCTTTGGTGCAAATTCGCTTAAATTCGAGCCCAACGAGCTCGAGGACATAATAAGCGCCGCTATCTCTAACGCCAAGGCCGCAAAGGCGCAGTCTACCTCAAAAAAGGAAAGGTTTGTGGCTCTTGACATCGGTCCGAGCGGAAAGCTGTTAAAGCCGCTTGGAGACCTTGATTTTGAGGACGCGGTTGAGGTTTTTGCCAAGACGGTAAAGCTCGGCGTTAAGTACGGCGTTGACCTTATCATAATAGAAACAATGAACGACAGCTACGAAACCAAGGCGGCGCTTCTGGCCGCCAAGGAAAACAGCGATCTGCCGATAATTGTATCAAACGCCTACGGCGAGGACGGCAAGCTTATGACCGGCGCGTCCCCCGAGGCGATGGTTGCCCTGCTTGAGGGTATGGGAGTTGACGCCCTGGGTGCAAACTGCTCGTTGGGTCCACGTCAGCTTGGCGGCGTGGTAAGAAGGCTGCTTGAAAAGGCATCGGTGCCTGTAATACTAAAGCCAAACGCGGGTCTGCCGAGGTCAGAAAACGGCAAAACGGTTTTTGACATAACCATAGACGAGTTTTCCTCCCAAATCGCAGAGCTTGTAAAAGCTGGAGTTCGCGTAGTGGGCGGCTGCTGCGGCACCACACCCGAATACATAAAGTCGCTTTGCGACAAGATTGCTCCGCTTTCCCCTGTGAAAATAGAGCCGAAAAACCTCACCGTGATTTCTTCCTACTCGCACGCTGTGGAGTTTGGCAAAAAGCCGATTCTTATAGGCGAGAGGATAAATCCCACCGGCAAAAAGCGTTTTAAGCAGGCTCTTTTGGAAAACGACATCGATTATATTTTATCCGAGGGCGTAAATCAGCAGCAAAAGGGCGCGCAGGTGCTTGACGTAAACGTTGGTATGCCCGACATTGACGAAATAGCCATGCTCAAAACGACCGTTTGCGAGCTTCAGGCAATTATAGACCTCCCGCTCCAGATCGACAGTTCCAACATTGCGGCAATGCAGGCCGCTCTGCGCCGCTACAACGGCAAGGCTATGATAAATTCGGTAAACGGCAAGGATGAAAGTATGCGATCCGTTTTCCCGCTTGTGAAAAAATACGGCGGCCTTGTGGTTGCACTCACCCTTGACAACAACGGAATTCCCGAAACTGCCGAGGGCAGATTTAAAATTGCCGAAAAAATACTTAAAACTGCCGCGGAATACGGCATTGACAAAAAAGACGTTATCTTTGACCCTTTGGCACTCACCATAAGCGCCGACACGGGCGCCGCAAAGGTTACCCTCTCCTCGCTAAAGGCCATAAAGGAGCGCCTTGGTTGCCATACCTCCTTGGGCGTTTCCAACGTTTCGTTTGGTCTGCCTAACCGCGATGCTATAAATGGAACCTTCTTTGCGCTAGCCCTCGAAAACGGGCTGTCCGCCGCCATTATGAACCCCTATTCGGCGGATATGATGAAGGTGTATTACACCTACAACGCGCTCAAGGGTCTGGACTCAAACTGCAGTGAGTACATAGGCGCGGCAGGCTCGTTTGTAACCGAGGAAAAGGCCGCAAATGCTCCTCAAAGCGTCTCAGATCAGTCGTATTCGGACTGTCAATACGCGATCATAAAGGGCTTTAAAGAAAAGGCGGCGGAAATCACCGCCACCCTCCTTTCGCACACTTCGCCGCTCGAGGTAATAAACAGCGAGATCATTCCCGCTCTTAATATTGTTGGAAAGGGATTTGAGAAAAAAAGGGTTTACCTGCCCCAACTGCTTATGAGCGCAGAGGCCGCAAAAGCCGCCTTTGAGGTTATTAAGGCCGCGTCGTCGGGCAAGAAAGGCTCAGCGTCTCAAAACACCTTTGTTATTGCCACCGTCCGCGGGGACGTTCACGACATCGGAAAAAACATTGTCAAGCTGCTGCTCGAAAACTACGGTTTTAACGTTGTGGACTTAGGCAAAGACATACCGCCGCAGGTGATTGCCGACAAGGTTGTCGAGCTTCACGCTCCCGTAGTGGGCTTAAGCGCTCTTATGACCACCACAGTTG
>SVQC01000055.1 GCA_015065585.1 Oscillospiraceae bacterium
CAGTTTTATGAGCAGATTGAGCCGTATGATTTTTATAGATACATATTTCCTGAAGGAGCTTTTGAGCGAAAAGGACACTATGAAGATAATAAACCTAATGCTATTGCTGTGACGATTGAAAAAAAGTATAAAGAAAACGGTATTGCGGTTGAGCTTAAAAGAAATGGTAAAGGGAAAAGATATACAATTACGGATAATCTCGAAGAATTGAATGAGCTTAACAAGTCTGAATTTACTATTATGTCTCCAATTTCGTATTACGGAAAACAGCGAAATGCAAAAAATGCTCGGTATTTGTATGCTTTGGTGTTTGACCTTGATGGTGTAGATATGCCGCAGCTCCGGGATGTGCTTCATCAGATGGATAAGGATATTTTACCCAGGGCTACTTTTGTTGTAAATAGTGGCACCGGATTGCATTTATATTATGTTCTTGATGAGCCTGTTCCTATGTATCCGCAAAATCAGTTATACATGAAAGAGTTGAAATATGCTTTGACTCGGCAGATATGGAATAGGTTTACTTCTACGATTAAAGAACCGCAAATGCAGGGAATAATGCAAGGTTTCAGGGTTATAGGAACATGTACCAAATTGGGAGCTAAATTTCCTGTTGTTGCATATTCTGTTGGAGATAGAATTTCTTTAGATGAGCTTTTGACCTTTATTCCTGATTCAAACGGAGAACAGCAGCACGTTAAAAGTATTATGATGAAAAGCCGGTTATCAATCGAGGAGGCAAAAGAAAAATATCCTGATTGGTATGAAAAGCGAATTGTAAGAAAAGAGCGCCGGGGCAGATGGACTATAAAAAGGGATTTATATGATTGGTGGCTTAATCGAATCAGAAGTGAAATAAAAGTCGGTCATAGATTTTATGGTGTAATGACATTGGCTATATATGCAAAAAAATGTTGTATCGAAGAGAGCGAGCTGATGAAGGATGCTTATTCTCTTTTAGAAATTTATGACGATATGAGCATTGAGGATATAAACCGATTTACCGAAGATGATATAAAGTGCGCTTTGGAAATGTACAACGAGGACTATGTTACATTCCCAAGAGATGATATTGCAAAATTATCCGGTCTCCAGATTGAAAAAAATAAACGAAACGGTAGAAAACAGGCTGAACATGTTAAGCTGATGAATTTTGTGCGTGATGAAATAAATGGTAATAAGAATTGGAGAGCCGGAAACGGCAGAAAAAGCAAAAAAAATGTTATTATGGAGTATATGCGTGAAAATCAGGGCATAACGAAAAAGGCTGCAATAGCAAGAGCAGTAGGTGTAGATAGAAATACTGTAATAAAATATTATAATGAAATAGTTGCCGAGCTGCAGCAGGAACGTCTGCGATCCGAACGCATGGAGCAGATTGACCGTGACGGACATATTTCTGTTAAAATCACACCGTCACAGGAATTAAGTGATTATATTTTAGGTGAATTAAAAAATATAAAATAATATTAGGAGTGTGTGTTATGGCTCATCTTACGGTTGGTATGCGTTTAGAAGGTACAAAGGGAAGTATCGTAAAAGCTATGGAGTATATGCAAATGCAAGGAATTAAATTTATACAATCGAAAGGCTTTTATGGAGAAGATGAGGGAAAAGAAAAAGTAAGAGTATATACAACTGCTCTGATAGACTTTCCTCAAGATGGCGATGAATTTCTTAAAGATATTGCAAGAATAAATGCCGGGGAAAATATAAATAGTGATGAGGCAGAGGAATAGGTGTAATTATGAGTAAAACTGTAAAACAAATTGCTGATGAATTAGGTGTATCAAAGCAAGCTGTTCATCAAAAAAGAAAGAGTAAGGAACTGTCAACAGCTTTACAGCCGTTTACGTCAACCGTTGACGGCGTTGTTTACTTATCCGTTGACGGTGAAAACATTATAAAACAGGCGTTTTTAAAAAGTGACCGTAAACAAGTTGACGGTAAGTTGTCGTCAACCGTTGACGGTTCGTTTACACCCTCGTTTACACCTCCGGAGGATAGCGAAATTGTATTTTTAAGGGGGCAAGTGGAAAAACTGCAGGCGGAACTTGAAAAGGAAAGAGAGCATAACAGGGAAAAGGATAAACAGCTTCTTGAAACTTTAAATAAATTAGCAGAAAGTCAAGCGGCTTTATCTGCCGGACAAGCTGCAGATAAGCAAAAGGCATTGGCTGAAAAAATAATAGAGGGTAGTAAGCAGCTCTCTGATGAGGAATCAGGAACAGTTATTCCGAAAAGTTTTTTTAAGAAGATATTTGGAAGAAAAAAATTTGAATAATGTAAATAAAAGACACAGAAGAAAAAATGTTTTTATAAAGGAGATAGATGTATATGAAAAAAATAATTTTTATTGGTTTATTAATAACAATGTTTTGTTTTTCTTGCAATGTTATGGCTTCAGAAACTATAAAAGTCACTTTAGATGGAAAATTAATTGAATTTGATGTTCCGCCTCAAATTATAAATGGTCGAACTATGGTTCCGATAAGAGCTATATTTGAAGCTATGGGAGCAAAAGTTAATTGGTACGAACCCATCAAAGCTGCAAGAGCAGAAAAAGATGATAAATTTGTAACTATTAAATTAGAAAGTGAAGATTTGTGGATTATGCCTTTTGGGCAAACAGAAAACCAGATAATAAAAATGGATTGTGTACCTATTTTGATTGATGGAAGGATTTTAGTTCCAGCAAGGTATGTGGCAGAGGCTTTTAATTATAATGTTAATTGGAATGAAACAACAAAGACAGTCGTTATTTCCAATAATGATAATTATACCAAGAGCGATATTCAAGATAGTAACAATTATTCCGATATTAACGGATATGAATTTTTAGAAAATCTTTACTATGATAAGGGTCCTTTTAATGTAGTGGATAATAAAAGAAATAATTTATATATTGAAGAATTTGTGATAAGTAGCGTTGAAAAAAATGAGGACAATACATTCTTTATAACTTGTGAAATCACAGGAGAACTATATCCAGAAGACTATTCTAATTCTATTAGCTACTATGCTTTTTATATTGATGAAAATTACAAAACTATAGGACGTTCTTTATTAAATGTTATAGGTAAAGGGAAATTTCAAAAGATAGATTTCTTATTTGATTGTCCTCCGCAGACCAAAAGAATATTTATATCAACTAAAGATCCTCAATTTTATAAGTATGTAAAATAACTGTGTATGTTATAAATACAATTTATAACTGATAAAGGAGGGAGTACAAATGAATCAAAAAGAAACTTTTCGCAATTATTGGTGTGAATATATAAAAAAATCAGGTGTTGTAACAGCGTCTGAGTTACTTGATTATACTGAAAACCAACTTGGTTTACATATAGATTCAAGTACGAGAATAGGAAAATTAAATTCGATAAGAAAAAGTCTTGATATGCTGGTTAGCGATGGTAAGTTAAAAAAACATCGTGGAGGAAAATATTATTTTTAATCAATTTTTAAATAGGGACGGCTTTACAGAGAACAAGGTGCGTGTAATTTTCACGCACCTTGTTCTCTGTAAAGCCGTTAATTGTTTTTCATAGAATATGTACCACTTCTGGTGGAGAAAAATGCAATTATAACGGTTTACCCGTATGCGATTATCGTGTACGGGTAAACCGTTATGTTATAGTTTTAGTGTAATATGTTGACAAACATTTTCGGTTATGGTATAATAGAAAATGAAAAAGAGGCTCGTCTGAGCGAGGGTAAATAGTGTTTAGGCTCAGAGCGTTCCGGGGAATTGCCGGAGGTACATTATTTTATAATGTAGAAGCCGTTTAGGTTTGATACACCTATATGATACATGGGCTTGTCA
>SVQC01000005.1 GCA_015065585.1 Oscillospiraceae bacterium
TACCGCTGCGGCGGGATTACTCATCGGCAAAAGCCTCTTTGGAACCACACGCTTAGCGTGTGGTTTTCGTTGTAAAAAAACAACCCGTGTCATTGTAGACACGGGTTTAAGTTTATAAAAATCAAATTATGCCTTAACAGCTTTGCGGGAAGCGAGCATTAAAGCTGCACCGCCGATAACAGCAGCAAAGAGAATTGCTACAACAGAAAGGCTAGCGCCGGTAACGGGTGAATTAACAGTACCGTCGGGTACTTTGAATTCGATTTTAACGCCCTTATAAACTTCAGATACGTATACGGTATCAGCAAGAGGCTTAATAGTTACGTTAATATATGCACCGTCTTTAGGAATAACCTGACCGTTTTTAATTTCGTAATCGGTACCCTCAACAGCCTTAGAGCCGTCTTTCTTGGTAACAGCTACAATTTCGAAATCTTTACCTTCAACAGCAGCTTCCATATTGGGCTTAAAGAATTTCCAACCTTCAAAATCCCTCTGGTCGTTTTCAACAGGTTTGAGTTCTAATTCGCCGTTTTCTTTAACAACAATGCGTTCAGCAGTTTCAGAGCTAGCACCATCGTTGGTTCTATTAACAATAACCTCATGATAAACGGTACCACCAGGGCTCTTAAGAGCAAAAGCCGAAACAGAGAACGAAAGAACGAGAACTACAGTTAAAACTACAGCCAATAATTTTTTCATTTTTAACTCCTCCGTAAAATTCAGATATTTTTAGTTGTAATTATTATATCATTCAAATTTTCATTTGTAAAGTGTTTTTTAGATTTTTTATAAAATATGTTTGAGATTTTCTAAAATTAATGTATAATATAACAGCGAGGTGATTAAAATTAATACCTTATTTCCCTTTAAATTGTATTTTTATGGGTCTATTGATTCCACTAATAACGAATGCAAACGTCTGGCTTTAAAGGGCATTGAGGAAGCTTTAGTTATTGCCAATAGTCAATATGCAGGCAAAGGCAGACTCAGTCGAAGCTTCTTTTCCCCAAAAAACAGCGGTCTTTATATGAGCTTACTTTTAAGACCAACCTTTTCTGCCGACAAAAGCGCCGCAGTCACTACTGCCGCTGCTGTAGCCGTTTCCCTTGCCATCGATGAAATAAGCGGTAAAAATTCTATGATTAAATGGGTAAACGACATTTATGTTGAAAACCGAAAGATTTGTGGAATTCTGGCTGAATCCGGATTTTCACAGAACAACTCCGCCCTCAATTATATTATACTGGGCATTGGTATAAATTTATGCAAACCCGAAGACGATTTTCCCGAGGACATAAAGGACAAGGCAGGTTATCTTTTTGATAAAAAAAGTCTTTCAAAAGAAGAAAAACTGGATATTGCCAAGCTTATTATAGACCGATTTTTGAAAATCTATAATGATATAGAAAATAAAGATTATATGAACATTTACCGACAAAAATCTTTACTTTACGGAAAGAAGGTTTCCTTTGAGAAAAACGGACAGCGTTTCTGCGGTATTGTAGAGTATATTAACGATAACGCTGAAATTATAATCAATGCAAATGGCGAAAAATTTTTCCTCTTTGCAGGAGAAGTTTCTCTTGAATTTTAAAAACCGACTTCAAACAGAAGTCGGTTTTATTTTATCCCAAAGAGTCTTTTTTGTTAGTTACAACCTTTTGTTCATAACAAGAAAATTTTTCTTCTATGTTGTGAGGTAAGGTTTTTTGAGTAAAAATACTTACTATCGGCACAAGTATTAATCCACCAATCATTGCGAAAACGCCTGAATACAGAGAATTGGTAAAGACAAAGCTTAACACCGGTATATTTACAACACTAATGAAACCCATACCTATAAGAAGCTGAACAAGTTCAAGTCCTACACCGAAAACAAAGCTGATCAGCACTGCCGCTTTAGTGGTTTTCTTGGAGTATAAGCCATAAAGGAAGGGAGCGAGGAATGCACCGGCAAGCGCACCCCAGGAAACACCCATCATTTGCGGAATAAATACCGAATCTGCCCAAACCGTATCCTTAAGTATTGCAATCATTGCCGAAAGAGCAATAAAGAAAACAATAAACAACCTCATAATAAATACGCTCTTTTTATCGCTTATTTCTTTCTTAACGGCAGGCTTTACAACGTCAAGCACAAGCGTGGAGGAAGAAGTCAGCACAAGGGAAGAAAGGGTTGACATAGAAGCTGATAACACCAAAACCACAACGATAGACACTATCACAGGGGAAAGATTATTCATCATAGTAGGAATTATGGAGTCAAAAAGCACCTGACCGTTTTTCATAACAGGTTCGTATAGCCTTCCGAAACCACCAAGGAAGTAACACCCACCGGCAACAACAATAGCAAATACTGTTGAAATTACAGTACCCTTTTTAATAGAATCCTCATCTTTAATGGAGTAGAATTTACCCACCATCTGAGGAAGGCCCCATGTACCAAGAGAGGTAAGCAATACTACGAAAATGAGGAATATGGGGTTTGGTCCGAAAAGCGAAGTGTATTCGCTTCCCGATTTAACACCGAGAGCCTCTACAGCCGCATTAAAGCCGCCGTTTTTAGACAAGACAGAGGCGATTACAGCAATAATTCCTCCAAGCATAATAACACCTTGAATAAAATCGTTTACGGCAGTTGCCATATAGCCGCCGAATATTACGTATACGCCCGTAAGTACCGACATAACTACTACGATTATCCAGTAATCGATATTGAAAATATTGTTAAAAAGCGAGGAAAGGCCGTTATAGAGAGAGGCGGTATAGGGGATAAGGAATATAAACACTATAAAAGAAGCAACAACCTTGAGTTTCTTGCTGTCGTATCTTTTTTCAAAAAAGTCGGGCATAGTTTTAGAGCCTAAATGCTGAGTCATTACTCTTGTTCTTCTGCCGAGAACTGACCACGCAAGAAGTGAGCCTATAAAAGCATTGCCAAGGCCTATCCAGGTAGATGCAAGGCCAAAATTCCAGCCAAACTGTCCGGCATAGCCAACAAAAATAACGGCAGAAAAATAGGAAGTACCGAAAGCAAAAGCGGTAAGCCACGGGCCAACATTTCTTCCGCCAAGCACAAAGCCGTCTACATTAGTAGTATGTTTTCTGCAATAAAAACCAACACCTATCATAAGTCCGAAAAAACAAATTAACATAGGTATAGTAATCATCATCGTGGTTGTCATAAATCCACTCCCTTCTGCTTTAGTGATTTAAAGCGATAAAATTTTATGAATATACTTTACCACCTGTTTTCACATTTGTCAATACCTAATTTTAAATTTTCTTTATTTTTTCGGTTTTTTGTTGACATTTCCGCTTTAAAGTGCTAAAGTATATGTAGACTATTTTTAATGAGGTAATTAAAATGACCATTGTCCATTTGCTAGAAAGAAATGCAAAAGAATTTGCGGGAGATACGGCGCTGATTGAGATTAATCCCGACCAGCCCGAAACCCGAAAGCTTACCTGGCACGATTACGAATTGGTGCAGCCTACCAATAAAAAGCACTATCGCAGAGAAATCACTTGGGAGGTTTTTAACGAGAAGTCCAACCGCCTTGCCAATATGCTTAAATCAAGCGGTATAGGAAAAGGTAAAAAGGTTGCTATATTATTAATGAACTGCATTGACTGGCTTCCTATATATTTCGGTATATTAAAGGCTGGCGCTCTGGCCGTTCCTCTTAATTTCCGTTATTCCTCCGACGAAATCGACTACTGTCTTGATTTGGCTGAGGCTGACGTGCTGATTTTCGGAAATGAATTTGTGGGACGTGTTGAAGCTGTTGCAGAAAAAATAAGCAAAAAATGTACCCTTATATATTTTGGTTCAGGTTGCCCTGATTTTGCCGACGATTACAACGACCTTATTTCTGAATGTTCAGGTTCTTTCCCCGAATGTACTTTAGAAGAAAGCGACGATGCGGCCATTTATTTTTCATCAGGTACAACAGGTTTTCCAAAAGCTATTTTACATAACCACGAAAGCCTAATTCACGCCTGCCGTGTTGAACAGGCTCATCATAATCAAACAAAAGACGATTGCTTTTTATGCATCCCTCCCCTTTATCATACCGGCGCTAAGATGCATTGGTTTGGAAGTCTTATTACAGGAAGTAAAGCCGTAATTTTAAAGGGTACTGCTTCTAAAAGCATACTTGAAGCCGCCAGCAGTGAAAAATGCTCTATCGTATGGCTTCTTGTTCCGTGGGCTCAGGATATTTTAAACGCCATCGAGCGCGGCGAAATTGACCTTAAGGATTATGACCTTAAGAATTGGCGACTTATGCATATCGGCGCTCAGCCCGTTCCCCAGAGTCTCATAAAGAAGTGGCTTGAAATCTTTCCTAATCACGATTACGATACAAACTACGGACTTAGCGAATCTATCGGCCCCGGCGCTGTTCATTTAGGTATAGAAAATGTACATAAAGTCGGCGCTATCGGTGTTGCCGGTTACGGCTGGTCTGTTAAGATAGTTGACCCAAAGGGCAACGAAGTATCGCAGGGTGAGGTTGGTGAGCTTTGTCTTAAAGGCCCCGGCGTTATGACCTGTTACTACCGTGACGAAAAAGCCACTACCGAGTCCTTAAAGGACGGTTGGCTTTATACCGGCGATATGGCTATGCAGGATGACGAAGGCTTTATTTATCTTGTTGACCGTAAAAAAGACGTTATTATTACGGGCGGCGAAAACCTCTATCCCGTACAGATAGAAAACTTCCTTTCTGCCCATAACAAAATAAAGGACGTTGCCGTTATAGGTCTTCCCGATACCCGTCTTGGCGAAATTGCCGCCGCTATTATTGAAATTAAAAAGGGTATGACCTGCACCGAGGAAGAAATTAACGAATTCTGTCTTGAGCTTCCCCGATACAAGAGGCCCAGAAAAATTATTTTTGCCCACATTCCGAGAAATCCCACCGGCAAAATCGAAAAACCCAAGCTCCGCAAAATTTACGGCGCTGAAGGTCTTGTTGATTCGCAAAACAAATCTTAATTAGTGAGGTTTATATACTATGAAAAAACTTATGATAGGAAATGCCGCTGTTGCTCAGGGTTTACACGACGGCGGACTTGGTGTTGTTTCCAGTTATCCCGGAACTCCCTCAACCGAGATTACCGAATTTTTAGCTAAATTCGACGACTTATATTCTGAATGGGCTCCTAATGAAAAGGTTGCCTGTGAGGTTGCTTTCGGCGCTAGTCTTGCAGGCGCAAGAAGTGCCTGCGCTATGAAGCACGTTGGTCTTAACGTCGCTGCCGACCCCCTTTTCACCCTTTCTTATACCGGTGTAAACGGTGGTATGGTAATCTGCGTTGCCGACGACCCTGCTATGCATTCTTCACAGAACGAGCAGGATTCACGTCACTACGCTATTGCCTCTAAGGTACCTATGTTAGAGCCTGCTGATTCTCAGGAGGCTTACGATTTTTCAAAGGCCGCTTTTGAGCTTTCAGAAAAATTCGATACCCCCGTTTTGCTTCGTATGTGCACCCGAATTGCTCACAGTCAGTCGGTCGTTGAAACAAGCGAGGCTATCCCTCCCGTTTTGAAGGATTACGAAAAGAATCCTGCTAAATATATAATGATGCCGGGTAACGCTATTAAGCGCCACCCAATTGTTGAAGACAGAACTGCTGCTCTTGCTGAGTATGCAAACGACTGCCCATTCAATACTGTCAGCTACAACAGCGACGAAATCGGTATCATTACCTCCGGTTGTTCTTATCTTTACGTTAAAGAGGTTTTGGGCGATGACGTCAGCATACTTAAAATCGGTATGCCCAACCCTCTTCCCGACAAACTTATACTCGAATTTGCCTCTAAGGTTAAAACCCTCTATGTTATTGAGGAGCTTGACCCAATAATTGAAAATCACGTTAAAGCTCTTGGTATAAAGGTTATCGGCAAGGACCTTTTCTCTATGCTCGGCGAATTCTCACAGAACGTTATTGCCAAGGCCTTTAACAAGGGTGAAGTTTACAGCGTTTCTGCCGACAGCGCGATTCCTCCCCGTCCTCCTATGATGTGCGCAGGCTGTCCTCACAGAGGTATGTTCTACACCCTTTCTAAAAACAAGATTACCGTTATGGGTGATATAGGCTGTTATACTCTCGGCGCTGTCGCTCCCCTTAATGCCCTTGATTCTACTCTTTGTATGGGTGCTTCCGTATCGGGACTTCACGGCTTTAATGCCGCAGGCAGAGAAGGCTCCGAAAACAAGAGCGTTGCTGTTATCGGCGACTCCACGTTTATGCATTCAGGTATGACAGGTCTTGTAAATATCGCATATAATGCTACAAATTCTACCGTTATTATTCTTGACAACTCAATTACCGGTATGACAGGTCATCAGCAAAATCCCACTACCGGCTTTAACATTAAGGGCGAGGTTGCCGCTAAGGTTAACCTTGAGGCGCTTTGCAAATCCCTTGGCATTAATCGCGTAAGAGTGGTTGACCCTTATGACCTTAAGGCTTGTGAAACCGCCGTTAAGGAAGAACTGGCCGCTAACGAGCCATCGGTTATTATTTCAAGACGCCCCTGTGTTCTTTTGAAATCTGTAAGAACCCTTCCCGCCCTTAAAGTAGACAGTGATAAGTGCCGTTCCTGCAAACGCTGTATGGGACTTGGCTGTCCTGCTATCAGTCTTAAAGACGGCAAGGCTAAAATAGACAACACTCTTTGCGTCGGCTGTGGAGTATGTAAACAGCTTTGCGCATTTGATGCAATAGTTTAAGGAGGTATAAAAAAATGACTAAAAGCGTTATGATAGTCGGTGTAGGCGGTCAGGGCAGTCTTCTGGCTTCCAAGCTCCTCGGCAGACTTCTTATGGATGAAGGCTTTGACGTTAAGGTTAGCGAGGTTCACGGTATGAGCCAACGCGGAGGAAGCGTAGTAACCTACGTTCGCTACGGTGAGAAGGTTTATTCCCCAATCATTACCGAGGGTCAGGCTGATATAATTATCTCCTTTGAAAAGTTAGAGGCCGCCAGATATGCGCCTTTCCTTAAAAAAGATGGTAAAATTATTGTAAACACTCAGCAGATTGACCCTATGCCCGTTATTATCGGAGCAGCACAGTATCCCGACAACGTTCTTGATGAGCTTTCCCGCAAGGGTGTCAGCGTAGAAGCACTTGACGCGCTGCAACTTGCCGAAAAAGCAGGTTCCAGCAAGGCGGTTAATATAGTACTGATGGGCAAAGCCGCAAAATACTTCGGCATCGACTATAATAAATGGATTAAAGCCATTGAAAACACCGTTGCCGAGCGTTTTGTTGAAATGAATAAAATTGCTTTCGATTTAGGATATAATTCTTAATCGTGTAGCAACGGTACTTCTAACACCGCAAACCACAACCGCTATAAAAACAACCAGGCGCACCTATCTTTGCACAGGTGCGCCTTTGTTATTTTTTGTATAACGAAAACCACACGCTAAGCGTGTGGTTCCAAAGAGGCTTTTGCCGATGAGTAATCCCGCCGCAGTGGTAGGCTCCACTTGTCAGGGGAGCTGGCAAAACCGTAAGGTTTTGACTGAGGGGTAGTTCGGAAGAATTCGTATTTCTCTCCCTCATCAGATGGAGGCGGACTGCCGTATATGGCAGTGGGGCACGTTTGCGATTGACAGATTATTCAGTGGACTTTCAGTCCAGCCAGTAACAGCGGCTTATAGCCGCAGAGCAAACTACCGGCTTAGCCGGTAGTCATGATTATTTTTACCAACAAGTTGACTTGCTGAGGTTCTTTTATTATAAAGGTCTTTTGTAAATATAATAACCCGAGCACCAAACAGCGCTCGGGTTTATTATTATTTATAGGTGACTTCTATTAAAGAGCAAATCTTTTCTTAGTGATAACTACAAGACCTGCAACAGCAGTAAGAGCAACGAGTGCTAATACAACTACGTTCATAGAATCGCCGGTGGCAGGAGATTTGCCGCTTTCCTCAGGAATTTCTTCGTACATAAGTACGATGGTATCCTTAAGGTCTGCAGAAATCACAAGGCTGTCGCCCTTGATTTCAGAAACAAGAGTCTTAGAATTATCAGCATTTACGCGATAAGCCTTAAAGTTAGTGTAAAGGTCCTTAACACCAGAAATGTCAAGAGTATAAACGATTGCACCTTCAAGGTCGTCTACGATATAAGAGCCGAATGTGAATTCAACCTCTACCTTACCGTCTTCTTCTTTACCGTCAATAATTTCAATATTAACGTCTTCGGGGAGTATAGCCTCTGTAGCAGTAATAGATGCACCATCCTGCTTAATTTCAGCAGCAAGTTTGTCAAGAGGAACTACCTTATGCTCGCCACATCCGTTAAAGCAAGGAACCTTAGCGCTACCTTCTGCAGCAGCAGTAGGCTTTAAGGTAACTTCCATCACATCATAGTAATCATAATCATAGTCATGCTCAAGAGCGTCTACGGGAACCTTCTTGGTACCATCAGGACAGTTTTCATTCTGACATACGTATACGTCTTCGCCGGCCACACCACACTTAGGTGCAGTAGAAGCCTCTTCGTCATATTCCCAATCATGCTCTAAAGCGTCTACGGGAACCTTCTTGGTACCCTGAGGACAGTTTTCATTCTGACATACGTATACGTCTTCACCGGCTACACCGCACTTGGGCGCAGTAGAAGCGGCTTCATCTAACTCCCAATCATGCTCGAGAGCAGGAAGCTCTTTGGGTTCTTCATGACCGCAGCCGCGAGAACACATCATAGTTACAGAACCGGGAACACCGCATTTTGCAGGAACCTTAGTTCCAGGTTTCTCTACGAGAATGTGAGAAAGAGCGTCGGTAGGTACATCTTTGGTATTGCCACATCCGTTAAGACAATCATAATACTCTTTACCGGGCTTTCCGCACTCAGCGCCTTCTACGCGGTCAGGAGTTTCGTTGTATTTGTGCTGGAGAGCAGTTAAAGGTTCTCTTCTGAGTTCCTTGCCGCAAACAGAACACTTAAATACATCTTCGCCGGCTACACCGCACTTAGCAGGAGTGCTCTTTTCGGTATCCTTAACTTCGTTATGAGAAGTACACTCAACGGTGTAAGTAATCGTGGCAGGGCTAACTGTTACATTATATGCCGAAGATTCACCTTTTTTCTGTCCATCTTCCTCATGGAACTTAACATACTGAGGGTTAGCATCCACAAGAGTAAAGGTATAAGTACCAACTTCAGTCGGTGCTGTGAAATAAGCAGTTCCCAATAAACCAGAGGGGGTAGAAATACCTTGTAAACCTTCATTTACCAACAAAATAAAACGAACATAGTCGCCATGAGCTCTTGCTTCTGTTTCTAATATAACATCAGCGGGATCGCCGAACTCGTCTATGAACTCATCCTTATAGGTGCCGTCTTTACCGCCAATTGCATTGATACCGTTTTCACTCTTAACATCAAAAGATGCTGCGTAAAACAAACCGGTATTGTCGGAAGCCACAATCGGGATTAAGAGTCTTCCGTTACTTACTTCAATTGTACCGAAGCCTATTGTTATTGTAGGAACTTCATCAGCACTGATAGCGAGCATAGGCGCTAACAACGAAGCAAGCATAACTACAGAAAGAACAATAGTTAAAAGTTTTTTCTTCATTTTAAATCACCTGGTTTTCCTTTTCTTAGTTTTTAGCATAATATCCCTAAGGACAATTACTTAAGTTTATTATAATTGTTTATTTTGACAATGTCAATTGTTTTTTTATAAAATATTCTTTTTTCCAGTATTTTACCTTTAATAAGCGCCCGCAAGTATAAGCTTTAGCATCGCAAGGTCGTTAATCTCCACAACTTCATTACCGTCAACGTCGGGCTCAACAATATTTTCATCGGTTTTATCTATCGCGCCGACAAGATAAAGCTTTAAAAGAGCAAGGTCGTTTATTTCCGCCTCACCGTTACCGTTAACGTCGCCCTTGACAGCAGTAGCTGTTTTCATAAAGCTTATTACGGTAGCAGGATATGGCAGGTCAAGGCTATAATTCCAATCGCCGTTTGTAAAGGTTATATCCCCAGCCAAAGACTTATCGGTAATATAGGCTTCTTCCCCCTTAACCGTACCCGAAAAAGCAACCTTTTCGGCGTTAATGGTAGAATAACAACGGATTATTTCTCCATTGCCCTCTCCGAGAAACGCGCCTTTTTTACCACCGTCAGAGCTACCCAGAACGGCGCAGTCATAAATTTTTGACAGAACACCAGCCTTAGCGGACACGCCGCCCGTAAGAACAACACCGCTTATATCAACCTCTACAGCGCATTCCCTGACAGTTCCTTTATTTTCGCAGCACACACCGCCGGCATAGTTATTACCAAGAATATCGCCAACGATATAGCACTCTCTTACCGTTCCGTAATTTATACCGCAAAGAGTTCCGGCAGAGGCATTTGAAGCACCGCTGCGGTCATACTTATTAAATACCTCGTCGGTTACGGTGGCGTTAGGGTCGGTCCAGCTATTCGGGTTTTCAAAGTCATCAGATGCTTGTCTGCTATTTAGAGAATCTTCTATTGTCTCAGACTTGGTCTCACCGGCAGTTTCCAGCAGTACCTGAGTGTTTATACCGTTTCGCACATCAACCTTAATATTCTTAAGATATAAATCCTCAATTTCGCCCTTATTAACACCAAAAACGCCGTTGTAAAGATAGTAGGCCTTATTAATCCTAAGGCCCTCTATAGTTTTTCCGTTACCGTAAAAGCTTCCGGTAAAAGCGTTAGTAGACAGAGTTCCTATAGGAATCCAGCCGTAACCGCCGTTATAGAAGGCTCCATCTTCAGCGAAATCCTCCTCGGTAAAAATTATATCATTCATCAGGATATAATCACCCGACATATTATTTCTTATATTATTAAGGTCTTCCTTGGTATAGACGGGGGTGTATATTGGTCTGATTTTTACGTCCTTATAAAAATCAGGCTCTCTGTTACCATCAATCGTGATATTTTTTAAGGAAACGAAAGTATCGGTTTTATAAATAGGTTCTAAAACTATTTCATACGGGCCGTCTTGGGCATTAAAGGAAAAGGTGTATTTATAGTTTTCCATATCGTACTCAGCGCCCGAAACGAGATTAAAGAAAGCGCTAATTTCTATCTCGCCCGAAACGATACCCGCAGTATTTTCAGCGTTTAAAACAACCCTTAGCAACTCGTTCATATAAACTTCGTCGTTTACCGATATCTCCAGCTCTGAGTTTTCGGCAAAAACAGGAACAGATACAGTAAAAATAAGTATTGCGCAAAGGATAAAAGCTATTATTTTCTTCATAACGGTTTTCCTTTCTAAGCTATATTACAGCGCGCCTGCAAGATACAATTTAAGATTAGCAAGGTCACTGATATCAACCGAGTTATCTTTATTAATGTCGGAATATGCACGGTTAACATCGGCAGTAGCCCCCGCAAGATAAAGCTTAAGGGTCGCTAAATCACTAATATTTACAATGCCGTCATCGTTAACGTCCCCCGTAGTAGCGCAAAGAACCTCGAAGGTACAGACTGTATCATCATATTCATACTCCTGTGTATCAGCGCAAAGAGCGTTTTGCACAGTCACCGTAACATTGCCCGGCTTTTTCGTCGTAAAATAATAAGTAGTGCTAACGGTATTGCCGTCAGCATCGTCCACAAAGGTAATAACACCTACAGAGGTGGAATTTATACTGCTCGACGAAGCCTTTACAAAAGACAGCTCATCCTTATTATATATAAGGTCATAGGAAAAAGCATTCATAACGCCGTCTGCTTTTAAGGTTACGGTGAGAGCCACCGTATCCCCCGCCGTTACACTTTCTTTTTCAAAAGAAAAAGCAACGGATTTTTCGGCGAAAGCGCCAAAGGAAAAGCAGGAAAACATTATGACACAGGCAAGGCACAGCGCTACCGCGCTTCTTATTGTTATTTTTAACACATCAGTTTCCTCCTTTTCCTCAATTATACCCGACTTTGTATTTTTCTTCAATCTTCAATTTTTGGCAAAAAACCGCCCGAACCGTTCGGCTCGGGCAAGGTTATTTATAGATTTAAGAGGCTATGCAGCACCAACCAAGATAAGCTTAAGCTGAGCAAGGTCGTTTATCTCAACAACGCCGTTTTCGTTAACGTCCGGATTAACAATTTCTGCATCACCATCAGCAAGAGCGCCCACAAGACGAAGCTTAAGAACTGCAAGGTCGTTTATCTCAACTTCGCCGTTTCCGTTAACGTCACCTGGGATTGCGGTGGACTCTTCAACGGTCATCTTAAAATCAGAGCCTTTTACCAAAACGCGTTTGTCACCGTCTTTAGCAACAACGTCGATAGAAATATCGTTTGCGCCAAGAACAGCGTTACCGGCAACAGCAAAGGTAACCTTAGCTACAATCTTATCTTCGGTTACGGTTTCATTGGCAGTAACTACAATAACGCCATTATCCAATACAGCAGTTCCTACTTCACCGTTGGCAACAGCCGTAACGGTAATACCGGCAGGAGCATCAACGGTTACTCTGAGCTCAGTAAATCCGGGGTTTTCTGCAATAGAAAGGTCAAGAGTTACTTTTCTGTTCTGCTTCGCGGTAACATCTTCAAAGCTTAAGGTAGGATTACCAAATATATCGCCGGCGCCAAGCTCTCCATCGTCATAATCAGGACCGAAGAGGCCGGTTATATCGTCGATATTAATCTCGGTATCGTCCAATCCGTCAGCGAAAGCGGTGAGACTGAAAGTGAAAACTAATAAAATACTAAATAAAATACATGCTAATTTTTTCATTTTAGAACACCTTCCTAATATATCTACCTACATATTAGCATAAAAGTATGCCGTTGTCAATTAAAGTTTTATGAATATTGCATAATTTTTTAAAAAATATTAAAGAACAAATGGCATTTTGCATATTTTTAGCCGGTTTTAACTACAATTATAGATTATATATTATTATAAAGACCCTCATCCATAAGCTCGGTTATAGCCTTTACAACCGCGTCTTTATCTTCTTTATACGTTACGCCGTACCACTTATCCTCTGCAACAAGCACCTTTACCTGTTTCTCACCCTTGTCAATAAGCTCGCCTACAACGGTGGGCAAGAAATATTCCGATTTGGGAGTAGTAAGGTTTTCATTTAAGAATTCCTTAAAGCCCTTTTCAAGATAAGCAAAAATTTCGGGAGTAAAACCCCACATATTCATTGAAACAACGGTATCGGGAGCCATTTCAATCCAATTTTCACCATCGAGAGTATAACGGCAATTGGCATCAATTTTCGTTCTCTCAACAACCTCGGTAAGATAACCACCTTCTGCAGAACAAACACCGCGTGATACGGTACCGTTTTCTGTAAGAGTATTAACAAGGCGGAAGCCTACCATCGAAAAGTTACCGGTTTCCTGCTTTAAATAATCATACATTTTAGAAAAAGCAGTTTTTCCGTAATAGTCGTCGGCATTAACCACAGCAAATGGTGTATCAACAACGTCTTTACAGCATAAAATAGCGTGGCCCGTTCCCCAAGGCTTAGTTCTGTCAGCCGGCGCGGTATATCCCTCGGGCAAACCGTCTATTTCCTGAAAAACATATTCAACCTTGATTTTTTTAGCAATTCTGTCGCCAACAAGACGCTTGAAATCCTCCTCGATTTCGTGTTTTATAACGAAAACGATTTTGTCAAAGCCTGCCTCAATAGCGTCATAAACCGAGAAGTCAAGAATAACCTCTCCGTTTTTACCAATCGGTTCAAGCTGTTTAAGGCCGCCGAAACGGCTACCCATTCCTGCCGCCATTACTACTAGTGATGCACTGAAACTCATTACTGTTCTTCCTTTCTGTTTGGGGCTTTTAAATGAGCGTTAGCTTTAGCATCAAAGCCCTCCGTGCTTTCTTTCATAAAGAGTATTTTTATGGTCATAAGGATTAACTTAAAATCGAGGAATATTGAGTACTGCTCAATATATATAAGGTCCATTTTCAGCTTGTCCTCAGGACTTGTATTATATTTACCGTATATCTGGGCGTAACCCGTGAGTCCGCCTTTTACACGGTGTCGAAGATTAAAATCGGGATATTTTTCGGTATATTCGTAAACATTTTCAACACGCTCAGGACGAGGGCCTACAAGTGACATATCGCCGAAAAGTATATTAAAAAACTGTGGAAGCTCGTCAATTCTGAAGGGACGGATAATTTTACCTACGGGAGTAATTCTGTCATCGTCGTTTTCCGCCTTTTTCGCGCCGTCCTTATCGGCATCAACTATCATAGAACGGAATTTCAGCACGTTAAAGATTTTACCGTTTTGGGTTACGCGGTTTTGCTTAAAGAAAACCGGACCTTTATCGTAAAGCTTTATAGCCAGAGCCACCGTAAGCATTATTGGCGAAGTAATAATAATTCCCACAACGGCAACGAAAATATCAACGGCGCGCTTAATAAACTCCTGTTCAAGACGAAGTCCGCGGTTTTTACACATCATAATAGGTGTGTCAAAAATCTGAATTTGTTCAGAGTTCCTTATAATAACATCAGCGCTGGAAGGTAAAACGTAGGTACGCTTTTGCTTTGCATAGCAATATCTTAAAAGCTCGGTTTTGATAGTTTTATCTATATCGCAGAGAAGCACAGCCTCGTATTTATCAATAAGAGCTTTTATTTCTTCGATACTGCAACGGTTAATAGAGGCACCTCTTTCAATATTAAAGCGGTCCGGAATTCTTGACACCTTACGGATAATAGCGGTGCCTTCCTCGTCATCGGCGAATATTGCCAACATTTTTCTGGCGGGGTAAAGCCTGAAATATATGGTATTTGCACACATTGAGCAAACTATCGCCGTTGCTATCTGATAAGCAAAACCTAAAATATAGGGAGCAAGGCTTATGAGCTGTCTTGCCAAGAGACAAAGTTCAAAGTACATAATAATATTTGTAAAAACGCTGGCAAGGCAAAGACTGTACGCCACTTCGTGCAAACGGTTTACGCCGATTTTAAAAGCGCCGTAAAGCTCGGCAAAAAGCGAAAGCAATATAATATAGGAAAGAAGCACAATATAAATACTTCCCGGTGAATTAACGGCATAGTCATATCCATTAAGCCATACATTTATAAAGCCAAGCGCCATAGCGGCAACAAAGCTCACCTTTATTATAAACATTATGGTTTTTCTGAACTTCATTAAAAGTTTCATTATATTACCCTCTCGATAAGGATTAAATATTTAGGAAATCTTATATATTATAGTATATATGCTTCCCCGATTTTGTCAAGTAAAGGTTGGTTTATTATGCTTTGCATTCTTATTAAAAAGCAGGTTAAAAGGCGGTTTTTAGCAAAAAAAGCAGGATTTTTTAGGGTTTTTCATATAGATTATGACCTATATTCCACATCCTTCGGTGAAATTTGCATTTATACCCTTTATTACGTTAAAAACGACGAAAAAGCAATCAAAAAACTAAAAGATTTGATACCATTCAACATATACGATAAAAACAGTTTGATATTTCCCGACTACGTAAAGAAAGTGCAGATTTTAAGAACGATTAATTTGTTAAAGCAAAAACCCGGAGTCAGTGTATACGCCGACTTTGAAAGTTTGGAAAAAGAAGAAATTATTTCCCTTTTAAAAAACAGTTCAAGACTTATTCTTTCCTTTGAACCGGAAAGGAAAGAGAGGGAAGAAATCTATTCCCTTTGCGGAACTTTGCCCGATTACTCAAATAACACCGCCGCAGATATCTGCATAAGCAGTAAACTCCTTCCACACATTACTTTGCCCGAGGAGCTTAGTTCTATTTGTCCTAAAGAAATTTCTCCCCTTCTGTTTGCCTCCCTTTTATATAGAGAAAACGGCAGACTCGTTATTTAGTCTGCCGTTTATATTAAAGATTTTCAAGAATTTCTACAGCCTTACTCAAAACCGAGGTATCAGCCTTTTCAATACATCCATTATCAACCATTACCGCGTGGTCGGGATTAATAGGCATTTCGGCAAGAAGCGGTACGCCGATTTCATCAGCAACGCTTTGAGATTTACCCTCCCCGAAAAGACGAAGCTTCTTTTTACAGTCGGGACATTCAATATAGCTCATATTTTCAACAATACCTAAAACGGGAATGTTCATAAGCTCAGCCATTTTATAAGCCTTTTTGACTATCATTGAAACAAGGTCCTGAGGAGAAGTAACAATGATAACTCCGCTTAAGGGAAGGCTCTGAAAAACAGTAAGAGGAACGTCACCCGTACCGGGAGGACAGTCAACAAACATATAGTCAACATCGTTCCAGATAACATCGCTCCAGAATTGCTTTACAGCGCCGGCAATTACAGGTCCGCGCCACACAACAGGCGCTTCGGTATCCTCAAGCAACAGATTAATCGACATAATTTTGATGCCCTTTTCGGTAACGGCAGGGAAAATACCCAAATCATTACCCTCTGCTCTATCCTTTATTCCAAAGGCTTTAGGGATTGAAGGGCCGGTAATGTCGGCATCTAAAACAGCAACTTCCTTGCCTCTATTTCTCATAGCAACGGCAAGCAAAGAGGTTACCATAGATTTACCGACTCCGCCTTTACCGCTTATGACGCCAATCACCCTTTTTACGTTGCTTAGTTCATTAGTGGGTTCGATTAAGCTTTCCTTTTCACGTGACGCGCAGTTCTGAGAACAGCTGCTGCAGTCATGAGTACATTCTGACATTTTTAAAACTCCTTATCTTAACATATATCCGGTTCCTACACCCGTAAGATGTAGCTTCATCAGCGCAAGGTCGGTTGTTGTCACACTACCGTTGGTATCAACATCCGCGCCAAGTCCGATATCATCGACAGCGCCGACAAGGTAAAGTTTCATCAAGGCAAGGTCGTTTATTGTAATTTCCTTGTCACCGTCGGCATCGCCAACAAGATAAGCTTGCGCCTTAAACTCAAATCCGCTGATGTTTACAAAAGTAATATTACCGTATTCATCGCAAAAATCAGTTTCAGGATTATAGTAAATATCTACATCCTGAGTGGTTGCCCCATCATTTACGGTAAAATCAAGATAGAAAAGCACACCGTCTTCTTTATAATTTTCTTCATCAATTTCCATAAGCACCACAAGATTACCTTCCGTAGCCTCGCCAACGCTTATAGCATAGGGAACGTCGCCTATAGTACAGGAATCAAGGGTAAAGGCATCGGGGTTATAATCAACTCTAACAATACCGTAGGCGAAACCGCTATGGTCTGAAACCTTAACGGGAATTCTCACGGTGTCTCCGGGAAGAGCCACAGTGTCAGGTGCTTCAGCATAAATCGTATCTGAAACAGGCTCAAGAGTTACGGTATTAAGTACCGCATCGCAATGCTTACAGTGATATTTTCCTTCGCCGGAATTATTTAAAGCAGGAGCAGTAATAACCTCAAGTCTGCCTTTCTCATGAGTCGTTTTATCGATATATTCTTCTCTTACTACCGCATTGCAGTCTTTACAAAAGACAGAGATTACACCAACAGCCGAACAGGTAGGCTCTCTCGTTATTCTATGCTCGCCTTCTCTGTGGGGAAGCTTAGGGATTGCTCGTGTGTCGCCACGCTCCAAGCAGCAAAGAGAACACATATAAATTTCGACGCCTTCACTATAGCAAGTCGCTTCTTTAATAGTTACCCAGCCCATAGCGTGAGTACCGGTGGCGGCAATTACTCTGGTTTCAAGAACAGCATCGCACTTAGTGCAAAAGCGAGCCTCTTGACCGTTATTTACACAATCGGCAGGATATTTTACCCGCCAAGTACCGTTGTCATGTCCCGTTGCCCCAACATCCGTTTTGGCGCTTTTTCCGCAAAGAGTACAAATTCTGACTGCTACGCCTTTCTCGGTACAAGTAGGATATTTTATAATCGTTTCCTCTGAGAAAACGTGAGCACAGCTGGCGGTAACATAACCCTTGGTTTGACCTACATTAAGAGGAGTATTATCGCTGTCTGCACCCCAAGATTTATTTTTATTTACAACTATTTCATAATCTCCCGAAACATTTAAAGCAGTAAAATTAAGTGTAATTATTTCGCCGGTCTGAGTAAAATCGGCAACATTATTTACTTGGTCAATTACCTTTGAAGTAAGGGTAATGACAGCACCGTTTGAATCCCCTGCAAATTGTACGGCAAGATTGCTATTGTTTGCAGTTACAGAGTTAAGAACAAAAGAAGCCTTATCAAATTCAATATTAATCACTGCCGTTGTAAAGCCGTGATTAATACCAAGAGTACCATTTATAGAAAAGTCAGCACCCGAAACAACCTCAGCGGAAGAAAGGTCCAAACGAATATTATCTCCAAAAATAACCTCATGGTCGAACATACTATCGTCCGTATTCAGAGAATAGGAATAAGAACCGACACCCACTGTTTCTACAGCAAATACAGCAGGAACGGCAGTATAGGTCATAAGGCAAACGCACAGTAATAGCGCTAAAGTTTTTTTCATATGGTAATAAATCTCTTCCTTTTGTTTTATTTTCCTTCATTTTACCATTTACCATTTAATAAGTCAATAATAATTACTATGTATTTCCATTATTTTGTTTTTTAAAAATCTTCGCAAAAATCTGTAAATATCTGCTTTTCACAGCCTTTTGGCGAATATTCGAAACGGTCTATAACACCCTCTTTTTTAAAGTATTTTATCTTGGGAGAATATTTTTCCTCGCAAACGTCAATAATAATAAGTTTGACCTTCATTTTTTCAGGGATAATATTTTTTATATAAACCCCTACGGTATCTCCTGCTTTAACACCCTCGGCAAGTTCCGCAAGTCCCGCAAGATTAGGAGCAAGCTCCACGAATACGCCATAATCTTCAACACTTCGCACCACTCCCGAAACGGTCTGATGAGGCGAAAATTCCATAACGTTTTCTTCCCAAGTACCAAGAAGTTCTTTGTGCGAGAGAGTCACCTTACCGTCACTTGATATTGCCTTTATTACGGCTTTAATTTCATTTCCGACGCTAAAGCGGTCTGAGGGGTGAGAAATTCGGGACACCGAGATACAATCAATAGGCAAAAGGGCTGCCACACCGCAGCCTATATCGCAAAAAGCTCCAAAAGAGTCAAGATGGGTTACCCTTGCTTTTATGATACTTCCTATTTTAAGATTTTCTTTCATAAAGCTCAAAAACATTTCCTGAGCTTTTCGACGGGATAAAAGAGCTATTTTCTTGCCATCGGCTTCATCGAAACCCGTCACCGTAAAGCAAACGCTTTTTCCTACACGGGAAATAAGAGCAATATCTCGGGTTGTACCCTCCTTTATTCCCTTAGCGCCTTCTTCACGCTTTATTACGCCGCGCATAGAACCTAAATCTACAATAAGATTATGCTCTGTATCACACATTTGCACAGGCGCTTCTAGGATTTCACCGCTAAGCATAGCCTGCTCTAGAAAAGCTGTACTGTAAAAACCTTTGTTTTTGTTTATTCCTTCCGGATAAAACTCTTTCATTATTATCATGCCCTTCTTTTTTATCTTACTTTAAATATATGAAGGATAGGCATAATATATGAAAAAAGAGACCGTAACAAAATCGTTACGGTCTCTTGTGCGGTTCTGCTTATTTTTCCGGAATTGACTCTACGTCAGCTACAGTTACATTAACGCGGGTAATAGCGTTACCTGTCATACTCTGAAGCTTTTCTTTTACGTTTTCCTGTACCTTTTCAGCAACCTCTTTAGCGTTGGCTGTATCATATATTTTTATATGAATATCCAAAGCAACAGCGCCGTTTTTCTCGGTTACATGTACTGCTTTAAAAAGCTTACCGCGGTTTAGCGCATTTTTCAAATCCACACCGTTTTCGGCAAGACCTGCTACGCCCTCAACCTCTTTAACGGCTATTTTTGCCATTTGCTCGAGTACACCTGCATTTATAGCAAGATTACTGTTTCTTTCCATTTTATATATCCTCCTTAGGCGGACTTTTGTGTTTTTATTTAGTATAACACATTATTTCAAAATTCTCAACTATTAACTGTAACAATTTTTATATTGGCAAGTGAAATATCACAAAGGGACATTACTGCGTCCTGTATCTGCACCGTCTGATTGGCAAGAAGCCCCTCGCTTCCTATTACCACGGTTACGCTATCGTCACCTATTATAGCAAGTACCTTTTCAAAGCCCTTGGCGACAAGCAGATTTTCTATAGCCGTTTCATCGGTTTTTCGCTTGGCTATCTGTTCGGTAATCTTTACTGCCTTTTCTTTTTCTTCGCCGTTTGTACTTTTAAGAAGCTCTACCACCGTTTCTTCGGCCTCCTTATAAGCCTTTTCTCTGTCGGTTGTTGCCTTTGAAAAATAATCGTTTTGTACTTCTGCGCCTACCATAGTTGCATTATTATCACTCTGGCTTCCCACAAGGGCTGTTTCACCCATATATTTGGTGTTTTCCTGCTGTTTTGAATATTTAGTATTAAGCCATACCGCCCCCGCAAGTACGAAAACCATAACCACGAGTCCTATCTGTCCTTTTGTAAAAACCTTTCCCTTTTTCACTGTGTTTGCCCTCCTGTAACGCTTACTCTTTTTGATGTTATATTAAGTGATGCCGTAACGGCGCTTATTATTTTTTCTCTTATTTCTTCTCTTTGTCCTCCGTCACAGACTATTGCCACCCCTCGTATCTGAGGCATATATTCTATTACAGTAACCGCCGACTCAGAGCCGTCCGAGGTTTTGACCGTTATCGTTTTAATTTTTTTATCATCGCTTATTTCTTCGCCGTTTTCGTCTGTTTTCTGACTTTTTGCATCCTGAGTTTCTCCTGCATATTCCCGTCTTATTCCCGTTTCCAACGTAACAAAAACCTTTGGACTTTTATCGCCGCTTATTTCCTTTACGATTTGTTTTAGATTGCTCTGCACAAACTCCACGTATTCTTTTTCGGTTGCAGTGGCTGTTACGGTATTGGTTTTCTGACTTTTTTGCGGGATAAAAGAGGAAACTCCTATAAGCACCATTCCCACAATTCCTATAACGGCGAGTTTTTTGCCCGAAGTTAGTTTTTTAAGCAGCTTTTTTATATTTATTTTTTCTATAATCAGCTCACCTCTATCTGCTCAATCCCCGTATTTTCGCTTATTATTTTCTTTACTTTTTCGGGTTCTTTTGCTCCTGTCACCCTTATCTTTTCTATATTTATGCTGCCGTCCTCGTTTTGAGAATAGCTAATACTTACTTTTTTAAATTCTGTTTCCTCTTTTTTAAGCATTTGCTCAACCGTACCGGTAAATGCCGCTTCGCTAAGATTATAATTGGTATAATCCTGCGACGACATACTAAAGGGGATATCGATAAAGCTTATAGACGGCAAGCCGGAAAGAAGCGAACACAAAAGGGTGACGGCAAAGACAAAGCGCGTCATTTTTGCCGTTTCACCGCTGTTTTTAATAAAGGCGGCGCTTCCGTAAGAAACAAGTATTATACAAAGCGACATAAAGAAGTTTCTCATACCTTCATCATTACCCCCATAGAAATTATAAGCAAAGCAAGGCTTAAAAGAACAAGCCCTAAAAGAAGCGAAATTACCGCCTCGCAGGAGGACATAAGAGAGGATATTTTAAGGCAGGAAAAAACATCTGAAAAGCTTTTTAAAAAAAGCAGAGAAAACCGCCAGCAAATAAGTGAGCAGATAAGAGGCAAAACAATAATTACCGCCCCTGCTACTATGTATATTCCCGCCCCTGAGCGCAATACCCCTATACTTGCCGCAACTGCCGTTGCCGATTCGCTCAAAGCGTTGCCTGCAACGGGAACGGCTGTGCCAAGAACGAATTTTGCGGTTTTCATTGAAAGATTATCGGTAAAGGTACCCACCGCCGTTTTTGTGCCGATTATAAAAAGAAAAACCGTAACGCAAAAGGAATACAGCCACATACTCAGCTTTCTTATGGTATCCATAAGGCTGTTAATGCTTTGTTTGTCGGCGAATGCAGAGCACATACCGATAGCAAGATAAGCGTTCATAACGGGGGAAAGTATAAAGGTGCAGATATAAGACATAACCTCACAGGCTACCAAAACCACTCCTCCGGCCTGAGCCGTCGCCGCCTTTCCTCCTGTAATTAAAAGTCCTAAATATACGGGTATAGCCGTTGTGACAAATCCGAAAACCGCCGTTAAAGTCTGCTCAGCCGCCTTTATACAGCTATACACCGAAAAGGTCAGAAAGGAGGCGCAGGAAAGAAGACAAACGGTATCCACCGTACCGCTTATATCCCCCGTAGAAAAGCTGTTCATAAGGGAACTTAAAAGAATAATGGAAACTATTGCCGCCGCGCTTTTTATAACGGCGGAGAAGCCTTCCATAAGAAAGTCACTTATAACCAAAAAAAAGCCCTTTTCCGATAATTTTTCACCTATGTTATCAGTCTGCCAGCCGTTTTCCTCAAAAATTTCTCTTGCGTTTTCAGGCAATGCCTCCATTATACTGTCAATATTGCTTGCTTCTTCTATTTCCTCTGCCCTTACAGGTATACAAAAAAACAGCAAAAGCAGTATTATAACCCCGATTTTTTTCACTTTCCCACCAACTCTGTTGCCAAACTCAGCAATTCGCTTATAAGTGGCAGAGCAATAATAAAAATAGTTACTCTGCCGGCAAAAACTATCTTAAGCGCCATAGCGTTTTGTCCCGCGTCCTTTGCCATATTTGAAGCAAATTCACATATATATCCCACCCCTAACGACTTTATTGCCACAGCAAAATATTTGGAATTTATACCGCTGTCAGCCAAAATTCCCCTGAAGGCAGAAAAATATCCCTGAAGCTCGCTTACACAAAGAAAAAAAGCCGCCGAAGCCCCTGCCACCGAAATTATAAAGGCAAGCTCGGGGCGAAAAGGCTTTACGGTAAGGGTTGCCGCAACGGTTATAAGCCCTATTCCTATTACCTTAAAAAGCATCATAATCCAAACACACTTTTAACGGTATCAAAAAGGTCGCCGATAACCCCGACTATCATTACAAGAACCACAACAAGTCCTGCAAGAGTAGTCATCATCGCCTGTTCCTCTCTGCCCGAGCGAACTAAAAGCTGGTTTAAAACCGTTACTATAATGCCGATACCTGCAACCTTGAATATAAAATCTACATCCATTCTTTACCACCACAAAACCGAAAATACAACTCCGAAAAGAAATCCGCCCACCGAAAAGAGCTTATACTTTTCCGTTTCTTCTTTTTCCGCCTTTTCCAGTTGTTTTTTTAATATATTCTTATACGACGCGCATCTTTTAAGCTCATATTCTCCGTCCCACATACCAAGCTCGCTGAAAAACTCATTTATAATGCCCTCGTCCTCTGCCGTAATACAGGCTTTCTTATCAGCATATACGCCATATTCCGAAAGACAGAAATCTTCAGGCAAGGCCTTTTGTAAAATTTGCTCCTTATCGTAATTTTCAAGCTTTATATACTGAGAAATTTTTTCAAGGCAAAGGATAATCCCGTTAATAGATGCTACCCTTTTTTTCAGGCTTCCCGCCTTTATGATACCGAAAAAGGTGGTGCAGATAATTATAAGAAAGCACCCTGTTATCCGTAAAATCCACAAGCCTTTTTCACCTCGCTTAAAGTATATATTTTGTATTCTCCGTACCTATCGCTTTCAAGTATTACTATAAGATTTACTGCTCCCGTGCCGAGAAGCTTTTTAGTAACGTTTCGTCTGAAAATTTCCTTTATATTGTCAATATGAACAGTGGTTACAATATCCACACCGCCAAAAAGACAATTCTCTACCTCTTTTGCTTCCTCGACCGAGCCTATTTCGTCAAAGGCTATCAGGTTTGGAAACAGAGTTCGGGTCGCTTTTTCTATGCCGTCGGCTTTATTAAAGCCGAGAAGAACATCGGTATTTACACCTATATCGTTTTGGCAAACACCCTTAAAGGATGCCGAAATTTCCCCTCGGCTGTCCACAACCGCTACCCTTTTTCCACCGTCTGAAACAAGTCTTATGAAATCTCTGAGCAGCGTGGTTTTTCCGCTTCCGGGGGCGCCGCAAATTAAAACTCCGCCCTTTTCGTAATTCTCGTAAAGAGCGTCGGCAACTCCTTTTATCTGTCTTGCAATACGGATATTAACCGAAGAAATATCGGTAATCCCCGCCTGTTCGCTGAAATTACCCGCAATCCCTGCTCTGCACCCGTTTTTCATCATAACAAAGCCCTGTTTTATCTCTTTTATATGTGAATAAACCGAATTTTGAGTAAGCTTTATAAAGGCTTCTTCAAGGTCACTCTCCTTTACGGTTACGGCATAATTTTTATCCCTTGTGAGTGCGCCGTCTGCCCTTACAAAATAGCTCTTCCCAAAAACAGTTACTGCCAAGGGCTTTTCCTTTCTTAGTCTTATTTCCTGTATTTCTTCCTTTTTTTCATCACTAATAAAGGCTAAAATCCTCTCTATTTTATCTCCCACGCCGTAAAGGGCGCAATCAAACTGCCGTACCTTATCCGTTTTCATAGCTTTACCTCAGTAAAAGGTATGTCCTAAAGGTAAAAAAAAGAACAACCCACAGAAATTTCTGTGGGTTGTTCGTAAAATATTTACTTAATATCAGATGTTTTCACAGTTGTGCCAGATAGCCTGAACGTCGTCGTTATCTTCCATCATATCGATAAGCTTTTCCATTTTTTCAAGCATAGCTTCGTCTGTAAGTTCGGTCATATTCTGAGGAATATAAGCCACCTCTGCCGAAACAAAGGCGTAACCCTTTTCTTCGAGAACATCACGCACCTGACCCAAATCGTTAGGGGCGGTAATGATTTCAAATATATCTTCTTCTGCGCTGAAATCCTCTGCGCCGGCTTCAAGAGCATCCATCATTACCGTGTCTTCGTCAAGGTCTTCAGAATCTATGATAATCTGACCTTTACGGTCAAACATAAAGGCAACGCTGCCCGACTGACCGAGATTGCCGCCGCATTTATCAAAATAGTGACGCATTTCACCGGCAGTACGGTTACGGTTATCGGTTAAGGTTTCAACGATACAGGCAACACCGCCGGGGCCGTAGCCCTCGTAAACCAGTTCTTCATAGTTATTAGCCTCGCCGTCACCTGCGGCTTTTTTGATAATACGCTCAATATTTTCATTAGGCACGTTTGCCGCCTTAGCCTTGGCGATAACGTCTTTAAGTTTGCTGTTTTCAGCGGGATTAGGACCTCCCTGCTTTACCACAACGGCGATTTCTCTGCCCATTTTGGTGAAAATTTTTGCCTTTGCGGCATCGGTTTTTTCTTTTTTTCTTTTAATATTGTTCCATTTACTGTGACCGGACATTTTTTACACGTTCCTTTCGGCAATTTCAGTTGTTATTTTATCACAATGCTCTTTCTGTTTCAAGTGCTTTTTCTATTATTCTCTCTATATCGCTCATAGAGGATATTTCACCGCACATTCTTCTCATAGCGGCGGCGCCACGTATACCCTTTATGTACCAAGAAGTGTGTTTTCGGCTCTCCAGCATTGCGGTATGCTCACCCTTATACAGAACCATAAGCTTTACCTGTTCTCTGAGGGCGTTAAGCCTTTGTTCAAGGGTGAAAACAGGTATTTCTTTATTTTCAAAACCCGCATTTATTTCGGCAAAAACAAAGGGATTTCCCATAGCCCCTCTGCCCACGGCAAGATAGTCACAGCCCGTTTCTTCTTTCATTCTTTTTGCCGAGGCAAAATCAGTAATATCACCGTTTGCTATTACGGGAATTTTTACGGCTTCTTTTACGGCTTTTATAGTCTTTATATCCACAGGAGGCGCATACATTTGCTGACGGGTTCTGCCGTGAACCGTAACCGCCGCCGCGCCGCATTCCTCAGCAATTTTTGCAAGGTCAGGCGCATTTAAATTTTCCTTATCCCAGCCTGTTCGCATTTTAACCGTAACAGGTATATCCACAGACTTTACCACCGCCTCGATTATCTTACCCGCAAGACAAATATCCTTCATCAAGGCACTTCCGCCGCCGTGTCCTGCAACCTTCGGAGCAGGGCAACCCATATTTATATCGATAAAATCAGGGCAAAGTTCAGCCGCCCTTTTAGCCGCCTCGCCCATAGAAACGGGGTCGTTTCCGAAAAGCTGAGAGGCAAAGGGACGCTCCTTATCCGAGCAAAAAAGAAGCTGCTGACTTTTCTTATCGCCGCGGCTTACGCCTTTGGCGCTGGTCAGCTCTCCTACACAGTATCCCGCGCCGTATTTAATACAGATTTCGCGCATTGCTCTGTCTGCCACCCCTGCCATCGGCGCGAGGCAGGTGTGGTTTTTAATTTCTATATTTCCTATCTTCATAGCCCTGTTATTATACCGCCCTTTTTAAATTATGTCAAATTTGAAAATTTTTTAAATTTAATGATGACAAACGGTATATTAGTTGTTATAATATATAATGAGTATTTATTGAGTAAAAGAGGAAGAAAAAATGAAGCTACTTGCCATTGACGGAAACAGCATAATTAACCGCGCTTTCTACGGTATCCGTCTGCTTTCCACATCCCGCGGCGTTCACACCAACGCTATTTACGGCTTCATTAATATTTTAAACCGACTTGTTGAAAAAGAGTCACCCGACGGCGTTGCCGTTGCCTTTGACCTTAAAGCGCCCACCTTCCGCCACCAAAAATACAGCGGTTACAAAGCCGGAAGAAAACCGATGCCCGACGAGCTCAGAGAGCAGGTTCCGCTACTTAAAAAATGGCTTACCCTTTACGGCTACCGCGTTATTGAGTGCGAGGGCTTTGAGGCTGACGATATTTTAGGGACTCTTGCCCGTATTTGCGAAGACGGTGAAAATTCCTGTGTTATTGCCACCGGCGACCGCGACGCTCTTCAGCTTATCAGCGACAGGGTTCGGGTTTTACTTTCCGCTACCAAGGCGGGCAAGCCTGAAATTATAACCTACGACAAAGAGGCTCTTTTTAGTACCTACGGTCTTTCCCCTGAACAGATGATAGAGCTTAAAGCCCTTATGGGAGATACAAGCGATAAAATCCCAGGGGTTTCCGGCGTGGGAGAAAAAACCGCTACCGAGCTTATTAAAAATTTCGGAAGTCTTGACGGGGTTTACCAGAACCTTGAGAGTCCTCTTATCCGTCCCGCCGTAAAGGCTAAGCTTGAAGCCGACAAGGAAAACGCTTATTTAAGCCACTTTTTAGGCACTATTTCAAGAAATGCACCTATTTCGGAAAATCTTGAAGATTATCTTCCCGAAAAGCAGGACACAAACGCCCTTGCCTCTTTTATGACCGACCTTGAGCTTTTCAGGCTTATGGACAGTATGGGTATTAACCCTGTGCAAAGTCAGGAAAGTATTGAGCTGAGCTTGAGCCGTACCGTAAACACTGTTTCCCCCGAGGATTTTATCGTCTATGATATAGCCGATATAGTCTGTGACCTTGAAAAGGGGGAAATTGCCGTTGTTTCAAAAGATAACGGAACGGTTTTTAAATGCGAGGATAAAAAACTTCACGATATATTAACTTCAGATATCAAAATACGCGCCTATGACTGTAAGGCTCTTTACCGTTACTCTCTAAGCAACGGCACAGAGCTTAAAAATGTTGTTTTTGACGCTTTGCTCGCAGGCTATATTGCCGACCCCTCGGCTTCCTCTTATGACATAGACCGTCTTATCGGCAGATACCATATAGCCGACGTGGGCGGTTTTGAGGGAATTCTCCGCACCGCCGTTCTTCACGGGCCGGTTTGCGATGCTCTGGAAAAGGAACTTAAAAAAACCGAGCAATTAAAACTTTTAATAGATATTGAGCTTCCTCTTGCCGAGGTTTTGGCAAGTATGGAATTAACCGGTGTTCTGGTTGATACAAAAGGCATATCCCAAATGGGTGAGGAATTAAGCCATCGCATTGAGGCATTACAAAAAGAAATCTATTCTCTTATCGGTTATGAGCTTAATCTTAATTCCCCAAAGCAGTTGGGTATTGCCCTTTTTGAAGACCTGAAATTACCCGGCGCAAAAAAGACCAAAAGCGGTTATTCCACAAGTGCTGAAATTCTTGAAAATCTAAAATACGAGCATCCCGCCGTAGAAAAGCTCTTAGAGTACCGACAGCTTTCCAAGCTTAAATCTACCTATTGTGACGGTCTTCTTGCCGCCACGGCTGCTGACGGCAGAATTCACTCTACCTTTAATCAGGTTGAAACAAGAACCGGCAGAATAAGTTCTTTAGAACCTAATCTTCAAAATATCCCCGTAAGAAGCGAGGAAGGAAGAAGGCTCCGGAAATTCTTTATTGCTGACAAGGGCAAGGTTCTTTGCGACGCCGACTACAGTCAGATTGAGCTTCGCGTCCTCGCCGCAATTTCTGAGGATAAGAATATGATTAACGCCTTTTCAAGCGGTCTTGATATTCATACCGCCACGGCGACTCAGGTTTTTTCTCTGCCGAATGAAATGGTAACTCCGTCGCTCAGAAGCAAAGCAAAAGCGGTCAACTTCGGTATCGTTTACGGCATCGGTGCTTTTTCTCTGTCAAAAGACATCGGAGTTACAAGGAAAGAAGCCGACCAATATATAAAGGGGTATCTTACCGCCTACAGCGGCGTTGACAGCTATATGAAAAAGGTTATTCTCGATGCTAAGGAAAAGGGATTTGTTACCACCCTTTTTGGCAGAAGAAGATATCTTCCCGAGCTTTCCAGCTCTAATCATATGTTAAAAGCCTTTGGCGAAAGGGTTGCCCGTAACGCTCCTATTCAAGGAACCGCCGCCGATATTATAAAAATCGCTATGGTAAAGGTTTACAGGGCGCTAAAAGAAAAGCTGCCTTCTGCCCGTCTTATTTTACAGGTGCACGACGAGCTTATAGTTGAATGCAACAAGGAAGATAAGGAATTCGTTTGCAGTCTTTTATCTAACGAAATGCAAAATTCCGTAAAGCTTGCCGTAAGCCTTATTGCCGATGCGAATTACGGCGAAAGCTGGTACGAGGCAAAGGGATAAATTATGAATATTATTTTTGTTTGTACCGGCAACACCTGCCGTTCCCCTATGGCTGAGGGATATTTAAAAAGCTTAAATATTGACGGCGTTTTGGTTTCCTCTGCCGGTCTTGAAGAAAACGGCGCTCCCGTTTCGGAAAATTCCGCCGCCGTAATGCGTGAAATGGGAATTGATATTTCCCTTCATACTTCCCGCGCTTTAACAAGGGAAGATATAGAAAGCTCAGATAAAATTTACGTTATGACACCTACTCACAAACACTTTTTAGACGGTGTGCTTAAAAATTTTGATATAGACGGTAAAAAAATTGAGGTTTTAAGCGAAAAAGGTATTTCCGACCCCTATCTTTCAGATATAGGCGTTTACAGAAAATGTCGCGACGAAATAATAGAGGCTATAAACAAAATTTTCGGTATTTGCGAAGCTCCCGTTTTGAGCCTTGATAAAAATGATGCCGAGACTATAGAAAAAATCGAAAAAGCCTGTTTTAGCACCCCCTGGAGTATAAACAGCATAAATGAAGCCATAGAGCACAACAATATTTTCCTTGGCATAAAAGAAAATGAAACCCTTATAGGTTATATAAGCTTCAACTGTCTTTTTGACGAATGTTATATAGGCAATATTGCCGTGCTTCCGGAATATAGACAAAAGGGAGTAGCAAAAAAGCTTCTTAGCAGCGCTATTGCTTTATCAATCGAAATGAACGCCGCTTTTATAAGCCTTGAGGTTCGCGAAAGCAACTCTCCTGCCATAAATCTTTATAAAAAATTTGGTTTTAAAGAGGAAGGCAGACGGAAAAATTATTACGAGCATCCTAAGGAGGATGCTATTATACTTACAAGAAGGTTCTGATTTATGAAAATTCTCAGTATTGAATCGTCCTGTGACGAAACAAGCGCCGCCGTTACATGCGGCAGAGAAGTTCTTTCAAACATAATATCCACACAGATTGATGAGCACCGTATATACGGCGGTGTCGTTCCCGAAATCGCTTCACGAAGACACTGTGAAAACATTGCCGCCGTTGTAAACGAGGCAATCAGTACTGCGGGGGTTACCTACGACGATATTGACGCCGTTGCCGTTACCGCCTATCCCGGTTTAATCGGCGCTCTGCTTACCGGCGTTAATTTTGCAAAGGGTCTTAGTCTTTCTCTATCAAAGCCTCTTATTGCCGTTCATCATCTTCGCGGTCACATAGCCGCAAATTACCTTACCCATAAAGAATTGAAGCCTCCTTTTTTATGTCTTGTGGTTTCAGGCGGTAACACCGTAATTTGCAGTGTTAAGGATTATACCGATTTTTCTGTTATCGGTCAGACCCTTGACGATGCGGCGGGGGAATGTTTTGATAAATGCGCAAGGGCTATGGGGTTGCCTTATCCCGGCGGAGTTAATCTCGATAAAGTTGCAGCAGGCAGTGACGAGAGCCTTTTCCCTCTCCCCACACCCAAAAGCGGCGGCGGAGAATATGATTTTAGTTTCTCAGGCCTTAAAACCGCCGTTCTTAATCTTATCCACAACAAAAAGCAAAAGGGCGAGGATATTGACATTCCTGCCCTATGCGGAACTCTAAGAAAAAAGGTTTGCGATATTCTTATAAGCAAAACTATTTCTGCCGCAAAGGAAAACGGCTTTAAGAAAATAGTTCTTGCCGGGGGTGTCAGTGCCAACAGCGAACTTAGAGAAAGAATGAAAAACGAATGTGAAAAGCAAGGCTTTTCCTTCTTTACTCCCGAGCTTAAATACTGCGGTGACAACGCCGCTATGATTGGCGCTCAGGCTTATTATGAATTTATGGCAGGAAACATAGCCGATTTATCCCTTAACGCTTCTGCCACCAAAGATATAACTAATACCGATTAAGGAAGTGTTTTTATGAAAAGACTTTTACTTATCGTTAACCCTGCTTCCGGTACTGGAAAAATCAAAACACAGCTTTTTCACGTGGTTAATATTTTATCCCAGCAGTATGAAGTTACGGTTTATATTACAAGAAAAAGAGGCGACGCCACAGTTTATGCAGAAACTCTTGACAGCTCCTTTGACACCATAGTTGTCTGCGGCGGTGACGGTACGCTGAACGAGGTCGTTACCGGTCTTATTAAAAACAAGAATTCATACCGTTTAGGTTATATTCCCTCAGGTACCCTTAACGAATGGTCCAGCGGTCTTAAAATTTCAAGAGATATGAAAAAAGCCGCCCTTGATGTTCTTTTTAACAATACCATTCCTTTAGACCTAGGCAAATTCAATGACAATTATTTTACCTATACCGCTTCCTTTGGGGCATTTACCGAAGCTTCTTACTCTGCTCCTCAGGATATAAAGAACCTGCTTGGTAAGCTTGCTTACTTCTTTGAGGGCATTAAAACCCTCGAAAGCATACGCCCGATTCCACTTAAGATAACCTGCGGAGATAGAGTTATTGAAGACAACTTCGTTTTCGGAACCATTTCAAATTCTCTGTCTGTGGGCGGTGTGGTTCATTATAACGAAACTGTTGTTGAGCTTTCTGACGGCGAATTTGAAGTTCTTTTGCTTCATTACCCTAAAACGCTTAACGACTTAAACAATCTTATTACGGGTATTTTAACCCGCGACCTTAACCGCGATGGTATTACCTTTTTACAGACAAATAAGGTATTTATCGAAAATGCAGGAAACGTGGAGTGGACTCTTGACGGCGAGTATGTTGCTCCGCAGGACAAAATAGTTATAGAAAATCTTCACAAGGCGGCAACCTTTATCGTACCGCCAAAGAAGTAAAAATATTAATTTAAAAAGGGAAGAAAAAAATAATGTTCACTAGAGATATCGGAGTAGACCTTGGAAGCGCTACGACCTTGGTCTGCGTAAAAGGAAAAGGAATTATTATGAGAGAGCCCTCTGTTGTTGCTTACGACGTAAGAAACGACGCCGTTAGAGCAGTAGGAAGTGAGGCTAAAAATATGATAGGCCGTACCCCCGGCTCTATTATTGCGGTGCGTCCTCTGAAGGACGGCGTTATTGCCGACTTCGACGTTACCGCCGCCATGCTTAAAAGATTTATAAGTCAGGCTCTTAAGGGCTCGCTTTTTTCAAGAGTACGTATGGTTATCTGCATACCTGCCGGTGTTACCGAGGTTGAAAGCCGAGCTGTTTACGATGCAGCAAAAACTGCGGGCGCTGCTGAAATTGACCTTATTGAAGAGCCTATGGCTGCCGCTGTAGGCGCGGGACTTCCCATTTGGGACGCGGCAGGTAATATGGTTGCCGATATAGGCGGCGGCACTACCGATGTTGCCGTTATTTCCCTCGGCGACATCGTTACCAGTCAGTCGCTCCGTATGGCAGGAGACGACCTTGACCAAGCAATTATTCAGTACGTAAAAAGAAAACACAATCTTCTTATAGGTGAACGCACCGCCGAGCAGATTAAAATTGAAATCGGCTCTGCGCTTCCTTATGAGGACGAAAAGGTTATTGAAATTCGTGGCAGAAATGTAGTTGACGGTCTTCCCAAAAACATAAATATTTCCTCCGCCGAAGCAAGAGAGGCTATGGCAGGCGTTATAAAGCAGATTGTTGATACCGTTCGCAGTACCCTTGAAAAAACTCCTCCTGAGCTTAGCGCAGACATTATCGACAGAGGCATTACCCTTACTGGCGGTACTGCTATGCTTCGCGGTCTTGCCGAGCTTATTGCAAGAGAAACGGGTATGCCGGTGCAAATTGCCCCCAATCCCATTGATTGCGTTGTTCTTGGCACCGAAAAGCGACTTGACGGCAGTAACGGTTTCGAAAACTATGTTTTCCGTCAGGTAAAACGATTCAGATAGGAGAAAAATTATTATGCGATTTTTCCTGAGAACCCGCAGATTTAAAATCTGCATGGGCGTTATTGCCTTGGTTATTGCAGGGGCTGTTGCCATTAATATTATCGGAGGAATCTTCTCCCCCGGCTCAAGTATTATGGGCGTAATTATTTCTCCCTTTCAGGATATGGCTACGGGTTTTAGCAACGCTATTAACGATTTCGGCAAGAAGTTTACCGAAGGCAACGCTCTGCTTCTTGAAAATCAGGAGCTTAAAGAGGAACTTGACACCCTTCGTAAAAATGCCGCCGACCTTGACAGCATAAAAAGAGAAAACGAATTTTTCAGAGAATATCTTGAAATCAAGGACAAAAACCCAGATTTTACCTTTTGCGATGCCCGTCTTATTTCGGTGGACAAGGATGATTCCTACAGAAACTTTATAATTAATAAAGGCTCTGCTACCGGAATAAGTCAGTATGACCCCGTTATTATAGGCAATTCTCTTGTGGGTTACGTAAGTCAGGTTGGTCTTACCACCTCTAAGGTAACCACTATTTTAAGCCCCGAAATTACCCTTGGCGCTAATGACAGCCGTACAGGAGATGCCGGTATTTTAACGGGCACCGCCGATTATGCGGCAGAAAAGAAGGTTAAGCTGTATAATCTTGCCCGTTCCTGCAATGTGGTTGTGGGCGACACCATAGTAACCTCCGGCGAGGGTCTTTTTCCAGAAGGCTTTCTTATCGGCAGTGTAGATACCATTAAAAATGACACCTACACCTCCTCCCTTTACGCAACCGTAACTCCTTTTGTAGATTTTGATGAAATCCGAAACGTTATGGTTATTACCCATTTTGACGGTCAGGGCGTTCTTGGCGCAAAGGAGAGCGAATAAACTATGTTTTCTGAGAAAAAATACGCTTTCCCTTTAATTGAAAGTATATTGGCATTTGTTATTTTTCTGCTTCACTATACCGGTCTTCTCGACCTTACTGTTTACACCGCTTCCCCCTTTATTCTTTTACCCCTTTGCATTGCCATTGCGGTTTTCAGAGGGGAGCTTGCCGGTCTTATTTTCGGACTTGTTATAGGTGTTGCCTGTGATGCCTGCGCCTCCTCAACCACCTGCTTCAACTCCGTTACCCTTATGCTTACAGGCTTTCTTGTAGGTATACTTTCTAAACATATATTTAACAAAAACTTTAAGGGTACTTTTGCCCTTGCTCTTCTTTCCTGCGCCGTTTATTTTGCGGCAAAATGGTTTATTTTTTACCTTTTACCCGATGTGCAGGGGAAAATTTATTTTCTTTTGTATCACTCCCTTACCAGCGCTTTTTACACCACCCTTTTCATTATTCCTTTTTATTATCTTGAAAAGTGGGTGCTTAGCGAAAGGCGCCCAAGGGACAAGCAGTATATACGATGATTTTATTTTTGATGAAAGGCGGTGAATTCTTTGCCCTTTGCAAAAAAACGCCACACACGTTTTAACGCTCTCGCCTTGGTGCTTTGTGTAATTTTTATTATCTGTACACTCAGAACCTGTCACTTAAGCGTTGTTAAAGCCAATAAATATTTAAGCACCGACGGCGTTACCACCCGTACTGCCGTGCTAAAAGCTCCCAGAGGCGAAATACTTGATAATGCAGGCAGAGAAATTGCCGTTAACCGTGAGGGCTATAACATAATATTTAACCGCGCTTATATTGATTTTGATTCTATAAACGATACCATTTTAACTTTATGTGATTATCTTACCACAAAAGATACTCCTTGGGAGGATAAGCTTCCTCTCACCAAAACAGCGCCCTATAGCTTTACCGATGAAGTTAGCGAAAGGTTTCTTACCTCTATCGGTCTTGCTCACTACGCTACAAGCGAAAACGTTTTCGCAAAGCTTATTGATACCTACAAATTAGAGGGCTATACCGAAAGTCAGGCGCGTACCATAATGGGCGTAAGATACACTATGGTTTATTCTGATTTTTCTATTGCCAATCCTTATATTTTTGCCGAGGACGTACCCACCGAGGTTATGCAGAAGGTGAGCGAAAGCGGATTTTTACTCAAAGGCGTCACGGTTGAAACCGCCCATTTCAGAGAATATGTGGACTCCGACCTTGCTCCGCATCTTATTGGTACCGTAGGCTCTATCTACGCTGAACAATGGGAAGAGCTTAAAGCCAAGGGTTATTCCTACAGCGACAAGGTTGGTAAAAGCGGAATAGAAGCCTATGCTGAAGATGTACTTCGTGGTATTGACGGCGAAATAACATACTATATAGATGCCGACGGCGTAATTATCGGCAGTGAGGTTACCAAGGAGCCTATTGCGGGAAAAACCGTTATGCTGACCCTTGACAAAGCCATTCAGGACAACACTCAAAGTGCTTTAAAGCAGGTTATTGATGACCTTAACGGCAAGGGCGGTAAATGTACCGGCGGCGCGGCAGTTGTTATGAACGTTAAAACGGGAGAAATTTTTGCTTCGGCAAACTATCCCACCTACGATATGAAGGATTATATGGAAAATTATAACGCTATTTTAAACGCCCCCAACAATCCTCTTATCAACCGCGCTTTTCAGGGCATTTATCCTATAGGCTCCACCATTAAACCTATCGTAGCTATTGCAGGTATTGACAACAATCTTGTAACCGCTACCGAAAATATCCGCTGTGTTCATACCTATTATCATTTTTCCGACTATACCCCATCCTGTATGGGTACTCACGGTCTTATAAGTCTTAACCGCGCCCTTGCAAAATCCTGCAACTACTACTTCTTTGAGGTTGGTACCCGTGTTGGCGCAACAAAGCTCACCAATTATTTTACTGAATTCGGTCTTGGTGTTAAAACCGGTGTTGAGATTTATGACAGCGCCGGTCTTCTTGCCGAAGTTGCCGACGGAAGCGGTGACACCTTACAGATTTCTATAGGTCAGAAAAACGCCTTTACCCCATTACAGCTTGCGGTTTATACCTCTACCCTTGCAAACGGAGGTACACGCTTTAGAGCAAGTCTTATAGATAAAATTGTTTCCTACGACCTTAAAACCATACATGAGGACAGCAAGGGCGAGGCACTCAACACCGTTAAAATCAATCCCTCCACCCTTGACAGCGTAAAGCAGGGTATGCTTTCGGTTACGGTTGACGGTACGGGTAGTTCCGTTTTCGGTAGCTATCCCATTAAGGTTGGCGGTAAAACCGGTACTTCTCAGAACCAAGGTATTGACCACAGTATATTCGTCGCCTTCGCGCCTTTTGAAAATCCCGAAATTGCTATTGCCGTTGTCCTTGAACACGGTAACTCCGGCTTTGCGGCAGGCTCGGTTGTAAAGGCGGCATTAGACGCTTATTTCTTCTCTCAGGAAACCACCTTGGACACCCTGCCCCCCTACTCCGTTTTACCCTAATATATATTAGGTATTAATTGACAATAAAAAAACATTATGATATACTATCTTTGCTAAAATCCACCGAGGAGGTGTCGGTAAAAATGAATAATCTTTTCGCCGTCACTTCGGGCAAAGGCGGCGTTGGTAAATCTACGGTTGCCTCAAGTCTTGCAGGCGCAGCAGAAATGCTTGGAAAAAAAACCCTGCTTATTGACCTTGACGAAGGGCTTCGCTGTCTTGATATGATGCTCTCTATGAGCGAATCAATCGTCCTTGATTTATCTGACGCATTTAACGGTCACGATATCAATCACGCTATTTATCCCGTTCCCTCTCATCCTCTCCTTTATTTGCTACCTGCCCCTGCCTTTTACGGCAGAATTGACGAAGGGGCTTTCGGCGAGTTTATAAGAGAATCGGTTTCTCATTTTGATATTGTTATTGTGGACTTTCCCGCCGGTATTGATTTAAGGCTTTATAAACAGCTTCCCGATACAACCCGTTTTCTGACGGTTTGCAATCCCGACCCTGTAAGTGTCCGTGACGCCTCTGTGGTATCCGACCGACTATCTGAAATTGGAAAGACCGATAACCGTCTGATTTTAAACCGTTTTTGTATGGATTACATAAAAAGCGGTGTATATAAAGGCATTGACGATATAATCGACTTGTCCAGAATCCGTCTTGCCGGTGTTGTTCCCACCGATAATCAGATTTTACTCGCTCAGGCAAAGGGAAAGCTAATAAAACGCGGAAAAGCGGCTAAATCCTTTACCCGCATTATGAAAAGGCTTTTAGGGGAAGATATCCCTCTTCCAAAACCCAAAAAAATATAACTTGTTTACTACCTTACGAAAGGATGTATAAAATATGAACATTGCCCTGATTGCACACGACGCCAAAAAAGAACTGATGGTTCAGTTCTGTATCGCTTACTGCGGTATACTTTCCCGCCACACCCTGCTTGCCACCGGCGCCACCGGAAAAACGGTTTCCGAAGCAACAGGTCTTGAAATCATCCGCTTTTTAGGCGGTAATCAAGGCGGAAGTCAGCAAATCGGCTCCCGTATAGGCTGTGACGAAATAGACCTTCTTCTCTATTTCCGCGACCCCCTTAATCCCAAACCCCATGAGCCTGACGAGTCATCACTTCTTCGCCTTTGCGATGTCCATAATATCCCCGTTGCCACCAATATTGCTACTGCCGAGGTTCTTATCCACGGTCTTGAACGCGGCGACCTTGACTGGCGTGAGTATGTAAAACAGCATTGATATCTGGCTGTCCTGCCGAAAGTCAGGACAGCCGCTTTGCATAAAAAAATACACCCGATTGGAGAAAAAATATGAGCGAAATCAATCGTGCGGTAAAAGGCACAAACGATGTACTGCCCGAAGACAGTTATAAATGGCAGTATATTGAGGATAAAATGTTAAAAACTGCCGCCCTTTACGGCTTTAAAGAAATCCGTGTTCCCGTTTTTGAGCATACCGAGGTTTTTAAAAGAAGCGTTGGCGACACTACCGACGTCGTTCAAAAGGAAATGTATACCTTTGATGACAAGGGCGGAAGAAGTATTACTCTACGTCCCGAGCTTACGGCAGGTGTTATAAGAAGCGTTATTGAAAACGGACTTTATAATCAGAGTCTTCCTCAGAAGGTTTGCTATATCGGCGGATGCTACCGTTACGAAAAGCCTCAGGCAGGCAGACTCAGAGAATTTCATCAGTTCGGTGTTGAATGTATCGGCGCTGCTGCCCCTGCTGCTGACGCTGAGGTTATTGCTCTTGCTCAGAACATATTAACCTCTATCGGAATTGAAGGTCTTTCTCTTGAGGTTAACTCCATTGGCTGTCCTACCTGCAGAAGTAAATATCATGAAGCTCTGAAAGCATATTTTGAAAGCAAAAAGGAAAACCTTTGTGATACCTGTAAAGAACGCCTTGACAGAAATCCGATGCGAATTCTTGACTGCAAGTCTCCTGTTTGCAAGGATATTGCAAAGGATGCTCCCGTAATGCTTGACTTTCTTTGCGAAGAATGTGGTGAGCATTTTGAAACCGTTAAGACTCTTCTTTCCGAAATGGGAATTGAATATACGGTTAATCCCACTATCGTACGCGGTCTTGATTATTACACCCGCACCGTTTTTGAATTTGTCAGTGGTGATATCGGCGCTCAGTCCACCGTTTGCGGCGGCGGCCGTTATGACAGGCTTATGGAGCAGATGGGCGCTCCCGCTACTGCCTCCCTCGGTTTTGCAATGGGTATTGAAAGACTTCTTATGGTTCTTGAAAACACCGGCAAAGACCTTGGTAGCAAGCCTGTTTGCGATATTTATATTGCGCCAATGGGCGAAAATGCGCTTAAAAAGGCTTCCTCCCTTTGCTCTACTCTCAGAAAAGAAGGCTTTTCAGCTCAAACCGACATTTGCGGCAGAGGACTTAAAGCGCAGATGCGCTATGCTAACAAAATCGGCGCTTCATACAGCGTTGTTCTAGGGGATAACGAACTTGAAACGGAAATTATCCGCCTTAAAAATATGGAAAACGGCGAGGAAAAAGAAATAAATATAAACTCTCTCGCCGAGGCTTTAAGAAAGTAAGGTATTGTTATGGCACTTGACAGAATGGACTCACTGAAGCGCACTCATTATTGCGCCAACCTTTCTACCGAGGATATCGGCAAGGAGGTTGTTGTTTGCGGTTGGACTCAAAGACAAAGAGATTTAGGCGGTCTTATCTTTATTGATTTAAGAGACAGAACCGGCATTATTCAATTAGCCTTTGACGACAACACCGACAAGGAAATTTTTGAAAAGGCTTTTACTGTTCGAAGTGAATTCGTGCTTATGGCGCAGGGAAAGGTTCGCCGTCGTTCCTCAGTAAACAAGGATATCCCTACCGGCGAAATTGAAATAGAGGTTACCACTCTTAAAATTCTCGGTAAGGCTGAAACTCCTCCCTTTGACATTAGTGACGATACCAAGGCTAACGAGGAGCTTCGTCTTAAATACCGTTATCTTGACCTTCGCCGCAGCAAATTGCAAAAAAACATTATGACCCGTCACCGTATCGCAAAACTTACCCGCGATTACTTTGACGAAAACGGTTTTCTTGAAATTGAAACCCCGACCCTTATAAAATCCACCCCCGAGGGCGCCAGAGACTATCTCGTTCCCTCCCGTATCCATCACGGAAGCTTTTATGCTCTGCCTCAGTCTCCTCAGCTTTACAAACAGCTTTTAATGCTTTCCGGCTTTGACCGCTACGTTCAGCTTGCCCGTTGCTACAGAGACGAGGACCTGCGCGCCGACCGTCAGCCCGAGTTCACTCAGATTGACGTTGAAATGTCCTTTGTTACCATGGAGGATATTTTCGAGGTTGCCGAGGGATATATGAAGCGTCTTTTCGGTGAAATTTTAGGTGTAGAGCTTACTTTACCTTTAAAAAGACTTAAATTTAACGACGCTATGGAGCAATACGGCTCAGACAAGCCTGACATACGTTTTGATATGAATCTTATCGACCTTTCCGATACCGTTAAGGATTGCGGTTTCTCGGTATTTGCTGATACCGTTAAAAACGGCGGTACCGTCAGAGCTATTTGTGCTAAGGGCGGCGCTTCGGTTTATACCCGCAAAGAAATTGACAAGCTTACCGAGGAAGCCAAGGGTATGGGAGCTAAAGGTCTTGCCTTTATCCGCTATGCCGAAGAAACTCCTACCTGCGCTTTTTCTAAATTCTTAAGCGAAGACGAGTTTAAGGCTATCCTTGATAAAACCGGCTGTGTGCAGGGCGACGTAGTATTTATTATTGCTGATAAAAAGCGTCTTGCTTTATCGGTTCTCGGCAACCTGCGTCTTACCGTTGCAAAGCGTCTTGATATTATACCCAACACCTTTGCACCTTTGTGGATAACCGAATTCCCCTTCTTTGAATATAACGAGGATACAGGCAACTGGGATGCTATGCATCACCCCTTTACCTCCCCCCTCGATGAATGTATCCCCTATCTTGAAAGTGAGCCTGACAAGGTTTATGCAAAGGCTTACGACCTTGTTATGAACGGCATTGAGCTTTCTTCGGGTTCTATCCGTATTACCGACCCAGAGCTACAGACCCAGATGTTTAAGGCTCTGGGACTAAGCGAGGAAGAAGCCCACGAAAAATTCGGTTTCCTTACCGATGCTTTCCGTTTCGGCGCACCTCCCCACGGCGGTCTTGCTATCGGTCTTGACAGAATTTGTATGCTTCTAACCGACAGCGACAGCCTACGTGACGTTGTAGCCTTCCCCAAGGTTTCTAACTCAAGCGAGCTTATGTCGGGTGCTCCCGCCGCTGTTGATGAAACACAGTTAAGAGATTTGGCAATATCCGTAATTAATAAAGAATAACGCATAAATATTTACAAGACATCTTCTTTTTAGAAGATGTCTTTTTTTATGCACAGTAAGGTTATGAACAATAAAAATCCCTATTTTTCGCGGTTTTTTGCAGTTTTTAGGGGTAGTTATAAATGTTATGCACCGAGTTATACACATTTTGCTCGGTGCATTTTTATTTCCTTTTCTTTCTCAAATGTCGGTGAATGTCGCAAAAATCATCAATATACTTTGCCTGCAAAACCGAGAAGGAATGTGATTTATGAAAAGTGAAAACCTAAAAAACGAAATGTTACAGTTACTTTCTCAGTCCTTGCCACAGGAGGAAAAATCCTCGCTTAAAGAGGAGGGTTTTAAATTTAAGAACCCCACAAGAACCTCCTGCATTGTTGCGGCTTTATACAGAAAAGCCGCCGGCGGCGATATGTCGGCAATAAAAGAAATACTAAACATTATTTCTGACAGCGCCGCCGAAAAATGCGACGGGGAGGTGACCATTATAGACGATGTACGAAATAAAGGTAGCTGACCTTATAGGTAAGGGCTATGACGATTTCTGGAACTGCGAAAAACGATACCGTGTCCTTAAAGGCGGTAAGGGCAGTAAAAAATCCAGCGTTACCGCCCTTAATCTTATCTATCGCCTTATGAAATATCCGAAGTCTAATCTTTTGGTAATCCGCGCGGTAATGAACACCCACAGAAATTCTACCTTTGCGGTTCTTTCGTGGGCGCAAAAACAACTAAGGGTCGAAAAACTATGGAGTAACAGCCTATCAAATATGGAAATGACCTATCTTCCTACGGGACAGAAAATTATTTTCAGAGGGACCGACGATGTACTGAAGCTTGCGGGATTAACCGTTGACACAGGTTACATTAACTTTGTGTGGATTGAAGAAGCCTTCGAGATTACTAAGGAGGAGGATTTTGACAAGCTTGACCTTACAGTCCCCCGCGGAAAGCTTTCTGACGGTCTTTTTAAGCAGACCACAATAACCTTTAATCCGTGGAGCAGTGAGCATTGGCTGAAACGAAGATTTTTTGACATTGAGAGCGACTCAGCCCAAGTTTTTACCACTAATTATTTGTGCAACGAATTCCTTGATGATACCGACCGACTTGTTTTCGAGCGTATGAAAAAAAACAATGCAAGAAAATATGCCGTTGCCGGTCTTGGTGAATGGGGAGTTGCAGAAGGACTTGTTTTTGAAAACTGGTCGGTAGAGCACCGGAAAATCACCTCAAACGGTACTTGGAAAGCCTTTTTTGGACTTGATTACGGCTACACCAATGACCCCACCGCCTTTATTGCCTTTTATGTTAACCCTAAAACTATGGAAATACATATTTTTGACGAGTTTTATAAAACGCGAATGTTAAACTCGGATATCGCGAGGGAAATAAAGAAGCGAGGTTTTTCAAAGGAAAGAATACGAGCCGATTCTGCCGAACCTAAATCAAACGAGGACCTTCGCCGAATGGGCATCTCCCGAATCTTGCCTGCTTCAAAAGGCGCAGACAGTATACTGAACGGTATTTCAAGAATAAGCGAATATAAAATTACCGTTGAACCCCACTGCATTCACGCGGTAGCCGAGCTTAACAGCTACCACTACAAAACTGATGCTAACAGCAATCCGAAAAGGCTCCCCGAGGACAGCGATAATCACCTGATGGACGCTTTAAGGTATGCCTTTGAGGACGTTAAATATTTTAAGGAGGATAGCAAGGCTTACTCATACAGTGATAATTCCTTGCTTCTTAAAGAATGGATATAACAGCTTTAATATTTATTATTGCCCTTAATATTGCCGCCTTTTTGGTGGGAATTCTTTTGGGAAGACTTTACCGTCTTAATAAAAACCACAGTTTTGGGCGAAAAAAATGTTCAAACACAAAAAACGCCGATTGGCTTTTGCTTATGAACTACTATCCCGACGAACCGACAGAAATTCTGTCTTCAAATAAAAATAAAAGGAGATAAAAATGGAAGAAACAAATAAAATTTTGACGGAAGCCGAAAATCCCGCTTCCGAGGACCCCTTTATTCCTGTTAAGTTTAACAAGGAAACACGAAATCTTACTGTCAGCGAGGCTTCATGTCTTTCCCAAAAGGGACTCAAGTACGATGCAATTTCTCCACAGTGGGAAAAGCTGAAGCTTTTTGCGAGACAGGAAAATATGAGTACCGCTCAGTTTCTGGACGCGCTAGAGAAAGAGAGAACACAAAGAAAAACAGAAGAGCTCACACGTCAGTGCGGCGGAAACAGCGATATGGCAAAGCGGATAATGGAACTTGAGGGAGTAAAAGAGGAGGTTATTCGCGGAGAAAAAGATTTCAAAGAGTATTTTCCCCATAAATCCACCGACTCTCTTCCCTCGGAGGTCCTTGACCGCGTAAAAGAAAATAACTCCAATCTGCTTGACGAATATCTCAGATATAAGGCAAGAAATGAAAATGTTAAACGCGCAGAGGAAAAACAGCTAAGGGAAAATCTTTTAAGTTCTGTCGGTTCGCAAAAGGACAGCGGAATTTCCCGCACAGAAGAAAGCCGCGAATTTATACGCGGTATATGGAACTCATAAAAACAAAAGGAGATTAAAAAATTATGGCTATCAACAATTTAGAAAATGCTACTGTTTACAGCGAAGAGCTTGACCGTCTTTTTACACAGAAAAGCGCTACCGGCTTCTTCGCAGACAACACCTTCGGCGCCCGTTTTGTAGGCGCCAAAACGGTTATCGTTCCTGATATTGATTTTCAGGGCCTTGCCGATTATGACCGTGACAACGGTTTTACCCGTGGCGCTATCACCGTATCCAATACCTCTTACACTATGAAGATGGACCGCGCCCGTTCTTTGCAGATTGACCGTGAAGACCTTGATGAAACCGGCGTTGCGAATCTTGCAGGTAAGATTCTTGGCGAATATGTTCGCACCAAGGTTATTCCCGAGTGTGACGCTTATGTTCTTTCAAAGCTTTCCACTCTTGCAGAATCCAGAGGCAACACAGTTAACGGCGACAAAAACGCTCCGTACTCTGTTCTTGTTTCCCTTATTAACAACGTTCAGGAAAACGTAGGTTATGACACCGAGCTTGTTGCTTTTATCGACAGCTGTATGTACGCTCAGCTTATGAACTCTGCTGAAATTTCTAAAATGATTACCCTTTCTGACTTCAAGCAGGGAGAAATCAATCTTCAGGTAAAAACCCTTAACGGCGTTGCCCTTATCCCTGTTGTAAGCGAAAGAATGAAATCTGCTTACAATTTTGAAACCGGTGCTGCAGGCGGTTTTGCTCCCGCGGATACCGCTAAGGAAATTTATATGCTTGTTTGTCCCAAGGACGGCGCTCATCTTATGAAGAAAACCGAAAATATGCGTATTTTTACCCCCGAACAGAATCCTGATGCCGACGCTTTTAAGTTTGACTACCGTATTTATTACGACGTATTCGTAAAGAAAAGCGGTCTTGATGCTGTATGGGCTTGGTTTTCTCCGGAAATAAAAATTTCTGCTCAGCCTGAGAATCTTGTTGTAAACGAGGGAAGCATTGACGAAACCCTTACCGTAACCGCCGAGGCTGAAGGCGAAGAAATCACTTACCAGTGGTTTAAATGTGACTCCGCCGGTAAAAATGCCGTAAAGGTAGTCGGCGCCACCTCTGCCACACTTACTCTTGACGAGAATCTTGAGTGCGGCGACCATTACTTCTATGCTTTAATTACCGTAGACGGTCTTGCAAAACAGAAGTCTGGCGTGGCTAAAATTACCGTAATCTGATAACTTTTACTACGGGGGAGAATGCGGAGGGTAAAACCTCCGCAATATCTTCCCTTCTTTTGAAAGGAAATATTATGAACACCCCTAAAGAAATTATAAAAGAATATGAACATGCCCGTATGTTTAAAAATTCCCTCGGCAATAAAGGTCTTTACAGACAGAATGTTATAAATCGCCGTTTTTTTGCCGGCGACCAGTGGTACGGCGCTAACACAGGTTCAGACCGTCCCTTAGTCCGCCACAACATAATAAAGCGTATCGGCGAATATAAAACGGGTAGTTTGCTTGAAAACGATATAAGGATTGAATTTTCGGCAGAGGGCATTTCTTCTACCCTGCTTCAAAAGCAAAATACAAAGGATTTAAAGGCAAGTCTTTCAGCAGGAGAATATATTTTCAACAAGGATACCGACGAAAACGAAATCCGCCTTTTAACCGACACCTTAAGTGATTATCTTGAGGTAGTAAAGAATAAACTCTGCTTTAAAGGCAAGCTTGCCGATATATTGAAAAACAGCTTTATTACCGGTACCGGAGTTCTATACACCTATTGGGATACTCTCGCCGCCGGAGGCAAAGGAGATATTGCCTGTGAGGTTTTACCTATTGAAAATCTTTATTTTGGCGACAGCTTTGAGGACTCGGTAGAAAATCAGCCCTATATAATTCTTGTTTCGGTGGTAAACACCGAAAAACTACGACGCACCGCCCAGGCCTTTGGGCTTAATCCCGACAGAATTATCTCTGACCGTCCCGATAACAAAACCGTTTTATACACTAAGCTTTACAAGGAATATGACGGTAGCTCTTATAAAATTATGGCTGTTTCAGTTACCGAAAAAGCCTTCGTCCGCCCCGTTTACGACACCCATCTTACCCGTTATCCTATAAATATTCTTTGTTGGGATAAAAGAGAAAACTGTGTTTACGGGGAAAGCGAAATAACCCATTTACTTCCCAATCAGATTGCTATTAACCGTATGCTTACGGCAAACGTTTGGGCAAGTATGAGTATGGGTATGCCTATTATGACGGTTAACGGAGATACCGTTACGTCAGATATTACCAACGAGCCGGGGCAGATTATAAAGGTTTACGGCACTAACGAAGATGTCGCAGGGGCTATTCACTATATTACTCCCCCTGATTTCTCGGCTAATTTCGCAGAAGGCATATCCTCGCTCATTAAAAACACCCTTGACAGCAGCGGCGCGGGAATTACTGATATTGAAAAGCTTTCATACAACAATACCGCTGCCGTAAAAAGCGTTATTGATACCTTTGGTATTTCTTCACAGTCCCTTAAAATCCGTTATGAAGCTTTTCTTGTTGACGTGGCTCTTTTATGGCTCGATTTCTTCATAAATAAATACGGAAAGAGAAACATTCACATTCAGGACGAAAACGGCTCCTGGTATTTCCCCTTTGACAGCAACCGTTATTCCAAGCTTTCATTTCTGGCAAAGGCAATAAAGGAGGAAAAAAATGAAGCTGATTGATTTTTATAACAAAGGACTTATTCTTGCGGGTCAGCAGGAAAATCAACAAATGGTTTTAAATGGTGAAGAACACGACAGGCTTTTCTTTATAAATCTTGCTCTTGCCGACCTTGAGCTAAAACCTGCCACCGATATTTTTGAAGAGCGCGAATTTTCCGTAAAGGTGGCCGATGCGCTTATTTACGGAATTGCTTATTTATTATCGGTACACTGCGGTTTTTACAGCACCTGCGCCTTTATAGCAAAAATATACAACGGCAAAAGAGCCTCCGTTTTAAACAAAAGTTCAAAAATAAAAGATACATTCAGCAATTTATGAGGTGATTTAAATGCGACTACCGGAATACGACCCAAATAGAGAAAGAAAATTTTTCATTACCCATCCCGACGGCACCATAACTAAGGCGCATCCCGTTTATCATTCTGCCGACAAGCTTAACGACAGTCTTAACGTTTTTAACGAAACAGGAATTCTTACAACCCGAAAGGGTTTTCTTAAAACCAAAAACGGACATCTTGTTTCGGATATAACGGGTTGTGATAATTCTTCGGTATTTTATTCCGATTTCCCCTTTACAAAAATCTCCGGATATAATAAATTATGTATGGTGGTACGTGAATTCAGTGCGGGAATTACTTCTCTTGATTTTCTCGTTCTTGATGACGATGGTAATGCAAAGCATCTGTTTATGAAAACCCTTGCCTCAGCTACGGGCTACACTATGTTCCAAATTATTAACGCTACCTTTATACCAAGCGTTGTAAACGGTGTGGAAAACCTTTATCTCGTTATGCCGCTTATCAGGGTTAACGTGAGAGACGGAACTACGGAAAAGGAAGTTCAATACTACCGTTTTAATGAGGATTTTTCGGATATTTACAGAGATAGCGGCAGAGACTTTTATATCCCGTTATTTATGAAAAACGGCCACGGTAATGCAGTTATTGTAGAAGACCCGCTAGCCAGAACTCCGACTCAGTATCCCGAAGGCATTAACGTATTGAACGGCGCCTTTGAAGCCTGTTTTCACGTTGACGAGGCATCAGACCTATACTCTCTGCCTATAGCTATGGCAAAGGATTCTCCCGTGGAGATACATTATTATACCAGCACAGTCAGCTACAAAACCTTTAAAATAGGCGCTAACGAAACCGAATCGGATTCCCAGCCGCTGATGGATTATATGCTTTCCTTCAAAGTCGATAAGGAAACAGGCTCAATATATCCCTGCTGCAACGGTCAACGTTTTGCTTTACCCTGTTTTATTACAGACAATTCTCTTAGAATCTTTGCATATACTGATGTAGGGGATGACGCTTTTGAGATTTTAAGCCGACGAAGCGGACGAATTGCCTTCGACGGCAGATTTCTTATTCCAGGCGGCGAAGATAACGGAGGCAAAATTTATTATTCTGGTAAAAATCAGCCTCTGTATTTTGCAAAAGAAAACCACATTACTATTGGCGACAGCTTTGAGGAAATCACAGCTTTATCCAAGCAAAACCGTTATCTTATCGCCTTTAAAAAATCTGAAATTTATCGTCTTTCCTTAACCGAAACCACGCTTCCCGACCGAGAAGAAGCTCTTCACGATTTAAACTTTACGAAAATGCCTCAGCCTAAATGCACGGCGGTACGTATAAACAGCACTATAGGCTGTGACCGTCCCCTTACTATCGAAACCTGCGGAAACCGTCTTGTCTGGTATCACAGCTCCGGAAAGGTCTATACCCTTTACGGAAGCAATCTATATTCCGACGGAAGCGTTTATGAGCTTTCTTCCGAAATCAGCGACCGTCTTTCTTCATTAACGAGTGAAGAAAAGAGCGGTATCTTTGCCACAAAAATTATGGGACGGTACGCCCTTGTTACAAAGGACAACATATTCGTTATGGAATCCCTGGTCAGCGGATTTACATATCTTTCGGGGCATAAAACACCAAACAAGGATTATGGAGGTCTTTCATGGTTTTTATGGCAACCCCCTGAAAATATGACGCTTCTGTCCTCTTTTGATACCGGCGGAAAGGAATTCTTTATTCTATCCGATAAAAAAGGAAGTATGTATCATATAGCTATACTTTCGGGATATGAAGATACTATTTATTCAAAGATAGACGGCAGTCAAAAAACTTCATATCCAAAATACAGTGTAACCTCATGCCTTTTCGGCGTTGATGACAAGCGTCCCGACCGCCTTAAATTTGATATTAATATTGAATGGCCGGCTCAGGCAGAGGTTTTTGATATAAACGGCTACAGCAAAACCTACCGTGTAGGACCTTGCTGTAAATTCATTCAGTATATAATTCCCCTGTCCCGACCGAAAGGAAAAATCGGTCTAAAACTTTCGGGCGAAGGATTTTTCTCCCTTGAGTATATTTTCTGTTCGGTAACCGATTAAAAGAAAGGAGTTTCTTATGAAACGAATACTTTGCATTTTACTGTCATCTGTTTTAATATTTCTGTGCGGTTGCGCTGAAAAAAATACCGTAACTGTGCCTATAGATAATAAATCGGATTTTTTTGGAATATGGGTAACCTATGCCGAGCTTGAAAATGCAGCAAAGGGAGATTTCAAAGAGAATTTCAGTAAAATCTGCGAAAATGCAAAAAGTATTTCTGCAACTGCCCTCTTTGTACATATCCGTCCCTTTTGCGACAGCCCTTTTAAATCGGAATATTTTCCTCTTTGCTCTTATGCAAAGAATGCCGACTATGATGTACTTGAAGTTATGACAGAGCTTTGTCACAAAAACGGTCTCGAATTTCACGGCTGGATAAACCCCTATAGAATTTCATCTACATATAAGACAAGCGATAATCCTATATCAAAGAATTCCGCTTTGCTTCTTTCTACCGAAACGGGCATTTATCTTGACCCTGCTCTTGCCGAAAACCGAAAGCTTATTATTGACGGGGTAAGAGAGGTAGTTGAAAACTACGATATAGACGGTATACATTTTGACGATTACTTTTATCCTACCACAGATGAAGGTTGCGACAATAATAGTTATAACGCCTATAAAAATTCAGTTTCTTCCCCTCTGCCCCGCGATGTTTGGCGAAGAACCAACGTAACCTTACTTATATCCGGTATTTCTTCCTACCTTAAAAGTCAGGATAAAAAGATTTGTTTTTCAGTAAGTCCTGCGGCGGATATAGAGCGAAATTATAATAATCTTTATGCCGATATAAAAAACTGGGTTGATGCAGATTATCTTGATGCCGTTATCCCTCAGATTTATTTTGGCTTTGACTATCCTACAGAGAAATTCACTTTTGAACGGCTTTTACTCGATTGGATTAATCTTGTAGATTCTAAAACCAATCTATATATAGGCCTTGCCCCCTATAAGCTGAATACCGGGCAAAAGCCCGACTGCACGGAATGGAAAGGCGGCACTGATATTGTAGGCCGTCAAATCCGATGTCTTAAAAATCAGGGAGAGGTATCAGGCGCCGTTTTATTTTCCTATTCCTATATTTTTAAAGAAGCAACAGATTTTATTAAACAAAAAAATGAAATAGCAACCGCTATTAAGGAGTAAAAAATGAAATACAGTATCTCAAAAGGTACTATTGTCAGAACTATTATGGTTTTTATCGTTATAATTAATATAGTTTTAGAAAAGCTGGGTCTTGATATTATAAACACAAACGAAAGCGCCGTGGCAGGCATTGTAGAGGTTATTATTGAGGTTGGCTCGATTATAGCTTCCTGGTGGTACAACAACAGTTATACCGAGCTTGCCCGTAAAGCCGACAGGTTTTTTGCCGCTTGTAAGGACCTTGAAAAAACAGAGAATTGACAAAACGTACTTATAAATGTAAAATAATAGGTAGCAGAAATGCTATCTATTATTTTTTTGGAGAACTTATTATGAGTGAAATTTTAAAACTTAAACCCGCCTTTAAGGATTATCTTTGGGGAGGTCAATACCTAAAGAAAAAATACTGTGTTTGTGATATGGAAAAGGTTGCTGAGGCTTGGGTGCTTTCTACCCATAGGGACGGTCATTCCATAGTTTGCGGCGGAAGGTATGACGGTATGACCCTTAGTGAAGCTGTGGCTAATATGGGGGATACCGCCCTTGGAAGCAAAGCCGCGGCTTTTGAAATGTTTCCTCAGATGATAAAAATCATTGATGCAGAGCAAAGCCTTTCCTTGCAGGTACACCCCAGCGATGAGTACGCCCTTAAAAACGAGGGACAGTACGGAAAAACGGAAATGTGGTATATTCTTGACGCTAAAGAAGGCGCAGGTATATACTACGGCGTAAAGGAAGAAATAACTAAGGAGCAGCTTAAAAATGCCATCGCCACAAACACGGTAGAGGACATTCTTAATTTTGCACCCTGCACCGCGGGAGAGAGCTATTTTATCCCCTCGGGGACCCTTCACGCTATTGGCGCAGGTCTGCTTATCGCCGAGGTACAACAAAACTCTAACGTTACCTACCGCGTTTACGATTACGGCAGAGTCGGTGCTGACGGCAAACCCCGCGAGCTTCATATTGAAAAAGCCTTAAAGGTTTCCGACCTTTCTCCCGTAAAAGCGGAGGCCGAAAAGACCTCTGTTAAAAAGGACGATGCGGATTTAACCACCCTTTCAAGATGTCCTTATTTTACGGCCGTAAAAGCGGTTGTTAACGGAAATTACCGAATCACCCCCAAGGATAGCTTCATGTCAGTGCTTATCACAAAAGGCGACGGCGAAATTGACGGTAAGCCTTTCTCGCTTTTTGATACATTCTTTATCCCAGCCGATACACACTCGGTTACCCTTTCGGGTGATTTTGAAGCCGTTATAACATATTGTGAATAAAAAAAGAGAGGAACTGAAGTTCCTCTCTTTTGTCTTACTCTTCTTCGGTTTCTTCTTCGAGTTCGTCGGATTCGATAACCAGCTCTTTAATTTCTCCGGTTAATTCTTTTCTCTTTTTAACAAGGGTGTAAACACCGAAAGCAGCGGCGCCGGCAATTACAGCAGCGCCGGTAGCGATTAATATTTTCTGAGTAACGGTTAATTCTTTCATCTCTATTTCCTCCGTCTTTCTTTTTAATTATTATACCACAGCATTTTTAAAAAATCAATAGGTCGGTTTTTTCGCCCTCGTTTTAAGGAAGGACCATAAAATTATAATAATCTGCGCCGGAATACCCAAAAGCAGTAGCGTCCACACGTTATAGTCGAAAAGAAGCAAAGTTATAAACACCACAGATAGAACAGTCCACATAATAAAAGAAATAATAAGGTAATTATATCGTGTATTTCCCCATATAGAATTAAATATAAGAGCTACAATCAAAGAGGTGGGTACGGCGTATATGAAAACCAGCCAGTTCATATTATTTTTGGCAAAAAGGTCAATATTCATATATATAAAGAGCGCCACAAGCCACACCGTTACAACCGAAATAAGAGAAATTATTTTGCGGTTTTTCTTTTTTGTTTTACGGATTTCTTTTTTCTCTTTTTTATACTCGGTATGCTCTACGGTAATAAGATAATCCAACGTAACAGAAAAGGTATCGGCAATTTGCTTTAATGCAGAAATATCGGGAACAGATTCAGCTCTTTCCCATTTTGAAACAGCCTTATCGGTATAGTTTATTTTTTGCGCCAATTCATTTTGAGTCATTTTGTGTTCTTTACGAAGCAATTGAATATTTGCCGCAATAATAGTTTTAAGTTCCTGCATTTTTTCGCCTCCTTTTCCATTTACTCTTAAAATTATATCATTTTTTCTATTTTAAATCAAGAGTATTTGTTATGTAAATTGGCTCTCTTTTCAACAGCATTCGACATTTTATTTGACTTTACAGCGAAAATATAGTATCTTTATATATGTAATATTCTTTTTATTTGAGGAGATTTTTTATGAGACCTGACGGTAAAAGAGTTAAAAGCGACGATGCGGAATATGCGGTTGTTCCCCATATAATGGTAGAGAGAAACGACTCTCTTAATTTTATTGAGATTAACGTTCCTCTCGCCCCCATGCAGAAATATCTTAACGAAAAGCGTAAAGAGGGCATATCTATAAGCCATCTTGCCTTAGTTCTTGCTGCTTACACCCGTATTGTCGGTGAGTTCCCGTTGCTCAACCGTTTTATTGTTAACAAAAAAATTTATGCCAGAAACGAGCTTGCCGTTGGTATGGTTGTGCTTAAGGCAAATTCTGATAACGGCACAATGTCTAAGGTTAAGTTTGACCCCTCCGATACCGTTTTTGAGGTTAACGATAAAATTAACGCTTACATAGATACAAACCGTGAAGCCGGTGATAACAATAAAACCGATAAGCTGGTTTCCACATTGCTCAGCATACCCGGTCTTTTAACTGTTGGCGTTGCTATATTCAAGTGGCTGGATAAACACGGTCTTTTGCCTTATTCTATTGTTGACGCAAGTCCGTTCCACACAAGTATGAGCATAACAAACCTTGCAAGTATCCGAACCAATCATATCTTCCATCATATTTATAACTTTGGTACTACCAGCGTATTTCTCGCTATGGGTAATTCTGTGGAGATTCCTTATAAAAAGCCAAACGGCGAATTAGACAGTGAAAAGTGCATCCCCTTTGGCTGTGTTATGGATGAGCGAATTTGTTCGGGTGTTTATTTTGCAAAGGCATTCAGAAAATTCAGAAAATATCTCGCTAACCCTGAGCTTCTTGAAGTAAAACCCGAAGAAACTGCCGTTATAAAAGAAGTTGTTTACCGCGCTGATAGAAAGAAATAATATGACCAAAAGAGAAATGACCTGTTGTTTTTCGGGGCACCGTTTTATCAAAAAAGCGTTTCTTGAAAGGCTATCAAACGACCTTTACAAAAGCATTGAGGAGCTTATCGAAAAAGGCGTTACCCGTTTTGCCGCCGGCGGCGCTCTTGGGTTTGATACCCTTGCCGCAAAAACGGTTTTAAAAGCAAAAGAAAAATATCCCCATATAGAGCTTCTTTTAATTTTGCCCTGTAAAAATCAGGCTGAGCGTTGGCGGGAAAAAGATAAAGCCATTTACGAGAATATAAAGGAGCAAAGCGATACTATTATTTATACCACTGAATTTTATGTTGACGGCTGTATGCAGGCTCGTAACCGCGCCCTTGTTGATATGAGCAGTTTTTTAATCTGCTTTAAGGAGAGAGACAGCGGAGGCGCCGCCTATACCGTAAACTACGCTGTAAACGAGGGACTAAAAATCATAAACCTCGCCGAAAATCCATTGCAACAAGAAATAGATGTATAAAAAGAGAGTCTAACGACTCTCTTTTTCTATATATTCTATTATTTCTTTATCATTATTACTGATAAAAAGGCAATCCATTTTTTCCTTTGCCAAAAATCCCTCTTTAACGGTATAATCAAGCATCAACTTTAAGGGTTGATAGTATCCCTGCGCATCAAAAACCGCAATAGGCTTATTAATTTGCTTTAAGGAATTAAGGGTGAAAACCTCAAATAATTCATCATAGGTTCCTATACCGCCGGGGAGAACTATTATGGCATCGGCTTTCTTTTCAAGCAGTTCTTTTCGGCTTCGCATATCATCAGTATAGATAAACTCGGTGCAGTTTTCAAAAAGCACACCGTCGGGCTTGAAAAATTTCGGGGCAATTCCGATAATTTTTCCATTTTCACTTTCGGCGCCTCTTGCCACAGCGCCCATAAGTCCGTTTTTACCGCCGCCGAAAATTATTGTATGTCCTCGCCTTGCCAGAGTTTTACCAAGAGAAAAACAGGCTTCCTTATACTCATTTTTAATATTTTCACTTGCGGCACCGTAAACCGTAATATTCATAGTTATTTCTTTCCCGTTGAGCCAAAACCGCCTGCGCCTCGCTGGGTTTCATCAAGCTCATCAACCTCTTTAAATTCTACGCTTAAAAAAGGCATAATAACAAGCTGTGCAATTCTGTCGCCGTTCTTTACAACCCTTTCGGTATCACAGTCGTTATGAAGGGCAACGATATACTCACCTCTATAGTCGGAATCAGCAACACCTACACAATTAGCGGGGCGTAGATTTTCCTTAGCCGCAAGACCGCTTCTCGCAAAAATTGCGCCGAAATAACCCTCGGGAACTGCAATACTAAGTCCCGTACCGATTTTTACGTTACTGTTAGGTTTTATAGTAACGCTGTCACTATCAAGACAGGCATAAAGGTCGTACCCTGCGGCAGACACACTTCCTCTTGTAGGTAAAACTGCATTTTCTTTAAGCTTTTTAATCAGAATTTCCATAATTTTCCCCTTTATAAATCCAGAAGTATAACCTTTTGCTCTTTTATGGTTTGCTTTACGTCTATAAGGCGTTGGTTTTCGCTTCCTCTGAATTTAAGCATTAAATTTCGTTTATCCTTTTCAAATCTACCGTCCACAAGCACATCAAGATAGGATATAAGCTCCTCTACTATTTCGGTATTGGGATAAGCCTTTCTGTCAAGCAGCTCATCATAGGTAAAACCGGTATAGCACCAGATATCCTTTTGCGGCAGTTCCTTTTTTACCCTTTTTACAAGGTTTAAAAGGGGCTGTTGATTTTTAGGCTCCATAGGTTCTCCTCCCAGAAGAGAAAGGCCCCGAACAAAGTCGGGGCGCAGAGCCTCAATAATTTCATTTTCCGTTTCCTGTGTGTAAGGCTTTCCGTAATGAAAATCCCATGTGTCGCGGTTAAAACATTCTTCGCAATGATTAGTGCAACCTGATACGAAAAGAGCAACTCTTACTCCGAGTCCGTTTGCAATATCACGCTTTTTCAGTTCGCCGTAATACATATTATAAATGAAGCACTCTTTCTTTTATTTCTTGTGTTCTGCCCTGATTCCAGTACTGTGTACCAATATATCCGCAGGTTCTTCTTGCAACGTTCATCTTGGTCTGGTCAATATTGCCACAGTTAGGGCATTTCCAGATAAGCTTTCCGTCTTCGTTTTCGGTAACCTCTATTTCACCGTCAAAGCCACATTCCTGACAGAAGTCGCTCTTGGTATTAAGCTCAGCATACATAATATTATCGTATATGAACTTCATAACCTCTAGAACTGCCTCAATATTATGCTGCATATTAGGAACTTCTACGTATGAGATAGCTCCGCCGGGAGAAAGAGCCTGGAACTTAGACTCAAGCTCAAGCTTTTCAAAAGCATCAATAGGCTCGGTAACGTGAACATGGTAAGAGTTAGTGATATAGCTCTTATCGGTGATGTCCTTAATTATACCGAATCGCTTCTGCAGAGATTTAGCAAATTTATAGGTGGTACTCTCAAGAGGAGTTCCGTAAAGGCTGTAGTCGATATTTTCTTCTGCCTTCCATTTTGCAGTATACTCGTTAAGCTTCTTCATTATAGCAAGACCGAATGCCTCGCCCTCTTTTTCGGTAAGCTTCTTGCCGGTCATTGCATATACACATTCCCAAAGACCTGCATAGCCGAGAGAAAGGGTTGAATAACCGCCGTGGAGGTACTTATCTATAGTTTCGCCGGGCTTGAGGCGGAGAAGTGCTCCGTGCTGCCAAAGAATAGGCGCAGCGTCGGAAAGAGTTCCGGTAAGGCGCTCGTGACGGCACTGTAACGCTCTGTGGCAAAGCTCCATACGTTTATCAAAAATCTGCCAGAATTCGTTAATATCCTTCTGAGCAGAAAGACCAATATCAACAAGGTTAACGGTAACAACACCCTGATTAAAACGACCGTAATACTTGGGCTTACCCTGCTCATCAAGATAAGGGGTAAGGAAGCTTCTGCAACCCATACAGGTGTAGCAGTTGCCGTTGCCGTTTTTGTCAATTTTGTTCTGAAGCATAATCTTCTCGGAAATATAGTCGGGAACCATACGCTTAGCAGTACATTTGGCAGCTAGCTCGGTTAAGTACCAATATTTAGAATCCTCGGTAATATTATCCTCTTCAAGCACATAAATAAGCTTGGGGAAAGCGGGAGTAATCCACACGCCCTGCTCATTTTTAACACCCTGATAACGCTGTTTGAGTACTTCCTCAATAATAAGAGCAAGGTCTGCCTTAGTGCGTTCGTCCTTTGCCTCGTTAAGATACATAAATACGGTAACGAAGGGCGCCTGACCATTGGTGGTCATTAAGGTTACAACCTGATACTGAATCATCTGAACGCCTTTTCTGATTTCGTCAAGAAGACGCTTTTCAGCAATAGCATCAATCTGATTACCGTCAAGGGCAACGTCAGCCTCGGCATATTCTTCCTTTACCTGACTTCTGATTTTCTGTCTGCTTATCTCAACGAAAGGAGCAAGGTGGGTAAGAGAAATACTCTGTCCGCCATACTGACAGGAAGCAACCTGAGCAATAATCTGGGTAGCGATATTACAAGCGGTAGAAAAGCTATGGGGCTTCTCAATAAGAGTTCCGCTGATAACAGTACCGTTTTCAAGCATATCCTCAAGGTTAACAAGGTCGCAGTTATGCATATGCTGAGCAAAATAGTCGGCATCGTGGAAATGGATTATACCTTGGTCGTGGGCTTCTACGATATCTTTTGGAAGAAGAATTCTTCTCGTTATATCCTTACTAACCTCACCAGCCATATAGTCACGCTGAACCGAATTAACGGTGGGATTTTTATTGGAGTTTTCCTGCTTAACCTCTTCGTTGTTACACTCGATAAGGCTTAAAATCTGCTCATCGGTAGTGTTGGATTTACGAATAAGGGCGCGGGTATAACGGTAGGTAATATAGCTTCTTGCAACACTAAAAGCGCGCTGATTCATAATCTGGTTTTCTACCATATCCTGAATTTCCTCAACACTCAGCGCACGGTTAACGTTCATACACGCCATTTCTACATCTTCGGCAATACGTTTAATCTGTATAGGTGTCATTCTTTCACTGCTGACTACGCTTTCATTCGCCTTGGTAATAGCCGTAACTATCTTACTTGCGTCAAAGTCAACTTCTCTGCCGCTTCTTTTGATTATCTTCATAATCTTTTCCTCCGTCAAATTATTAAAACCACTATATCTTGTATGTATAAAATCGGCAATACTCAATAAATTCCGATTTTTGAGCCTTTTCATTATACCACATCTTTATACAATTTCAAGAGCTATTTTTGTTTTGTTACTCTTTTTGCCGTTTTATACAAACCCTGTTGACATTTTTCGTCTTTTTGCCCATAACTTTTGCTTTTTCTTGCCATTAGCATATTATTATGGTATAATTAAGGAAATATTTTAAAGGAGGCAGGCTTATGAATTCTCCCCTTGCGGACAGACTTCGCCCAACGGACATAAGTGAGGTTGCCGGACAAAAGCATTTGCTTGGCGACGGTAAAATTTTACGCCGTATTATTGAAACGGGCGAAATTAAAAATCTTATATTTTACGGCCCCTCCGGTGTGGGCAAAACCACCGTTGCTAATATTATCGCCAAAAAAACGGGCAAAAAGCTTTTCCATCTTAATGCTACCGTTTGTTCAACTCAGGATATTAAGGATATTATTGCTTCTCTTGACACTCTTGAATGTGCCGGTGGTGTCCTTTTATACCTTGACGAAATTCAGTATTTTAATAAAAAACAGCAACAAATTTTGCTTTCCTACATAGAAAATGGTGACATTACCCTTATTGCCTCTACTACCGAAAATCCTTTTTTCTATGTTTACAACGCTATTCTTTCCCGTTCTACCGTTTTCGAGTTCAAAACTCTCGAAAAAGAGGATATTGCCTCTCTCTTAGACCGCGCTATCGCTCTTTGCTCTAAGGACGACTCAAAGGATTACTCCTTTGAAGAGGGTGTCAGAGAAAAATTGGCAGTTTCCGCCGGCGGCGACGTCAGACGAGCCCTTAATATGCTTGAGCTTTGTCTTTTAACCTTAAAATACGACCAAAGCGTTATTATTACCAATGAAATTGCCGAACAGATTTTAGAAAACAATGCTGTTCGTTACGACCGCGAGGGCGACGAGCATTACGACCTTTTATCCGCCTATCAGAAATCTATGCGGGGAAGCGACCCCGACGCCGCCGTTTATTATCTTGCGAGGATTCTTGCCGCCGGTGATTTGCCCAGCGCCTGCAGACGTCTTATGGTTTGTGCCTGTGAGGATGTTGGTCTTGCCTATCCTCAGATAATTCCCATAGTGAAAGCGGCTATCGATGCGGCTATGTTCGTAGGTCTTCCCGAAGCCAGAATCCCTCTTGCCGACGCGGTTATCCTCGTTGCCACCTCACCTAAATCAAATTCGGGAGAAATGGCAATTGATGCGGCTATGTACGATGTTGAGCACGGTATCGGCGGCGATATCCCCCGTCAGCTTCAGAACAAGCACTATGACGGCGAGGATGCGTCAGTACGCGGTCAGCATTATCTTTACCCCCACGACTACGAAAACCATTATGTGAAACAGCAATATCTGCCCGATAATATAAAAAATAAAACCTATTATAAATACGGCGACAATAAAAACGAGCAGAAATTCAAAGAATATAACGATAAAATCAAGAAAAATGTATAATTAAAAATCACCGTCAAACACTAATGACGGTGATTTTATGTTTATAAGAATTATTATTGCTTTTTTGGTTGGCGGAGCATTTTGCGTTATCGGACAGCTTCTTATTTCCTTTACTAAGCTTACCCCTGCCAGAATTTTAACGGGCTACGTTGTTTCGGGAGTGCTTCTTACAGCTATCGGCGTTTACAAACCCCTCGTTCAGATTGCCGGGTGCGGTGCCACCACTCCCCTTACGGGTTTCGGCTACCTTTTAGCCACGGGAGTAGAAAAAGGTGTTGAGGAATATGGTCTTATCGGCGCTTTGACCGGCGGACTTACCGCAACGGCAGGAGGAATAACCGCCGCCATTCTTTTCGGTTTTATTATGAGTCTTCTTTTTGACTCGGGCGCAAAGGACTAGCAAAGCAAATCGGAAAGGGTCGCCAATTCCTCTAATGTCAAAACCTCGCCTCTGATACTTTGCTCTTTGCCCATTTGGGTCAGAGCGTCGGATATTTTGCTTTTATCAATTTTCAAAGTATTACTGACGGTGTTTAAAAGTGTTTTTCGCCTTTGAGCAAAGCAAGCCTTTATAATCGAGAAGAAAAACTTCTCGTCCTTTACCTTGACGGGCGGTTCTTTTAAAATATCAAGCTTTATAACCGCCGAATCGACGTTAGGCGGCGGCATAAATGAGTATCTGTCAACCTCAAAAAGTAAAGTAGGCTGACTGTAATAAGCGCAAGCCGCCGTAACTGCCCCTGCATCTCTTGAGCCAACCTCGGCGCAAAGACGCTCGGCAGCCTCTTTCTGCACCATAACAGTAATGCTGTCAATATTCAGTTTACTCTCCAGCAATTTCATTATAAGTGGCGAGGTTATATAATAAGGAAGGTTTGCGCAAACGGCAACGCGCTCACATTCACTAAACTTTTCCTTAATTAAAGAAGCAAGGTCAAGCTTTAGAGCGTCACCAAAAACAACCTCGGCATTATCATAATCGGCAAGAGTTTTATTTAAAACCGCTTCAAGCCTTTTGTCAAGCTCAATTGCCACAACCTTTTTGGCAACCTTAGCGCATTCTACCGTTAAAACACCTATACCGGGGCCTATTTCAAGGACTCCGGTATTTTTGTCGGCAGAATACTCTGCCATAGCGGGACAAACCGAGGAATCAATAAGAAAATTCTGTCCCAAAGATTTTTTAAAGGAAAAACCAATAGGCTCTAAAAGGCTTTTTACAACTTTATAATCAGCAAGGTTCATTTATTCTTCCTTTTCTGCAAGACGGCGGGCAAATTCGGCAAGTTCAGCCTTGCTGTAAAATTCAATCGTAAGGGTGCCCCTGTCGGCGCTTCCCTTGACGGTAACAGGACGGTGGAGAACGTCCTTTAAGGCAAGAGCTACTTCCTTGCAGTAATTGTCAACTTTCTTTTCTTTTTTTACGCTTTTAGTACCCTTTTTAAGCATCGCCTCAATTTCGCGAACCGATGCGCCGTCGATTGCGGCATTTAACATCTCTTTTTGCTTTTCACCCTCGGCAGAAAGCATGGCGCGGGCGTGACCTGCAGTAATTTTACCTTCTCTGAGCGCGGCTAAAATATCTGCGGGAAGCTTTAAAAGTCTTAAAGCGTTTGTAACGGCGGTACGGGACTTTCCTACCCTTTCAGCCGCTTCTTCCTGCGTTAAAGAGAATTTTTCAATAAGAGCAGAATAACCCAGGGCTTCTTCGTAAGCGTTAAGGTCTTCTCTCTGTAAATTTTCGATAAGAGCGGCTTCGGCGGCAGCTTGTCCGTCCATAGCCTTTACAATTACGGGAACTCGGTAGAGTCCGGCAATTCTGCTTGCTCTCCAACGGCGCTCGCCCGCAATAATTTCATATCTGCCGTTAAGCAGAGGACGAACAACTATAGGCTGAAGCAAGCCGTGTTTTTCTATACTGGCGGCAAGCTCGTTTAGTGCCGCTTGGTCAAAATCCTTTCGGGGCTGTTCGCGGTTAGGCTCAATTTCGTTAAGCTCAACCTCAACAAGACCGCCGTTATCTATTGTATTTTCGTCTAAAACAGAGCCGAAGCCTCTGCCAAGACCGCCTTTTTTAACTGCCATAATAAAATTCCTTCCTACTTATTTCGTTTGAGAAATTCTTTTGCAAGATTATCGTAGGCTATAGCGCCTTTGCTTCTTTTATCGTAATACTGTATCGGCATACCGTAGCTTGGGGCTTCGGATAGACGTACAGCTCTCGGAATAGCGGTAGCATAAAGCTTGTTGCCAAGAAATTTCTTGATTTCGGCAACAACCTGTCCTGTGAGATTAAGTCTGCCGTCATACATAGTAAGTATAACGCCTTCAAGCTCTAAAGTCGGGTTGTAAAGACGCTTTACCTGACGGATAGAGGTCATAAGCTGAGAAAGTCCCTCCATAGCGTAATACTCGCACTGCATAGGAACCAAAACGGTGTCGCTGGCCACAAGGGCGTTAACGGGAACAAGACCGAAAGAGGGCGGACAGTCAATAAAAATAAAATCATAGCTGTCTTTAACCTCGGCAAGAGTCATATTAAGCTGATTGTGACGGTTTTCGATTTCAACAAGCTCAACCTCCGCCGCCGCTAAATTCATATCGGCAGGAATAATATCAACGTTATTAAACTCAGTATTAATAATAGCGTGTTTTGCAGAGTAAGCGCCGATAAGCAAACCGTAAGACGACTTTTCAATGCGCCGTTTATCAATACCGTAACCGCTTGTAGAATTACCCTGAGGGTCACAGTCAATAAGTAAAACCTTTTTACCGGCAATACCCAGCGCCGATACAAGATTAACGGCAGTAGTGGTTTTACCCACGCCGCCCTTTTGATTTACAACAGCAATAACTTTTCCCAAAACTTCCACCTCGTACTTTCTTAAACCTATTATAACAAATTTCAGCAAAAAAAACAATAGTAATTGAAATTTAGAAAAGAATATGTTAGAATAAAATATATATGTAGAGGTGTGTATATATGAAACGAATTTATTGCTTGATTTTTTCGCTTTTATTTGTATTTTCCCTATGCGCTTGTGAAGACCCCGGCGAGTTCCATTCAGCCAGCGGCGGTGACGTTGAGGTAAATATTACCGAAAGCTCCTCCTCTGCGCCTCAGGTTTCTGCCGATGCTACTCCCCTTCTTGGTAAATGGGAGCTTCTTTCCCTTACTAACGGAAGCAGAACCGTAAACTATATAAATTCTTATTTCGACTTTAGAGAAAGCGGAACTTTAAAAACCAAATTCGACAAACAGGAGCAGTTTTTAAAATATTCCGTTACCGGTAATCTTATTACCATTATCGAAGGCGCAACCTATAATACCGTTACCTATAAAATTGAGGGTGATAATTTAACAATTTACACCCAAAGCGGCGGTATCCAAAGGCTTGTCCGCGCTAAAGAATAATAGTGTGTTATATATTAAAATCCCTTCTCAAACGGGCAGAGTTCCTAAGGACAGTTAAAAAGGATGTGTAGAAAAATTTCTACACATCCTTTTGTCTTATACTGCGACAAGTAGGGAATTTGTACGGCAAATTCCACTTGTTAGGAGAACCTAAAACCCTTTAACCTATCTCAAAAGAAAACTTAAAAAGTGATATTGTGAGACAGGTCTCACAGTGTTATTTTGCCTTGCGGCAAAGTGATATTAAAACCTTTCGGTTTTAGTGATATTTCATTCGCCACTAAACTCGCGAAGCGAATAACACTCGGCGATAGTCGAATATAACTGCGTAGCAATACAACTCGCCGAAAGGCGAATAAAACTGCCCAAGTGTCCTTAAGAACACTTGGGCAAAGAGAAGGGATTTTTCGTCAAAGCATTCTCTCTTGGGAGAAGGGGGACCGCTTGCGGTGGCTGAGGGGTATACTAGGTTTTAGATACTAAGAGATAACGCCTTCTGCGGAAGGCTACACCTCATCAGTTACTTCGTGACAGCTTCTCCTTACCGGAGACCGTCCCCTCTGTCCTTCGGACATCTCCCCATACTTATGGGGAGTCACCTCAAGGAGAAGGCTTCGCTTTAAGGTCGTCGCGGATTATACGGAAAATTGCGGCGGTTAACGGTACGAAAAGCAACATACCGCCCACACCGAACACTCCGCCGCCTATGGTTACAGCGGCAAGCACCCATATTGCAGGTATACCGATTGATGAGCCAACAACCTTGGGATAAATAAGATTGCCCTCTAGCTGTTGAAGAACTAAAATATAGATTATAAATATTAAAGCTTTTACAGGGTCTTCGGTAAGTATCATAAACGCTCCCACACTTGCCCCAAGAAATGCTCCGACAATAGGGATAAGGGCGGTAAAGGCTATAAGCGCGCCTATCATTGTAGCGTATGGAAGTCCTAAAATAAGCATACCTATGGTACAGAGAACACCAAGGATAACCGCCTCAATACATTGACCTACAATATAACGGTGGAAGCTGTCGTTTAATATCTTAAAGATATATTTGAGCTTTCCGTAGAGCTTTTCACTAAGATAATGCCTTGTAACCTTGCAAACCTGCCTTAATAGTTTGTTTTTTCCAAGCAGGAAGTAAATAGCAAAAATAAGACTTAAAAAGCCGGTTACTATGCCCGAAAATACGGCGGTTACCGAGGAAATAATCACACCGACGATATTTGTAACACCTGTAGTTGCAATTCCCGCAAGCTGAGCGATTCGCTCTTGCCAGTTAATACTGCTAAGAGCAGAAATAACGTCGTCGGAAATAAATTCTATTTCGTTTAGTCTGCCGATTAATTTGGTTATAGCCTTGGGGAGTTTTTCTATAAGTACCTGTATACAGGATATAAATTCAGGTACGACAAGTCCAACAACAAGAGCAATAACGGCAAAAACCGTCAAAAAGGCTAATATCATACAAACGGCGCGGCGGCTTTTCTTAGCAAATTTCTTTTTTGATTTTGGGAAATAAAATTTTTCATAAGCACACATAATTATATTTACGAGATAAGCAATAATAAAGCCGATAATTATGGGAGCAAGAGCGCTGATAATGGTTACTGAAACCTTATCCCAATAACTGATAAGCAAATATGTAACAAGGGCAGTAAGACCAAGGCGCACACAAGTTTTTACGTCGAATTTCATTAAATCACCTTTAAATTTGGTTGGTAACTTAAGTATACTACTTTTGTATAAAAATTTCAATATTTATATTATGTCTGGTACAAAGCATTCTCCCTTGAGGCACACTCCGTAAGGAAGTGTGCCTCAAGGGAGAATGGGGACCGCTTGCGGTGGCTGAGGGGTACACTAAGAAATAACGCCTTCTGCGGAAGGCTACACCTCATCAGTTACTTAGTGACAGCTTCTCCTTACCGGAGACCGTCCCCTCTGTCCTTCGGACATCTCCCCATACTTATGGGGAGTCACCTCTAGGAGAAGGCTTGAAGGAGAAGGCATAGAAAAAAGGCACTCAAATTTCTTTGAGTGCCTTTTAATTAATTTAGCGTAGTCAGATTAATCAGATTAACCTACCTGAGTTTCGTAATTTTCGATAGAATCGTCGTGTAATTCCTGAATATCGTCTACGCTACGATTGATAGCTGCAGAGTAGATAGTATGGATTGCGCCGTCTTCACCGATATACTTAACGTAACCGCGAGCAATAAGCTTAAGAGCTTCTTTTTCAGGACTATTGAAGCCTACGATATAGTTAGAGAAGGTAACTACGCTGTTAGCTTCGTCATAAGCCCAGCAATTTGTGAAGTTTTCGGTCTTTTCAGCAGCAAACTTCTTGTTGCCAAGGTCAAAATAAGTAGATGTCTTATTATTATAGATAGTATCTACAAATTTAGTACCGTCGTGATAGATTACACCACGGGCAGCGATCTCATATTCTTTACCATCAATAATAATCTTAGAACCATCAGCGCTGGTCTTATAATCGAAGAACATACGGATAGCCTGAGTATTTTTAGCGTTTGCAACTTCGTCTTTAAGACAAGCAGCAGCTTCGTCAAATACAGCATCTTCAATTGCTTCTACCTTAATTTCGCTGATGTAGAGTTCAGGTCTGCCTTCTGCATAGTCATAAGAATCAATCTTGCTGTAGGGATTCATATAAAGGGTTGAAGCTGCTACAGCACCACCGGAAGTGGGAAGGTCAGCGTTGAAGTATACAGTCTTAGTTACCCATTCGTCAGTCTGAGCAATGCTGATACCTTCAAGGAAGTTGTAGGTCTGAACAGCAGAGCCGTCCTGAGCAGCAATAAACTTAATGTTAATACCGTTAGGAGCTACGGGAGCCTTGTAGGTAATAGTAGCCTTATAGGTCTTTCCGTTTTCAAGCTTAGCGGTAGATACACGATAAGCGTTGTAGATAGCGCTATTGTAAACAGTATTCAATTTAGATAATGCAGTTTCGGGAGTTATGTCTGCAACAACAGCACCGGAGGACTGGATATCTGCATTATATTTTTCAGCATATTCTGCATAGGTATAAGGCATATACTTAAGAACGTCTTTGTCTTCATACTTAGTTACGAAGATACCGCGGGGGCTTAAGTACTCACGAGAACCAACAGTAGGAACAAGAGCACTGAAGTCATAAACGTTAGCGTGAGCTGCAGGATATGCAGAAATTACTCTAGAATCAAAGTTAGCATCGGTAGTGTTATACCATTTGCCTTCGAAGTTAGCGGGAGTGTTTTCAGCAGAGAAAGCAGTTCCGGAAGCAGCCTTTTTAAGAATTTCTTCGTCAGCCTTTACGAAGTTAACAACGGTTTCGTTTTCTTTAACTTCGATAATTTCAATAGACTGAATTTCGAATTCAGGAAGACCTACTACGGTATATCTACCCCAGTTAGAAGAACCCCATTTATTTCCACCGTTTTCATCCTGAGGAACGCCTCCATACCATGTTCCTTCTCCGGTACCCTGGTATTTACCAAGAACACCCTGAGGAGTAACAACAAGGTTGAATTCGGGGATAGCGTCAGTCATATCGCCGGTGGTGAAGTTAAAGGTGGCATACTGAACACCTTGGGGATAGGTTTCACTTACAGAACCGAGGATAACACCGTTTTTATCATCAAAATCACCAAAAGCAGTGCCCTCCACTTCGGTAGCGGTAGAGTAGTCATAAAGTTTACCATCAGAGGCAGTTTTCTGGGTAGTTGAAGCTTCAGCAGATTTTCTGCCTGCATCAATATTTACTCTTGTGGTACCTGCGCCCTTCTGAACGTAGGCAAGTCTTACAATGTACTTGGTATTTGCCTTTGCAAGAACGGCACTTCCATCAGCATCCTTAAGGGTTGCAACATAGGAATCGTAACCTGCAGAAGCTACCATCTTTAATGCGCCGGCTTCCGTATCTTCAGCAGTATTCGGTAAAGATACAGAGGTTCCAAGAGTAACAGTACTTCTGTTTAAATAAGAAACATTACCCTTATGAGGCACGGTTACGCCATCGGGCCAACTTATTATCTTAGCGTAGGCAGGAATAATTCTGTAACTATTGCCTTCCTTAAGAATCGGGCCTAAGCCTGATTTTACAGTGGTTTCTAATACGCTGTTATTTGCGCTAAAGTTAACGTCAGCGGCTTCTACCTTAACGTAGTCTTTATATTCAAGGTATCTTGCAACGTAAACAGCAGGAGCGCCGGCGGCAAATACTAAGGAAGAATCAGCCTGTGCGCCGGTAGCTTCGTTGAACCAGCCAAGGAAGTTTTCCTGTGTAGCAGGAGCAGGAATTTCAACAGCAGCGCCTACGTCACCGGTTTTAGAGATTTTGTTATCGCCGTCTTTAAATACAACGCTACCCTTACCAGCCTCGGCAAATTCAATCTCGGTAATATAGAATTCTTCATAAATAGGAGCGTATTTTTTGCCGCCAACGGTAATAACCTCTGCAAAATCAGGAAG